>BTRA01000211.1:0-3152 GCA_036986155.1 Gemmatimonadota bacterium | reverse complement strand
CCTTCGGGGACGGTTTTCGAGGGCCGAGCAAACACGCCGCGCCCTCGTCCAGAATCCGGAGCATTACTACAGCCCAGCGGATTTCGACGTGGGTGGCGCGCCGGGCGGGCCCGACCACGTCGAACCCCCCACCGAGAGTGAGCCGGCCTGACGGCCGGCGGGACGACGAGCGATGGCGCGAAGGACGATCGAATACTCGGTAAGCCGAAACCCGGAGGCGGGCATGGACTTTCGCCCGACTCAGGGTTTGGAGGTAGCCCTCGATCTACCGGAGCCGGGTCTGGACTCGGAGCATATGCTCATAAACATCGGTCCGCAGCACCCGGCTACGCACGGGGTGCTACGGCTGATTTGCGAACTCGACGGCGAGACGGTGTTGAAGGTGACACCGGACATCGGGTACTTGCACACCGGATTCGAGAAACTCGGCGAGTACAGGACCTGGAATCAAATCGTGCCGCTCACCGACCGTATGGACTACCTGGCACCGCTCATTTACAACTGCGCCTACGTGATGGCAGTAGAGAAGCTGATGGGCATCGAGGTCACCGAGCGCTGTAAGGTCGTGCGTGTGATCCTCATGGAGTTGGACAGGATCTTCGGCCACCTCCTCTGGCTGGGCACGGCCGCCATCGATGTCGGAGCGTTCACACCATTCCTATACGCGTTCCAGGAGCGCGAGCGGATTTACACGCTGCACGAGTCCCTGACCGGCGCCCGCATCACCACCTCGGCCACGCGTATCGGCGGTATGATGGCCGACCTACCCGAGGGCTGGGCCGAGTCGGTACGTGAGTTCTGCAACACGTTCCCGAACACCCTGGATGAGGTCCATCAGCTGCTGACCACCAATGCGATCCACCTCGGGAGAACCCAGGACGTGGGCGTAATCTCCCCCGAAGACGCGGTGAATTGCGGACTTACCGGACCGAACCTAAGAGCGACCGGGGTCGAGTACGACCTGCGGAAGGACGCACCTTACTACGACTACGAGACCTACGATTTCGAGGTACCTGTCGGGCAACATGGCGACTGTTACGATCGTTATCTGGTCCGAATGGAGGAGATGGCCCAGAGCGTGCGCATCCTGCACCAGGCGCTCGACCGCCTTCCGGACGGTCCCATCGACGTCGAGGATCCGCGGATTACGCTTCCCAGCAAGACAGACTGCATGAGCGACATGGAGTCCATGATTCACCACTTCAAGCTCATTACCGAAGGGATCCCGGCGCCGGCCGAGGACTGCTATTTCGCGGTGGAGGGCTCGAAAGGCGAGTTGGGTATGTACGTGGTCGGCGACGGCGGGCCGAAGCCGGTGCGCTGGCGGATACGACCCCCCTCGTTCGTGAACCTGTCGGTTATCGCCAAGCTGTCGGAGGGACACTTGGTGTCCGACCTGATCATGATCAACGCCAGCCTGGACATCGTCCTCGGAGAGATCGACCGATGAGCGACGGGCCTCCGTTCAAGAACCCAGGATGGGCCGGAAACACGGGCGAGTATGAGCTCACCGAAGCTCAGGTGCGGGGGCAGGATTACGTGGGCACCCGTCCTACTGAGGGCGGCCACCCGGCCGGGGCGAGCAGCTATCCGTATATGCTCGTGGAGCGGAACCCCGATGCGCCCCTCTTCGAGGGACCCTATCTGGAGCGATTCGAGAAGATCAAGACGCGTTACCCGAATCTGCGGGCCGCTCTGCTCCCGACGTTGAATCTCGCGCAGGAAGTGCGCGGGCATATCTCGCCCCAGACCATGGATGACGTCGCATCGCTCCTGGAGCTACCGCCCGCCTACGTGCGCGGCGTGACGACATTCTACACGATGTACAACAAGCAGCCGGTCGGGCGTTTCCTGGTACAGGTCTGCACCAACATCAGCTGCAATCTGTGTGGGGCTGAAGATGTGCTGGAGGCCTTCCTCGCGTACGCCGACACGGAACTCGGCGAGACGTCCCGAGACGGCAACTTCACCGTCATCGAGGCGGAATGTCTCGCCGCATGTGGTTTCCCGACCTGCGTGCAGATCAACTCCAGCTACTATGAAAACCTCACGGCCAAGAGTGTGCCGGAGCTTCTGGAGCATCTCAAGTCGACGGTCGATACCGATGGTGAAGGGGAGGGGACCTGAGCGTGGGCTATCCCTACAGTCACGACTCGGAAGTCCCGGTCCTCACCAAGTATTTCGGAGATCCAGAGGCCAGAACGCTTGCCGGATGGAAGGCCCGCGGGGGGTACGCCGCGCTCGAAAAAGCCCTCGCCATGAGTCCGGCGGACGTCATCGAAGTGGTCAAGGAGTCCGGGCTCCGCGGACGGGGTGGAGCGGGCTTTCCGGCGGGTATCAAGTGGAGCTTCATGCCCAAGGAGCGCGAGAAGCCCCACTACCTGTGCTGCAATGCCGACGAGTCGGAGCCGGGGACGTTCAAGGACCGTGAGCTGATCCGATGGACTCCCCACCAACTCATCGAAGGGTGTCTGATCGCCGCGCACGCGATCCAGGCGGAGCACGTCTATGTCTACTGCCGTGGTGAGTTCTTCGAGGCGACCCAGGTGTTGGCGCGGGCCGTGGAGGAGGCCTACGAGGCGGGCGTCATCGGCTCGGATGCGTTGGGCTCGGGACAGACGATCGACCTGACTGTGCACGTTGGCGCCGGGGCCTACATCTGCGGCGAAGAGACCGGGCTCATGAACTCTCTGGAGGGAGATCGTGGGCAGCCCAGGATCAAACCCCCATTCCCGGCCGCCGCGGGTCTGTTCGGTATGCCCACGACCATCAACAACGTCGAGACCTTGTCGGCCGTGCCCCACATCTTGGCGAACGGTGGTGACTGGTATCGACAGTGGGGAACCGAGAAAAGCCCGGGCACGAAGCTCTTTTGTGTGAGCGGCCACGTGAAGCGGCCGGGCAATTACGAGCTGCCGTTGGGCTTTCCGCTCTCCGAGTTGATCTACGAGGTGTGCGGTGGGATTCGCGATGACAACGCACTCAAGGCGGTGATCCCCGGTGGGAGTTCGGTACCGATCCTCTCAGACGTCGAATGCGCGGACTGCAGGCTCGACTACGAGGGTGTGGTAGAGGCGGGTTCAATGCTGGGGTGCGCCTCGGTGATCGTGATGGACGAAACGACCGACATGGTACACATGGTTCGCCGGATG
>BTRA01000210.1:0-3246 GCA_036986155.1 Gemmatimonadota bacterium | reverse complement strand
CACGCGTGAGAGCCCGCACGGCCGAAAACGAAAGCTCGCCCCTGGCCATCGAAGCGCTCGTCTCCGGGAGGTCCTCGAGCGCACGGGCCGCACGCACTTTCTCTCGGGCGGTGCCGAGATCAATCCCGGTGCGAAACGCCAGCCAGTGCGCGCACGAACGGTGCCCTCCCAGCTCCCAACCCTGCCGCCGATCGAACTCGCCGATCAGTTCGAGCAGCCGTTGGGTCGCGGCGTGGATGTGGGCGGCCAAGGTGGCGATCTCATGGGCGAGTTCGTCGAGAGCGTCGGCGTTCTCGAAGGGGTCCTCGCGTTCGACGGGGTGGACCACGGGGTGGACGTTGGGGTGGACGGTGGACCATGCGGAGGCCCCGTCGGAGTAACGATCCCACCCGGGGCCCCTGGGCCCCACGGGCCGCGATTCCCGGACGAGGGCGAGACGGGTCCTGCGGCGGGCGTAGCTGAGCATATGGGGGCCTCCCGTTCGTGTGAACGACCGCTGAACGACCGCTGAGCGACCGCCGTGGTTATCGACCACGGCGACTACCGAATAGACCCCGAAATATAATCGGCTACTTCTTGGGCCTAAGACTCGCGCCATGTCGCCTGAAACGGGGGTTTCAGGATGCAATCGCCCCCCTTGCCCGACTACGGCCAGGAGGCGGCGTCGGGGGTACACCGAGGAGCGTTCCAGGGTGGCATCCCGGATGCCACCGAGTACGGCTCCTGAAATCTGTCAAGGGCTGGATGGGACGTTTGGAAGCATCGACGGCTGCGGGCCCGCGCCTTCCACGGCGGGAAGACGGAGATCGCCGCCTGAGCCATCCCGCCTGAGCCATCCCACCAGATCCCCCACCGGATCCTCCACCATATCCTCACCCTCACCCACTCGAGTTGAAAATACGATCCCTCTGACGCCCTCCTTGTGAAGCGGGCCTGATCGGCGGCACATTCGCGGGCATGGGACCACGCGTGTACGTCATCGAGGACGACCCCGTCTTCAGCACGATGGTGTCCGCCTTTCTCATGCGGAACGACGAGTTCCGCGTGCGCACGTTCGCCGACCCGAAGGAGGCGCTGGAGGCGATCACCACCGAGCTTCCGGATGTCGTGCTCACGGACCTCCGAATGCCCCATATGGACGGCATCGAGGTGTGCCGGCGGCTGCGCGCGTCGTGGCCCCTGCTGCCCATCTTCGTCATCACCGCCCACGGCCACATCGAGTCGGCCATCAAGGCCCTGAAGGCCGGCGCGAACGAGTACCTGCTCAAGCCCCCGAACCTGGACGAGTTGGAGACGCTCATGCTCCGGGCGCTCGAGGAGCGTCCACTCCGGGAGGAAGCGGAGTCGCTGAACCAGGAGCGGCAGGCCAAGTACTCGCCGGGGGCCATCCTGGGTAACCATCCGAAGACCGAGGAGACACGCGCCTTCATCAGGCAGGTGGCCGACGTTCCCAACGCTACGGTCCTACTTCTCGGCGAGAGCGGGACCGGTAAGAACCTCGTAGCCCAGACGATCCACTACTCCAGCGCACAGGCGGGCCGGCGTTTCGTGGAGATCAACTGCTCCGCCCTGCCCCCCGCGTTGCTCGAGGCGGAGCTGTTCGGATACATGCGCGGCGCCTTTACCGACGCCCGCGAATCCAAGCGCGGACTGGTCGAGTTGGCGGACGGCGGCACGCTCTTCCTGGACGAGGTCGGAGACCTCCCTGCCGAGGTTCAGGCCAAGCTCCTCAGCTTTCTCGAGTCCCGCCGATTCCGCAGGCTGGGTGGCACCGACGAGATCGAGGTTCAGATTCGGCTCATCACCGCGACCAACAGGAGTTTCACGAAACTGATCGAGGACGGCACCTTCCGGGCCGACCTCTACTACCGGATCGGTGTGGCGACCCACACGCTCGCGCCGCTACGCGATACCCGCGAGGACATCCCCATCCTGGCCGAACACTTCAGGTCGGCCTTCAATCGAGAGTTCCGCAAGCAGATCGCCACCATCATGCCCGCGGCTCTCGAGACGCTCCAGGGGTGGAGTTGGCCGGGCAACGTGCGAGAACTCAGAAACGTGATCGAGCGGGCCATGATCTTCGCCTCCGGGCCCGACCTCACGCTCGGCGATCTACCTCCCTTGGGATTCGGCCCCTCCGACTCTCGAGACTCGGCTTCGGGCGATTCCCGGCCCCGCATAGCGGACGGCCTCACGCTTCCCGAAGTCGAGAAGGAGTACATCCGGAGAGAGCTCGAGCGGTTCGACGACAACATCCAGAGGACCGCCGAGAGCCTCGGTATCTCCCGCAAGAACCTCTGGGAGAAACGGAAGAAGCACGGGCTGCTGGAGTGAGCTCGACCCTATGTGCACCGCTTAGTCGGGTGCGGAGGACCCTCGGGCGGTTCGCTGGACGGGCCGCAGCCTAACGATTCAGCCAGCGACCCTCTCCCGGATCCACGCCAGAGCGTCGTGAACGCCCATTGCGACGGTCCCCGAACCCAGTGGATACAAGCTTCCTTCCCTCAGTCGAAACTCACAGTCGGCACCTCTCGCACTGCTTCAGAGGTAACTTCGAAATACTCTCTCGCATCGGCACCGGTCACCTTGGCAGTCAGCACTTGCGGGAATCGCCGAATGAAGCCGTTATAGGTTCGCACAGCGTCATTGTAATCCTGCCGCGCCGTTGCAATCCTGTTTTCGGTGCCTTCCAACTGAACCTGCAACTCCATGAAGTTCTGGTTCGAGCGCAACTCCGGGTATGCCTCGGATATTACGAGCAGGCGTCCCAACCCCTGCGTAAGGGTCTGATTGGCTGCCGCCATCTTGCCCAGGTCTCCCGATTGGATCGCACCACCCAGGCGGGAACGAGCCTCGGCGATCGAAGTGAACACTTCCTCCTCTTGATCGGCGAAGCCCCGGACCGTTGCGACGAGATTGGGGATCAGATCAGAACGCCTCTGCAGTTGCACTTCTATCTGACTCTCGAATGCGTTGATCTCTTCGTCGTAGGTCTGAATGCGGTTGTAACCGCAACCACTCAACGCAACAAGGGCCAATCCGATTACTGCCCGCTTCATATGATGATCTCCTTGCTAGAAAACTCCATCGGTCCTCATGCCTGGTCTACGTAGTTCGTCAACTTCTGTATTTCATCCACATAACGTGCGGCAATGGGGTCGTCACTCCGGAGGGCTTTCACCTTGTCTCCCGAAATCTTGTCGGCGACCCAACCAAAAGCGTCTACGTCGAGGCCTGCGATACTCG
>BTRA01000209.1:0-3247 GCA_036986155.1 Gemmatimonadota bacterium | reverse complement strand
GACTCGCGCATGGCCCGGCCGGCCCTCTGCTGGTCGCCGCTGCTCACGAGGAAGAACACCGAGATGATGCTGAGCACCATCAGCAGCAGGAGAACCGCCGGGAGGGCGAAGCCTCTCCTGTCAGCCAGTGACATCCTCGTCCCGCCTTGGAGGGTGATATCTGGAAACGTAAGCACGTGTTCGACTCCTACTCGTTGTTGACCGTGGAAGCCCAGGCCCTCCTCAGGAAGTATTCCTCAGGAACACCGTGGTCGTCGTGGAATCCTCCACGACGCCCCCCGTCGCTCCCCCTGGTGAGACACTCCCAAAACTCTCCGCGCGCAACGTGAACTCTACGCGGACCACGGCCAGGGGATTCGTCGTCGGGTCACCGACCGCGTCATAGTACCTGAAGGTTAGACCGCCGTTGGTAGGCGAGCGCATTGGTCCGGTGAGGAGCTCCCACGCGGACGTTCCCACCTGTCGACCTAGCCACCACCGTCCGTTTCTCTGCGAGAGCGCGTACGTCGTCTTTCTGAAGACGTGGACCGGGCCCCCCACCTCCAAATTCGCCAGCGCCGCCGTGGTATCGATCTCGATCGCTGCCTCGGGCCTCGGGGCCGCCGTCGTGCTGTCTCCCCAGAAACAGACGGGGCTACCGGCGGTCCAAGCGTCGGACCCGGTCCACGCGCTCGTCACATTGTACGCGCCCCAGGTATTGTCGATGACGGAGAAGATCATGGCACTGTCATTCACGGTGCCGGAGAACTGTCCCGACGTCTGTCGTAGGCCGTATTGGCTTTCGCCGGCGCCGGTATCGGACCACGAGCAGATCACACCGGTCGCCTGAACGGACCGGATAACCAGGAAGTCCGGGTCGATGGCGTACAGGTCACCCCCGGACGCCGAGACGGACTTGAGTTCCCAGGCGAGAAGCGTCGCGCCTCCCCGGGCGCTGTCGCGGGCATCGACGAGCTCGCGCTGCTGGGTGAGCATCCGGGATTGGCTGACGAGTAGCTGATAGGCCCCCAGCACAACGACGAGTCCAACGACGCTGACGACGAGGAGCTCGATGATGGTAAAGCCGCCCTCTCGGGGCGTCGTGTGATTATTCATCAGCATGCTCATCACGGACTCGCGAGGTAGGTTACGAAGGAGTCGGGTCTGACGTCGCCCGACAGTGTCTTTCGATCGATCACGAGCAGGACCTTCTTGGGGTTTGTTCCCGTAACGGTCCAGGCCGTTGCGAACCCCTGGACGGTATCGCTCCCGGATACCAGGTCGGTATAGCCCCCAGCGACCAATTTTTCCAATTGATAGGTGGCAGCCTTCCAGACCCGTACGTCGTTCTGGCTTACGATGAGCTGACTGCTGGCCACTACGCCGGCGCTCACCAGGCCACCCATGAGAAGTGCGAAGATCAGCACCGCTATCACGACCTCGACCAGTGTGAACCCCTGTCGTCCGTTCATCTTAAAATCTTCCCCAAGACCGTCATTCGAATCGTGTCGCCTTCATTTTCCCTGTTGAAGGCCACTACCACTCCGCTCGTAGCGCAGCCGGCAGCCGAACTGGGCAGGCCCCTGCCATCGAAGCAGAGCAATGTCTGCGTGCTCGTCAGTGTTACCCTCGACTCCGAGAGATCGACCACGAGGCCGATCGTATCCATCACCCCCGAGCCCGCGAGGCTCGTATCCACCTCGACCCAGAACCGATCGTTGGTGGGGTCGATGTGAAGCTCCGCCACCCCACCCTGCCGGATCGCAATGGCCCTGGCGAGCGAGTGCGAACTCATGAACGAGTTGACCGCGCCCCGCAAGGCGAACTTGTTCTGGATGCCCCCAATCCGGGGGAAAGTGATGCCGGCCAAAAGCCCGATGACCACGACCACGATGAGTACTTCCAGGAGGGTGAATCCAGATTTCTTCATGTGCTTCGGGAACCTCAGGCATCGGAGCGAAAGGGCATGGAAGTCGGGGCGGTATCGCCGCGCCCACCTCCGTTCGAATCCATATCTGTCCATCGCTCCAGACCTCACCAGGTTGAGGGCCTTGGCGCCAGCGCGGATTCGCGTGTCACATCTCTGACGGAAGGCCAGCCAGGAAAAACCGTAGATCTCACGTTGCTAGGTCCATGCCAGACCCGATCTGGCTTGGATAGGGCGTTCTTTCTGCTTCTCCGCACCACTCACGAACATTTCTTTCCGTTCCGGGCACTCTTTTCTTCGCAGAACCGCCTATGAACAACCCCTAAGTCCGAGGCTTGGAGTGCACTCTGGCCCAACTTCACGGTGGCGAGTACCGGCATACCCGAAGGCGAATCCTCGCGAGTACTATCGGGACTCGAGGCGCCCAGTGCAATGCTATCGTAGGCGGTGATTCAGCCGTGGGAAGGCAGCCTGGGGTGGGTCAAACGTGCTTTGGAGGCTCGACGAGAGCCTCCTTGCCAACCGAAACGGCTCAAGTCGTTGTCGTTGCCGGGTTGCGCGGGATTGTCCGAGGGCGGGCACTCACTATCTTCTCCCGGACGACCGCGTGTCGAGCGTCCTTACGGCCCTGACCCGCTCATCCCACAGAAGGGGCTCCCAGTGGCATCCAATTCTCAGGTTTTCAGTTCTCGGTGGGGGATGCTCCTGGCCATGCTGGGCATGGCTGTCGGCACTGGAAACATCTGGCGTTTCCCTCGCATCGCGGCGTCGAACGGCGGCGGCTCCTTCCTGGTTGCCTGGGTGGTGTTTCTCCTCATTTGGTCGGTACCCCTGCTCATTCTCGAGTTTGCGATGGGCAAGGGGACGCGCCAGGGTACCATCGGGTCCTTCATCAAGACCATCGGCCCCGGTTTCGCATGGATGGGCGCCTGGGTGGCCTTCGTGGCCACGGCAATCATGTTCTACTACAGCGTGGTCATGGGGTGGACGATCCGGTTCTTCGTGGCCACGCTCGCCGGTGATGTCCCGGCTGCCACGCCGGGCGCGTTCTGGGACGGTTTCGCGGGCTCTCCGGGGGCGGTCGTAACCCACGTGGTGGCCGTTTCGATGGGCGTCTTCGTGGTTTCGAGGGGCGTCAAAGGGATTGAGACGGCCGCTCGCTTCTTGATTCCGAGCCTGATCATTCTTCTGGTCGTGCTCGCCATCAGGGCGGTCACGCTTCCGGGTGCGAGCGCGGGCTTGGCTTTTCTGTTCACCCCAAGCCTGGCAGACCTCGCCGACGTCAGTATCTGGCTGGAGGCGCTGACACAGAACGCGTGGGACACGGGGGCGGGGTGGGGG
>BTRA01000208.1:0-3308 GCA_036986155.1 Gemmatimonadota bacterium | reverse complement strand
GAAGTACGACGTCGCCTCCAAGCCGGGTTCGGCACCCGGCGCGACCGCCCCGCGCAGGGGATTGGCCCGCAGGGCGAGCTCGCCCAGTGAGATCGAAAGATCAGAGCCTTTGACCCGCACGGCACCGTCGGCGAGCTCGAGGTCGCCCTCCGCGGCCTCCAGCGCCTCGCTCGCCAACGACAGAATCCTCTTCCTCACCACGATCGCCGCTTCGTGACACGCGCTTCCGGCCACCACGATGCCCCGGCTCGCGAACGTGCCCGTTCCCCAGTGGAACTCCCGAGTGTCGCCGGTGACCACGTGCACGTCGTTGACACCGACACCGAGTTGATCGGCGACGATCTGGGCGAACGTCGTGAAGTGCCCCTGTCCCTGCGTTCCCACCCCGGTGGCGAGCCGGACCTTGCCACTCGGTTCCACGCACACACGGGCGCCCTCGTATGGCCCGATCCCCGTGCCCTCCACATACGAGACGATGCCAATGCCGATCCGCCGTCCAGCTTCGCGCGCCTTGGGCTGCTCCACGTCCAAGAACTCGCGATAGCCGATCATTTCGGCCGCCTTCGCTAGTGCCGGGAGATAATCGCCGCTGTCATACACCAGCGGGGCCGAGTCCTGAAAGAGTATTTCGTGGTCGTGAGGAAACTCGTCCGGTGTGAGGAAGTTGCGGGCCCTGATCTCGACCCGGTCGATGCCGAGTTCTTTGGCGGCGAAGTCGAGCAGACGCTCCATGACGAACACGCCGTGCTGGCGGCCGGCGCCCCGAACCGGGGTCACGATGGTTTTGTTGGTGAAGACGGCCGTGAACTCGCTGTAGTAGTTGGGCACCCGATATGGCCCGAGTAGCGTGCACTGCGTGTTGATGGGCACCGTCAGCCCGTAGGGGTCGTACGCGCCGGAGTCGTGCAAGAAGACATCCTTCACGCCCAGAATCCGGCCCTCGGAATCGACGGCCAGCTCCGCCTCATGAAGCTGAAGCCGTTCGTTGGTGGTGGCGAAGAAACTCTCCGCACGATCTTCGATCCACTTCACGGGCCGCCCGAGGCGGACGCTGATCCAGGGGATCAACAATTCCTCCGGGTAGAACATCATCATCTTCGGGCCGAAGCCCCCGCCCAAGAAGGGGGCCACGACTCGGACCTGGGACTGAAGGAGCCCCAAGCGATCGGCGAGGCCGTTACGGATTGGGATGGGGGCCTGAGTGGTGTCCCAGACCGTCAACTCCTCGTTGCGGGCGTTCCAGTCAGCCAGAATACCGCGATTCTCCATCGATCCGGCCACGCCCCGGTCATAGCTGAACTTCCGCGACAGAACTCTGTGGGCGCCGGCCTTTGCCGCTTCATAGTCGCCTTTTTGTTGGACGGCGTGCGCGGCCACATTGGTCCCCAAGAACTCGTGGATCACCGGCGAATCGGGAGCGAGGGCCTCTTTCAAGCCCACCACGACGGGGAGGGGCTCGATGTCCACGACGATGTCCTCGAGCGCATCCTCTGCGATGTAGCGACTCTCGGCCACGACTACCGCGATGGGCTCCCCCACGTGTACGACCCTGTCGCGCGCGAGAGGCACCAGCGTGGCCGCGTTGAACGTGAGGCCCTCGATGGGTGGAGGTGGAACCAGCAGCGGTCCGTGGCACCAGTAGTCGCCCAGATCGTCCGCCGTGTAGACCGCGATCACTCCCTCACGTCGCTTGGCTGCCGAGCTGTCGACGCCCAGGAGCCGGCCGTGGGCGAAATCACTGCGCAGGAAGGCCGCGTGCAGGGTGCCTGCGAGGTGAACGTCGTCCACGAAAATCGCGCGGCCCGTGAGGAGCTGCGGGTCCTCGTTGCGCAGGACCCCCCTGCCGACATGCGGATGGGCGCCCATCAGACCTCGACCTCGAGCATCTTCGATGCCGCAAGGCGGGCAGCGGCCACGATGTTCTGGTAACCCGTGCAGCGGCACAGATTCCCGGAAAGGGCGACACGCACCTGGGCATCGGTCGGGTCGGGGTTCTCCCGCAGGAAGGACACCAGCGTCATCAGGATGCCCGGGGTGCAGAAGCCGCACTGGAGTCCATGCGCCTCCCGGAAGGCGTCCTGAATGGGGTGTAGCTCGCCTCCACCGGGCGCCAACCCCTCCACCGTGTCGAGCTCGCACCCGTCGGCCTGTACCGCGAACACCAGGCACGAGCGAACGGCCGCACCATCCATCAGCACCGTGCATGCCCCACAAACCCCGTGCTCACACCCGACGTGCGTGCCCGTAAGCTCCAGGCCATGCCGCAGAAAGTCGCTGAGAAGGAGCCGTGGCTCCACATCGGCCCTGTGCTCCACACCGTTGACCGTCAGATTGATCTTCATGGCGGTGGAGCTTAGGCGGCCCCCTCGGCCCTATGCAAGGCGGTAGAGCCCCCGTGTTCTCTTGCCCTGCCTCACCCAAGGAGGCCGTCCCGCTCGGGCTGGCCACGGGTGACACGGCCCTAAATACGATCCTGCCGGAGGATTGAAGCCCCCTGGCGCGGTGCGAGTGCCCTCTCAGCGAATCCGGTCGAAGGTGAGATTCTGGATGCGGTAGCGGGCCCAGTCGCCGTAGTCGAAGTGCCACCACTCGAACTCGTAGACCTCGAAGCCCTCCGCCTCCATGGCCTCCCGAAGCAGTTGACGGTGCCAGCGCTGCCTGGACGTGCCCCCCGGGTACGCCGGGAACGAGCGGTCGGACATCTCGTCGTACCCACCCACCATGGGCACGGGCTTTCCGGTGGCCAGTTCGTACAGCGTAAGATCCACCGCAGCGCCACGGTTGTGTCGCGATCCGTTCGCCGGATTCGCGACGAAGATCTTCTTGTCGGCCGGCGTGGCGTCCCAGAACATCTTGGTGACGTACCACGGCCGATAGGCGTCGTGGATCAGCAGGCCGTACCCGGCCTCCCTCAACTTCCGGTGCGCCCGGACCAGCGCCTCGGCGGCGGGTCGCTGTAGAAAGGCCCGCGCTTCGTCGTAGAAGACGGCCTGCATGAAGTTGTTCGTGGTAGCGTAGCGGATGTCATACCGAATGGTGGGGTCGAGCGTGCTGAGCTCCACGAGATCCGGCTCGAGGAAGTCACCCTCCTCGGGCGGTGGATTAGCGGCCAGGGCCTCGGAGCGCAACTCCGCGACAGGCCTGACCGGGTCGATCGTGAACGTGCTTCCCGCCTCGGTGCCGACCTCCCGGCGCCGGAAGATCACGCTGGCCGCCTCCACCTCGGTGGCTGTCCCTGCGCCATCCCGCCGGAAAACCAGGCTCTCACCGTCGTAGAGACCCCAGTCGGGGAAGGCGAACACGTCAGG
>BTRA01000207.1:0-3374 GCA_036986155.1 Gemmatimonadota bacterium | reverse complement strand
GGTGATGTTCGTGCTGGGAATGAAGCTCAACCTGTTCAACATGGTCGTCTTACCCAGTGTCGTGGGGATCGGCGTCGATACCGGAGTCCACATACACCATAGGTATCGGGCGGAGGGACGAGGATCACTGTATCTAGTACTCAAGCGCACGGGGCCCGCGGTTGCGATCGCGACGATCACGACGATCGTGGGTTACACCGGTCTGCTGTTGGCGAGTCACCCCGGGCTGACTTCGATCGGAAAGCTCGCCATCGTCGGTCTGTTGGCTACGCTCGCAAGCGCACTCGTGATTCTGCCAGCCCTGATCCAGGTCGCCGACAAGGAGTGAATGTGGTTCGGTACGAGACATGAGCGACACTCCTGAGACCGTCTCGCAGGCTCTGATCCTGGCAGCGGGCATGGGCTCGCGCCTGAAGAGTAATACCCCCAAGCCGTTGACGCGCGTGCTGGGCGTTTCGCTGTTGGGGCGCACGCTTTTTTCGCTCCGGGAGGCCGGCGTGACCGACGCCTATGTCGTAGTCGGTCACGAAGCGGAGCAGGTGCGGGCCGGGATCGAGAAGATCACGCGGTTCGGCCTGACGGTGCACTGGCTCCACAATCCTCGGTGGAAAGAGCCGAACGGTGTTTCCGTGCTCGCGGGAGAAGCCGAGCTCGACGGCCCGTTTTTTCTGACCATGACCGATCATCTCTTCCAACCCGATGTCGTCTCGTCGCTCGCTCGCGGTGGGGCTCGAGGAGGTATCAACCTCGCGGTGGACTATGACGTCGACTCCGTGATCGACTTGGACGATGCCACGAAGGTTCAGGTGTCTGAAGGAAGGATCTTGGCCATCGGAAAAGCCCTGCCCGACTACAACGCGATCGACACGGGTATATTCCTCGCCTCGCCAGCGCTCTTCGGCGCGATTCGCGAGGCCAGCGCAGAAGGGAACGCCAGCCTCTCGGCGGGCGTCCAGAAGCTGGCGGCCGAGGGGCTTGCAAGGGTGACTGACATCGGGGAGCACATGTGGCACGATGTGGATACGCCCGAAGACTTGGTCGAAGCAGAGCGCAAATTGTTGAACGGCGTGCGCAAGGCCTCCGACGGTCCCATCTCCCGGTACATCAATCGCCCGATTTCGACCGCGCTCAGCCGCGTTGTGGTCAACACTTCGGTCACGCCCAACCAGATCAGCGTCTCGACCCTCGTGATCAGCCTGGTCTCAGCGGGCTTCGCGGCGGCGGGCGGTTATGCGGGATTCCTGATCGCCGGGCTCCTTTTTCAGATCGCCTCGATCGTAGACGGTACGGATGGCGAGGTCGCGAAGTTGACATTTCAGTCGAGCCAACGCGGCGAGTGGATCGACACCGTCTGCGACAACGTCTCTTATCTGGCGTTTCTGTCAGGTCTGATCGTGGGTGTTTATCGATCACCGTTGCCCGATCTGTACTATCAGGCCGGGATCGTCGGGTTCGTGGCGGGGGCGGCCAGCATCCTCAATCTTACAATGTCCGTGAAGCGTGAACAGCGCTCGGGAAGCTTCCTGTCCGTGCGCTACGGATACCAAGATGGATCGGGCCTTGGCAGCCGTGTGATGCGGGTCATGCACTTCATGGGCAAGCGCGATTTCTTCGCCCTCCTCGCTCTAGGCCTGGCAGTGGTCGGACAGTTGCCGTTGGCGCTCCCGCTGTTCGGGGTCGGTGCGACCCTCCTCCTGTTTCCTGCGACCCTGAAGGTCAACGTCTCGTCTTGGGCGCGTGCACGGGGGGCGGGCACATGGGCGGCTAAGGCGCCTCCACTGTAATGAACCCGGACTCAGACCGGGGCGAGCGCCCGGGACGCACTTCCCAGGAAACAGACACCAGGGATCTCGCTCGTGGGGCCGGCGTGAACTACCTCGGCTCGGTCGCCCGAATCGCGCCCAGGGCTATCTTTCTCGTGCTCGCCGGTCGTCTCTACGGCGGAGAGGGCTTCGGAGAATACACGTTCGGGATCACGGTGGCCGAGACAGCCGCCGCCCTCGCCCTGTTCGGGATGAAGCGCTCGCTGTTCCGGTTCATGAGCGAGGCGGTAGCGCGCGGCGAGACGGTGCATCGATCGATCGCCAATGGGGTCGCGCTCGCTGTGACCGCGGGCGCCGTTCTCACACTCTTGGTCGCCGTGACCGCCGGGCCCCTTACCGGAATGTTCGGTCTCCCTGGCGCGACCCGTCCGCTGCTCGTGCTGACTCTGGCGATCCCCATGATCGTCCTGTCGGACATCCTGTTGGTGTCGATCCGCTTCACACGGCAGATGCGCTTCGAGGTCTACGCACGGAGTCTCGTCGAGCCGATCACCCTCATGCTCGCAATAGTCGTGGCCTACTGGGCAGGCGCCCGCGAGCTGGGGCTGGCTGTCGCTTACGTCGCATCTCTGTTCGCGGCCGTGGTGACCACGGTGTTCTTCTTCGTCCGTGTGTTTCCCGTGTGGGAGTGTCTCCGAGTGCCGCTTCGCTGGCACGAGATGCGAAGCCTCGCGTCGTTCAGCGGCCCGACGGCCGGGTACGAGCTCTTCCTCATGCTCGCCGACAAGGTGGACATCTTCATCGTCTCGTACTTCGCGCCCGCGTCGACCGTCGGCATCTACGGGATGGCTCGCCAGTTCTCCACCGTGACCAAGAAGATTCGAGGAGGCTTCGACCGGATCCTCCCCCCGATATTCTCGGAGAGCATCGCCGCCGACGATCTACGGCGGGCCAACCAGCAACTGGCCATGGTAGCCCGTTGGATCATGACGGCCGAATTGCTGGTCGTGCTCGTGTTCTTCTTCTTCGGGGCGGCGATTCTGGGTCTCGTGGATAGCGACTTCGTGGCCGGCGCCAACGTCCTGGTGCTGCTCATGATCGGGGACGCGTTCAACGGGAGCCTCGGGGTGAGCGAGTTACCGTTCGTGTACCTGCGGCCCTCCGCCAATATCTTGTTCGGCGCGGCGATGCTGGCCATCGGGTTGGTGAGCGGAGTCCTGTTGTTTCAGGCATACGGTCTGGAGGGGGTGGCCTTGGCCGTCCTCCTCACCGTGATCGTGGTCAACCTCACGCGGATCACAGCGAGCCGCTGGATGTTCGGATTGAGTGTGGTCGAGGCCAATCTCCTGAAGCCGCTTACCGCCGCGGCCTCGGCTCTGGCCATTGTATGGACCCTGCAGTCGCTCGTGAGCGGCCTGCCCCTCGTCGGGTCCCTGCTGGGTCTCCCCGTATTGCTTGGAGCATTCTTCGGGGTGCTGTGGATCCTCAAGCTGGAGAGGGAGGACCAAGCTCAACTCAGTCGTATTCTCACACGTTTTCGGTAGCGACGCCGGACCGCCCCGTGGCCCAGGCCAACATCGTCCGGGCCACGTACACACCGAGCGTCCCCAC
>BTRA01000206.1:0-3456 GCA_036986155.1 Gemmatimonadota bacterium | reverse complement strand
GGGGGGGGGGGGGGGGGGGGGGGGGGGGGGGGGGGGGGGGGGGGGGGGGGGGGGGGGGGGGGGGGGGGGGGGGGGGGGGGGGGGGGGGGGGGGGGGGGGGGGGGGGGGGGGGGGGGGGGCCGGCGGCCGAGAGCTATCTGAACATCCCTCAGATCATGGCCGCGGCGGAGGTGACCGGGGTCGAGGCGATCCATCCGGGTTATGGCTTCTTGGCCGAGAACGCCGACTTCAGTGAGATCTGCGCCCGCTCCGACATCGTTTTCATCGGGCCCACCGCCGACCAGATTCGTGCCATGGGGGACAAAGCCACCGCCCGCGCCAGGATGAAGGAGCTCGGCGTGCCTACGGTGCCCGGGTCCGATGGCATCGTGACCGATCCGGAAGAGGCCGCTGCCATAGCCTCTGAGATCGGGTTTCCCATCATGGTCAAGGCGTCTGCGGGCGGAGGTGGGAAGGGAATGCGGGTCGTTCCCGACCCGGAGTCGTTCGCCCGACTCCTGCAGGCAGCACAGAACGAAGCCCGCGCCGCGTTCGGTGACGACGACGTCTATCTGGAAAAGTGCATCGTGAGGCCGCGGCACGTGGAGTTTCAGGTATTCGGCGACCAACACGGTACCGTAGTGCACGTCGGCGAGAGGGACTGTTCGATTCAGCGGCGGCACCAGAAGCTCGTCGAGGAGGCGCCGTCTCCGGCTCTGACACCCGAGTTGCGAGAGGCCATGGGTGACGCAGCGGTGAGAGCGGCCCGGGGCATCGATTACGTGGGTGCCGGTACCGTGGAGTTTCTACTCGACTCAGACGGCTCATTCTACTTCATCGAGATGAACACCCGTATTCAGGTGGAGCACCCCGTCACAGAGGTGGCCACCGGCCTGGATCTGGTGAAGGAGCAGATCAGGGTGGCCAGCGGGGAGCCCCTCTCATTTCCGGAGGAGCAACGCCGCCTTCGGGGTCACGTCATCGAGTTTCGGGTGAATGCGGAGGACCCCGCGCGGAACTTCGCTCCTTCGCCCGGGCAGATCACGACCTTCCATCCTCCCGGAGGTCCGGGCGTCCGCCTCGACACGCATGTGTACGCGGGGTACCGAGTGCCGCAGTATTACGACTCACTGCTCGCGAAGCTGATCGTGAGCGGAAACACCCGCGACGAGGCTATCGTAAGGGCACGTAACGCTCTGGACTCCTTTGTGATCGAGGGTGTGAAGACGACCATCCCCTTCTTGGTGGAACTCACCCGCGATGAAAACTTCGTGAGCGGCAACATCGATACCGGCTTCGTGGACGGCTTCATGAGTGAGCGGAGTAAGGCGTGAAGGTCGACGTACTTCTGTCCGCCGCCGAGGCCGAGGGTGCCGACTTCACCGAGCGGACGGTTTTGGTGGTCGACGTGCTGCGTGCGACGAGCACCATGGTCGAGGCACTGGCAAACGGCGCGCGAGCGATCTATCCGACCTCGTCCGCCGAAGAAGCGCTCAAGCTGGCGTCCTCGCTCGGCAGGGAAGACACGTTGCTTTGTGGCGAGCGGAAGGGGCTCATGATCGAGGGGTACGCGCTCGGCAATTCCCCCGGCGAATTCGAGCCCGAGCGGGTGGAGGACAAGCAGTTGGTGATGAACACCACCAACGGCACGCCTGCGTTCCTGGCAGTGGAAAGTGCGCCTCGGGTGTATGCAGGGTCGCTGATGAACCTCGGCGCGGTGAGCCGTGCTGTCGTGGAGGCCTCCACGGAGTCGCTCATGATCGTATGTGCCGGGAGAAGAGGACGGCTTTCGTTGGAAGATCTCCTGTGCGCGGGGTTGATCCTTCGCCGCGTCGCGGAGAATTCGGGCGGCGTGCTCGAGGCCAACGACGCCGCGCGTGTAGCGAAAAACCTCGCCGGATCGGTCCAGGCCAACCCCGAGTTCTTGTCGAATACGGACGGTGGACGGATGCTCGATGAGTTGGGATTCGCAGAAGACCTGGTGCTGTGCTCCGAGATCGACCGCCATGATGTCGTACCCGTCATGATCGACCGTTCCATCGTGCTGGACGACCCGTCCGGAGGGTAGGGATGCTGTCGAGGGAGCAGCAACAGGAGATCATCGCGTTCGGCCTCTGGGCGCTCGCGCTCTTCGTGTTGCTGAGCTTGATCCCCATCGAAGTCGTCGGTCTGCGGGCGGACCAATGGTTCCCCTCGGGCAACATGATGGGCAAGATCGGCCTGGGCGTGCGGGGCGGCTTGGTCGTGTCCTTCGGGAAAGCCGCCGTCGTGGTCCCCGTCTTGTTCGCTTTGGGCGGGCTTCAATTCGGCGGGTGGCTCAGCCGGTCGCTCTCGGTGCGTTTGACCATTCTCGCGGCCGGTCTGCTGGTCCTGCTGCCCGTGACTCTCCGGTTGTTCGAGGGCCCTCGCGATGAAGTCGGCAGCCTCTCCCGGGGCTCGGGGTGGTTCGGTGATGTGGTCGGTGCTCCCCTTCTGGGTTCGTTGGGCTTCCTCGGCTCGCTCCTTCTGGTCCTCTTGGGCGGGGTCGTGCTTTCGGTGGCGACACTGGGCTGGAACCCGTTGCGCGCGCTGGCCCATGGAGCGGCGCAGAGTGGTGGTGCGGTGGGGACCCTCGCCAAGGCCGCGGGAGACGCCGCCCAGGACTACGCCGGTCGCCTGTCCCACCTGCGTGACGAGCGTAAGGCGGCCAGGGAGGCCGCCGCGGTGCGGATCGCCGTCCCCGAGGACGAGCTTTTGGATCCGGATGTCGAGGACTTCCCACCTGATGACTCGGTGGGGGATGGCGCGAACGACGATACGCCGACCGAAGTCCCTACACCGGTCGAACCGGAGGAAGACCCCGAGGTCGATGCCGGCCGTGCCCTGATCGATGTCGAGATCAGCCTGACGGGGCTTCCGCCGGTGGATCTCCTCGACGCGGGACTGATGGTCGACCGCGAGGGCATGGAACGCGAGTTGGAGCACTTGGGCGAAGTGTTGATCGAGAAGCTGCAGACGTTCAACGTGCAGAGCAGGATCGCCGGACGCACCACCGGCCCTGTGGTGACCCAATACGAGGTCGTGCCGGCGCCGGGGGTGAAGGTGAACCGGATCGCCAATCTGGATGCCGACTTGGCCCTGGCCATGAAGGCCCAAAGCGTTCGTATCGTGGCTCCGATCCCCGGGAAGGGTGCGGTGGGGGTCGAGATTCCGAACCCCAATCCGGAGATCGTGCAGCTTCGCGACGTGTTGGAGGCCCCCCAATACGCCGCAAGCAAAGCCGAGCTGCCGTTGGCGTTGGGCAAGGACCTTACCGGGAAGCCGTACATCGCCGATCTCGCGAAGATGCCCCACGCGCTCATCGCCGGTGCGACCGGATCGGGGAAGTCCATCTGCATCAACACGATCGTGACGAGCCTCGTGTGCCGCCACACGCCGGAAACGCTGCGCCTGCTCATGGTCGATCCGAAGATGGTGGAGTTGTCGACCTATCAGGAC
>BTRA01000205.1:0-3570 GCA_036986155.1 Gemmatimonadota bacterium | reverse complement strand
GGCGCCTTGCGTCGCGGTGCACTCGCGGATGAGCGCCTGGTTGGATGCAGCAACGGACCCGCACCTGAGGTTCAGGGCGTCGATGCCGGAGTTGAGGACGTCGATGCGCGCACGCAAATCATTCCTCTTCCCCGTGAGGCGCCCCTGGTCCGGCGACGAGATCTCCGGCGGTACCTCGACCACCCGAGTCGTTTGTGCCTCCGCGACCGTGGGCACCACCGCGAGGAATGCGACCGTGCCCCAAAAGAACCCGCTCACCATCGTACCGTCACCACCGTGGCCCACCCCACTCCCTGGTCCGGCCAGAAGGTCGGCGCGATGGACAAGCCGACCCGACTGAGCCACCCGCGCCCGGTGTCGCCCGTGCGGAAGCCGCTGTTGAGCTTTTTCCCCATCGTGAAGGAAGCGACCACACCCACCGCCATGGCTCCCATTGCGGCGACGGCCGCATCCCGCTTCTTCTCCTCAGGAGGTTTGTTGCTGTATGTGTCCACGGCGAAGTACGCGACCGTCGCAGCGGAGCCACCCGCCAGAATGGCGTCGAGTGGCTGCTCACCTTTCGGGGTGTCCGGCTGCTGCATCGCCAGCCCGATCACCCAACCGACCGCTCCCCCGATAACCGCGCCCTTTCGGATGTTCAGGTCCTGATCGGCCTCGGAACCGGTTGCCCAACCGAGGCCGCCCCCGAGTCCGCCGAGGATAATGCTCAAGGCCGTGGTCTTGATGCCCATTGAGGCCCCCGGCCCCCCGTATCGCACGGCCGCTCCGCCTCCACCTGCCCCAGCCGGCACACAAGGCAGGAACGGAAAACCCTGGGATCTCATGATTCGCCGAGCGGCCTCGCATTGCGGCTTCGACGGATACGGGCCTGCGATCTCCCGGCCGCCGAGTTGCCTTGCGCATTCACGGCACCTCGTGATGTGAGGCACCGCCTGGGAGTCGGCCTCCCCCGGGGTGAGGGCCAGCGTAGAGAAGGCGAGCAGAACTCCTCCGAATATTGCGATCGTTCTGGGCATGGGGGTCGACTCCCTGTAGCGTCCTTGCGCGGGCCAGCCGACGCGTTTCAACCGGCCACCTCAGCTCCACGTCAACGATGCCTGCCTCCGCGATCGACTGGTAGGGGCAATACCAGGCAGGAGCGGACATGCGATCCGTTTGGGCACGTTCTCGCGTCATACCGGGCGTCCATGAGCCCGGGTGGCGTCCGGGACCGGACCGGGCTACCGTTGCCACAGGGTGACGTTTGCCCCGGCCCCATGTGAAATGGGATGGCGAGAGATGTCCAAAAACCTCGGCCGGCGCCTCAACTCCTGGAAGCAGATCTCCCAGTATCTCGGTCGCCACGTCCGTACCGTCCGGCGCTGGGAGAAGAAGGGCGTGGGCATGCCGATCCACCGTGTTCCCGGTGGGCGCTCGGTGTTCGCATACACCGAGGATCTCGACGCGTGGTTGGTTGGGCAGGAGCCCCCCGAGGCCACCGAGGACGAAGGCGGACACCGGGCCCTCTCGCGGCCTGCGGTCAGGCTCGACCTCGGTCTCGTATTCCTTGTCGCGGTTGCCGCGATCGCCATCCCCTGGGGAGGGCGGTCGGTACCCGAAATCTCTCACCTCGAAACCTCGAACGGTCACATCCTGGGTTACGACCTGCGTGGCCGGGTTGCGTGGACATTCGAGCACCCGGAGGGGCGGATGTTCGAGCCGGCGGACCAATTCCACGAGGTCGCCCAGGTAGGGGCGGAGGGTGAGAAGCTCTTCTTGTTCGCTGGTACTACGATATCCGGGGGCGGCACGCCGCGTATCCTGTCCGAGCTGATGGCCTTCGGATCCTCCGGTCAGCGTCGCTGGAACACAGTGCGGACAGACTCCTATCGCTTCGGGCATGAGACCTTCTCGGGCCCCTGGATTTCCGGCGCTCTGGATGCCCACCCAACGTCCGAGGGGACCCGCGTCGCCTGGGCCGTTCACCACCACACATGGTGGCCCGGAGCACTTTTTCTGCTCGACGAAGGGGGCGGCGTTCAGGGTCCGTTCGTAAACTCGGGCTGGATCACGGTCACGACCGTCGTCGCGGACCCGGCAGGCGATAGGCTCCTCGCGGGTGGGGTGAGCAACTCGCAGTCGGGGGCAATGCTAGCGGTCCTCGACGTAGCAGACATCCGGGGCAGCTCACCCGAGCAACCCGACTCCGAGTTCGCGTGTACGAGTTGTCCACCCAACGGACCGCTCCGGTACCTGGTCTTTCCGCCTACCGACGTCAACCGCGCCAGCGGGCTCCCGTACAACCGAACCGCCGCAATCGACGTCGGAGGGGGGCAGATCCACATCACCGTAAGAGAGGGGCTGCCGTCCTCGGATGTCGCCTGGATCTACCACTTCTCGATGGACTTCGACTTCCTGGCGGTTACGCCGGGGGACTCGTACTGGCCTACGCACCGCCTTCTGGAGTTGGACGGAAAACTCAACCACGGTGAGGCCTCCTGTCCCTGGAGGTCGCCGCCCCCGATCCGCTCGTGGACCCCAGATGGTGGATGGACCGCCCTGACGGTCTCGACCGGCTGACCATCGCCCGACTGAGAAGGTCGCGCACGGAAGTCATGTCGATCCGGATGTACCGACGGATCCGAGCCCGGTCCTTCATAATGGTGTTAGGCTGCACCCGCAGGTCAGCCAGCATGCGGGCTGAAGATGTGAGCGCCTAGGTGATGATGTTATGGGTCTCGGAGATCTGCGGTTCCACAGCTTCGACACCCACCTCTTCCAGGATTGGCATGAGGGTTTCCCCGAATGCCTCGAAGGCTGCATGCGATTCCCAGACGTCTAGGACGCCCAAACGGTCGGGGGTACCGTGGCAGTTATGATACTCACGCCCCGGAGGAGCTCCAACTCCGGCCGCTTCGAGGCGCCGAAGGACCTCTTGGTACTTTTCGGCCGTCAAGTTGGTAGGTGGGAAGATCACGGTAATGGACATACGAACCTCCGCGGAGAATAGGGATCCCACACCTCCAAGCTCTTGATCATGCTGAAACAGAGTTGCCGGGACCAGTCGCATAGGCAACCCTAACGCGACATTACCTCACGCTCAAAGAATGAACGCTAATCGGCTAATGGGCTCTCGACCCACGGCAGCCGCAGCATATGCACCAAGGTCCCGCGCGGCACGTCCCTAGCCGTCTTTCCCTGGTTCCTCAATCTCTCTGTGGACCGAGCTCAGGATCTCTCGCACCTGCGCATCATCCGGATTCGATCGCTGGAGTGCCTTCAGTTCATCGAGCAACGAATCTCGCCGAACCAGATCGCCCCCCTGCTCCGCATCGTCGAGTGTGTTGAAGAGGCCCATGGCAAGCTGCTCCCGCACCGGCGCATCATCCGGATTCGATTGCTGGAGTGCCCTCAGTTCATCGAGCAACGCATCCCGCCGCGCTGGATCGTCCTCCCGCTTCGCATCGTTGAGTGTGTTGAAGAGGCCCACGGCGAGCAGCCCTCGTACCTGCGCGTCATCCTGATTCGATTGCTGGAGTGCCCTCAGTTCATCGAGCAACGAATCTCGCCGCGCTAGATCGTCCTCCTGCT
>BTRA01000204.1:0-3661 GCA_036986155.1 Gemmatimonadota bacterium | reverse complement strand
GCACGGGCAGCGTCGTATGGCGGATCAAGGCGTCCGCCACGCTCCCGCCGAACAACCTGCGCATTCCTTCGCGCCCATGCGTGGCGATGAGGATCATGTCGGCACGCACTTCGTCGGCGTACGATTCGAGCGTGTCGGCAATGCTCCCCTCCAGCACGGTCGTGTCCACAGGAGTGTGTGCCGTGCCCTCCACACGCTCGGCGACGCCCACAAAAGGGGTACGCCCGCCCGCTCCCTCTCTTGATAGCGGGCCTCGTACACATCCAGATCGAGGCCCTCGAAGCGGTACTGAGTGTTGGACAGAAAGCTTTCAGGGGCCTGGAGTAAATGCACGTGCTAATGACGGGACTCTACGCCTAGCTCGCGGTCTGCGGCGTAAGGGGGAGAAACCTGAGGATTAGGCCATCCCTTACGCGCCGAGTTCAAACAATGCGGTGTGCCCCCGATTCTATTGCGTTTCGCAGCAAGCACCAGCATGTTGACGTTTCTGGCTCCGTCGCGGCGAGGTACGAGGCCTCCAATATCGTCGGACGTGAATACCCACAACCCGTCCCTTCCTCCAAGAGGCGCTCGTGTCCCACTTCCGGTTGCGACTTCCGTTCGGCTGTTGTCACTTCCTCTCGGCGTTGCTCGTTCTCGTCCTCGCTTCCTGCGGCGGTGACGACGGTGGAACCGAGCCAGTGGGCGCAGAACCGGGCTCCCTGACGTTCATCGGCGTTCCTACCGAAGGGACGGCCGGTCAGACGCTACCTGTGACCGTAGAGGTCCGGGATACCGGAGGTCAACCGTTCTCGGGGGCCTCCATCGCCATCACGGGGCAGGGCGGTATCCAGGTCGCTGCGGCGCAGGTCGTGACCGGACCCGATGGTCGCGGGTCGACGACCGCAACGCTTCCCGAGGCCACCGGGACCGGTGGGCTCACGGCGGCTTTGAGTTCTCTGACGGCGACCGCATCTATCCTGGTCAGTGCGGACGCGCCCACCACGATCGCGGTGGTCTCGGGAAACAACCAGACTGCTGCGCCGGGAGCAACGCTTCCCGACCCGATCGTGGTTCAGGTCACCGACCAGTTCAACAATCCAGTGGCAGGCACCACCGTGACCTTCCAGGGCACCGGTGGGGCGTCCGTGTCATCGAGCTCGGTCGATACGGACTCGGAAGGGCGGGCAAGCGTTCAGGTCACGCTCGGACCCCAGCTTGGAACGCATGGCGTGGTGGCGAGTCACGCCGACGCCGGCGAGATCGCTTTCGAGTTCCAAACTACGACGCCCGTGACCCGGGTAGACGCGATGGAGGCGGTACGCACTCTGGTGATTGAGCCGGAGTCACAGGGCTGTCTCGTGCTGGGACTCGCTATGCCGAGTCCCCTACCGGCTGGGACCGTTGTGCGGGAGTTTGCTTCGGCGGTCGACGAGCCAGATCAGCTCGTCTTGGCGAGCGCTAGTTGGTTTGTCTTCGTCGACCTCGTTCCCGCCTACCGTTGGGACCATCCTGTTCTCTATGTGGTGGTGGACGTGGTGACGGGGGAAATGACGGTGGAGAAGGCTTTCGGTCCTCCGGTGATCGATGGGGAGCTTCACTATCTGAGCTTGACGGAGCGCCTTCAATCGGCCGACCGCTTTTCACCGATGTCCGCCGCCGGCTTGTTCGAAAAGTCCTGCGTCCGAGAGGTGACCTTCGCAGGATCTCCAGGAGCGCAGGCCTCGGGTAGCGCGGCGCCGCAGGAGCCGGGAGGTGGGAACATCAACGTCTTCACCGGATCAGAGCTCGGCGAGTTGCTCCGGCTCCGGAGCGCGGCAGGGCGAATCGTCGGCGTCGTGATCAACGGGGGAGAGCCGGAAACCGACGCCGCCGGAAACCCGGTCCCCGGCGCCTCCAATTGGGACCGGGATGCTCAGCAGATGCAGCAGACCCTCGAGATGGCGGGGGCCGAGGTGACGGCGTTCAACTTCCGGGACCACTCGCTTCTCGACGCCATCAACGGGGCGCGAGCGGCGGCCCAGGGGCTGGGCCCCGACGACAAGTTCGTCCTGTACTTCGTCGGCCACGGGATTCTCAACGACCGGGACAACGACGACATGCCGGACGGGGGAAAGAACGAGTCGTTGCTCTACGGAGCGGGGACTGCGAACGAAGGCGTGTGGGACATCACCAGCACGGACAATGAGTTCGGATTGCTGGGGCTCCTGGATGACATCCCTGCGGGGACCGTCAACCTGGTCGTGGACGCCTGTTTCGCAGGTTCCATCCCCCTATGGATGAGCAGCCCGGCGTCCGGGGACCCGTTCCAGCCGGGTCTTCCGGGAGCATCGCTCAACGTCTTCGTCGCCTCTTCGGCGCTCAAGTCGGCCGCAGGCAGCCGGAGGGACGATTCCTCGTGGGACCCGCACCGGGACAATCCGCAGTTCGAGGCCCTGATTCCCGGCACCTACACGGAGCGCTTCCTCGACGGCTTGGCAGCCCAGGAGCTGGACGCCGATGGGAACGGCGAAGTCTCAGTGTTGGAGCTCGAGACCGCGTGGATGGCAGAGCATGCGACCCTGGTGACGGCTCTCGACCAGATGCCACCAGCCACCTCGACTTTCACGGCGCCGCCTCTCATCGAGGTCACGCCCACGACCGTCAGCTTCTCACATTTCGTTGGGAGCACCCCCTGTCCCCAGAGTATCGGCAGCGTGACCTTGAAGAACCCCAGCAACCTGACCGTCGAGTGGAGTGCCTCCTCCGGGAACGGAGCCATCAACGCCTCCCCGCCCACCGGCACTTTGGCACCGGGGGCGGAGGTGACCGTCAGCCTCCTATTCAACTGCTCCATCGCCCAGAGCTTCACGACCCCTGTCACCTTCCAGGGTGCGGTCGCAGGGAGCTCCCTCAGCTCCGACGTAACCGTGGCGGTCACGGCCACGATCATGTAGGAGGGTTCCTGACTTCGGGGTGCCGGGTTACCCCATCAGTTGCAGTTCCGCCCTGCTCATCCCGCGTGTAGACGAGGAACGGGCGGGCGGAGATCCAAATGGCCTCTGACTTGAGTTTCGTCGAGTTCGTCGTGGACCAAATCGATGCGGACTGCGTGGTCACGTACAAGAGGATGTTTGGTGAGTTCGGCCTATTCAGCCGCGGTAAGTTTTTTGCGGTAATCTGTGACGATCACCTGTTTGTGAAGCCGACCGAGGGAGGGCGGGCGCATATCGGGGAAGTGGTCGAAGTGCCGCCGTATCCCGGGGCCAAGCCGAGTCTCCTTATCGAGGCTCGGATCGAGGATCGGCAATGGCTGAGCGAGTTAGTGAGAATCACAGCCCGAGAGTTACCTGCGCCGAAGACGAAGAAGCGCAAGAAGCAGAACTGACCTCGATGCCCTGAATCCAGGCTTACCCGCCCCCCTCAGCCCGCAGGTTTCAGCGTGTCACCCTCTTGGGCTTCCCCCTCCACGATCGTGGAGACGGCCGACTGCGAGAGCACACGGGTTACCTCGATGACGCCGACCACGTCGGTGATCTGATCGAGCACCTCGCCTCGGGAGTTGACGATCTCGTCGACTACACGATGCACTTCGTACCGTTGGCCCACCTGGATCCCGAAGTTCTCACCCTGATCGATGTAGATCGAGCCGTCCGTTCCGCTGCCCACGATCTCGGGCGCGGCGGTGGGGGGAGCCGCGGCC
>BTRA01000203.1:0-3712 GCA_036986155.1 Gemmatimonadota bacterium | reverse complement strand
CGAGGCGGTGGAGCGCCGGGTACAGCGAGCCCTGGTTGAGCTGCAGCACATCATCGGACACCTGGTGGATGCGCACGGCCACGCCCCACCCGTGCATGGGCTCACCGATCTGAAGTGTCTTCAGAATCAGTAGATCGAGGGTCCCCTGAAGTAGCTCCGTTCGTGCTGTGCCCACGTGTGGCGCTCCCCGAGTTGTGACTTTCCTCTAGACGTTCTACAGGAGCGTCGAATCTACGACCCCCCTAGACGCTCTACAAGAAGACTCGCTCTCATAGATGCCGAAGGGCGGGCAAAGGTTGCGATGAACGGCGTGGGATCCGCACCGAGTCGACGGTGCTCGGCGTTCCCCTGATGCCGGCCCAGCCCTTCGCGACCGCTCGTTCTCCACTCATATTCATGCTCCCCTACGCTCAAGACGGGCGTCCGACCACGCCTTGGTCAACGAGGTGATGTACAGCGCTTGGGGGCACCTGCGTGTCCGAGTACCTGAATCGATCGAGTCCGACGGGAGAAGGCTTTGCTTACACGTTTCACAATCTTGAGTGTGGCGGCACCGATGGTGGTCGTGGGAGGGCTGCGGGCCCAGCAGGTGCCTGTACCCGTGCTCTCACCGTTGGGCGACTCCCTACCCGCTCTCTACTTGAGCCCGGCTCAGGCCGAAAGCTTCAAGCTCGACGGCGGCCTGGGGGAGGACTTCTGGGCCGACGCACGGCCGATCGACGACTTCAGGCAGCGTGAGCCCGACGAGGGAGACCCGGCCACCGAGCGTACGGAGGTACGGGTCGTCTATAGCGCCGACATGATGATCGTCGGCATCAAGGCGTTTCACGCTGACCCGAGCCTTATCGTAAGCCGGATCCTTCAACGGGACCGGGTGATGTCTCGCAGTCAGTTCGGCGGCGCCTCCTTCGCCGGGGACGATGGTGTGGCGATCGTGTTCGACCCGTTCCACGACCACAGGAACGGGATGATCTTCGCCACGAACGCGAACGGGGCCGAATACGATGCGCTTCTCACCGACGAAAACCTGGTGAACGTCGATTGGCGAGGTGTGTGGGAGGTCGCGTCGAAGATCACGGCAGAGGGGTGGTCCACCGAATTCGCGATCCCGCTGAAGACCCTCCGCTACGCAACCGGCGGCGAAAGCCTGTGGGGCTTCAACGTGTTTCGGATGATCCGGAGCAAGAACGAGGAGGTGCTCTGGCGGTCGTGGCAGCGGCAGAACGGGGGGTTCCGCAAGGCAAGCCGCGCCGGCCACCTCATCGGACTCGGCGAGCTTCCGGAGCCCGGCATCACTATCGAGGCCAAACCCTTCGTGCTCACCTCGAGTCGCAAGCGCCGGGACGAGCTGGGTAACCTCCCCTCAGACCAGTCGGTCGAAGTGGGCCTCGACCTAAAGGCCGAGGTCCGCCCGGGACTCGTTCTCGACCTAACCGCGAACACGGACTTCGCCCAGGTGGAGGTCGACGATCAGCAGGTGAACCTCACCCGATTCAGCCTCTTCTTTCCCGAAAAGCGAGACTTCTTTCTCGAGAACTCGGGAATCTTCGAGTTTGGAACCGGAATGGGCCGAGGTCCCCCGGATTACCTGATGTTCTTCTCGCGCCGCGTCGGCATCGGCAGCGGGGGGGAGGTGCCGATCATCGGGGGTGCCCGCCTGACCGGTAGGGTGGGCGGCCAGACCGTGGGTTTCATGAACGTCATCACTGACCGGCAGGGCTCCGAGCCGGCCACCAATTTCCTTGTGACGCGTTTGAAGCGTGACATCGGCAACGCCGCCTACGTGGGCTTCATGGCCACGGACCGACGGAACGATGTCGACGCGAACAGCGCCGCTGGGGTGGACGGGTCGTTCTGGGTGGGCCCGGTCAACCTGAGAGGCTACTGGGGCCGGACGTTCACACGGGGCGTGGGTGGTGAGGGGAACTCCTATCGCGTGAACATCGACTTCACCGGAGACCGATTCGGGTTTTTCTTGAACCACCTGATGGTGGGCGAGGGGACGCGAGCCGATATGGGGTTCATCAACCGAACCGATATCCGGAAGACGTTTGCCGCCCTTCGCTACTCGCCCAGGCCGAAAATCCTCGGGATTCGCAAGATCAATATTCACACGATGATGACGTACCAGACCCGCACGGATAACGCCTTCCAGGACTACGAGGTCAGCCCGAGCTTCAGCGTGGACTTCAACTCGGGGGACAACGTCACGCTCTCGCTCCGCAAAGGTGAAACACAGCTCGACAACGGGTTCACGCTCGCCGGTTCGGCGCCGATCTCGGACGGACGTTACGATACCAACCGGGTTCAGCTTCGGTTTCGGACTACGAGCGCGCGGGCCTTTTCCGGTAGTGGAAACCTGTCGGCCGAGGCCTTCTTCGGGGGTACGCTTCGCGCCGCAACGGTCTCCGTGACCGCCTCTCCCTCGCCCGCGTTCACCGCCACCCTGAGCCAGCGGCGGAGTGACATCGACCTGCCGAGCGGGGGCTTCGTGTCCAACATCACGTCCCTTCGCGCCGTCTACTCCTTCTCCACCAAGCTGAGCACGAACGTCCTGGTCCAGTACAATTCGCTCGACCGCGTATTCTCCACCAACGTGCGCTTCAACTTCATCCACCGCCCCGGAAGCGACCTGTTCCTCGTGTTCACCGAGGAGCGTGGTGCCGACAGCCGCCTGTGGGATTTGACCAGCCGTGGCATGGTAATGAAACTGACGTACCTGAAGCGTCTTTAGAGGTCTGTTGATGAGGTGGAGGAGGAATAGCAGAATGGCTGACGAGGGAATGGTTTCGATCCTGCGCGGGCTGCCGACCGGCAACCTTTGCAACGCCCACTCGGCGGTCAGGGCTATGCATGCGACGATCGTGCCGCTGTTCCCCGGGGCGCGGCTGGCAGGTAGGGCGCGCACGGCAGCCACGCCGCCCGGTCAGAACGCGGCGATCCACCGGGCTCTTCATCGTGCCACAGCCGGCGAGGTGCTGGTGGTCGACGGAGGCGGCAGCCGGCTCTATGGTCCATTCGGGGATATTCTAGCCGGCGCCTGCCTCGAGAAGGGCGTGACAGGACTCGTGATCGACAGCACGGTGCGCGACGTGGCTGAAATCCGCGCCCTCGGCTTTCCGGTCTTTTGCCTGGGCGCCAATCCTTCGGCGACAGAGAAGACCGATCCTGGAGAGGTTGACGAGCCGGTCGTATGCGCAGGGGTCGATGTCGCTCCCGGCGATTATGTCGTGGGCGATGACGACGGCGTGGTGGTGATCCCCGGCAACATCGTGCGGGAAGTCGCAGAGGCGGCGACCGCTATCGCGAGGCGGGAGGATGAAATCCGGGCTCTCCTCGCCCAGGGCAAGACCACCTGTGAAATCCTGAGCATTCCAGCCTGATTCGGAACCCCTAGGGCCTGGTGCTCGCCCCCTCGGCCAGGTACCGGCGGCACTCGATCTCCTCGAGCGTCCGTGACTCGTCGGTCTGGATGACGAAGTCGCCCCACTCGCCATCAGGCGCGGGCTCGAACGTGTCGACGTCTTCGACCGGTCGCAGAACGATGATCATACTCGAGGTGCCAGGACGGTAGGACTCGACGTGCTCCGGCGTGCCGGTACCGCGCGCAACGTGGAAGCTGCCAACCATATGCAGCACGAGGGCGTCCTCCTCCCGCGCCAGGTACTCCGAGATCCAGTACGCCATTGTGGCGTCCCACAGGACTTGGCTG
>BTRA01000202.1:0-3721 GCA_036986155.1 Gemmatimonadota bacterium | reverse complement strand
CGTCCCTGCGGGCATCGTGGTGGGCGGGTCGACGCTATGGCCACTACGGAAGCCACGCTGTGCCAAACCAAGAGCACGAAACGCTTCCTCCACCCGGCGGCGAGTACCGGACACGCCGGTCGGAAGCCAGGCGTGAGAGGCGGATTGAACGATCCATGATCCGCGAATAGCGAGTCAGCCGGCATTCGCGAGTGTTCTGATTCGGCTTCGAGGCACTATGAGGGGGCGGACTCTTCTCTTCCTGGCGGCGGTGTGCGTATTCCAATCGAAGAGGCCCACCCATTCCAATCGAAGAGGCCCACCCATTCCAATCGAAGAGGCCCACCCATTCCGAGGGAAGAGGCCCACCCATTCCGAGGGATGAGGCCCACCCCATACGGTGAGCTGGGCCGCTGCCCGACCGAAGGAGAAACCGACGCTGGATAACCGTTTCTGCAGGCTGTCATTTGCGCCTCTCGTGTTCCAAACGAACCGGGAGGAAAAGTGCCAGCGAGGAGGTTGTCCATGCGCAAGATCAAGGAAGTACTCCGACTCCGAGCCGAGGGGCGCTCGGATCGAGAGGTCGCCCGGAGTGTGAAGGCCGCCCGGACCACGGTCCGGCGGATCCGGAAGAGAGCGGAGGAGGCGGGACTCAGTTGGCCGCTGCCCGATGATCTCACCGAGAGCGGCCTGGAGGAGTTGCTGTTTCCACCCCGCACGGCTCCCGGCATCTATCCACGGCCGGCTCCCGACTGCCCGTACATCCACGCCGAGCTCCGCCGCAAAGGAGTCACACTTCACCTGCTGTGGCTCGAGTACAAGGAAGCTCATCCCGATGGCTACCAGTACAGCCGGTTCTGCGATCTCTTCCGCGAGTGGAAGGGCTGCCTGGATCCGGTTCTGCGCCAGGAGCACAAGGCCGGAGAGAAGATCTTCGTGGACTACGCCGGGCAGACGGTGGAAGTGGCGGATCCTGAGACCGGCGAGGTCCACGAGGCCCAGATCTTTGTGGGCGTGCTCGGGGCCAGCAACTTCACCTTCGCCGAAGCCACTTGGACCCAGACGCTGCCCGACTGGACTGCCTCCCACATCCGGATGTTTGAGTATTTCTCGGGAGTCAGCGAACTCCTGGTCCCCGACAACCTTGCCTCCGGGGTAAGCAAGGCTTGCCGCTACGACCCCGAGGTGAACCCCACCTATCGGGAGCTGGCCAGCCACTACGGCACCGCTGTGCTGCCTGCCAGGCCTCGCCGGCCCCGCGACAAAGCGAAAGCGGAGTCGGGCGTTCTGGTGGCAGAGCGCTGGCTCCTGGCGCCGCTGCGCAACCACACGTTCTTCAGCCTGGCCGAGCTCAATCGCGAGATCCGCCGTCTCCTGGATGCACTCAACGATCGCCCCTTCCAAAAGCTCGACGGGAGCCGCCGCTCCCTGTTCGAGAGCGTGGAGCGGCCTGCCCTGAAGCCTCTTCCCGCTACGCGCTACGAGTACGCCGACTGGCGCAAAGCCCGGGTCAACATCGACTACCACATCGCGGTGGAGAATCACTTCTACAGCGTTCCTCACCGTCTCGTTCGTAAGCAGGTGGAGGTGCGCCTTACGGCCTCCACGGTGGAGATCCTCCACGACGGCCACCGCGTGGTGGCCCACGTCCGGAGCCGGCGCAAAGGAGGCTTCACCACGGATCCGACCCACCGGCCCAAGGCCCACCAAGAGCATCTCGAGTGGACCCCCTCCCGGATGATCCGCTGGGCCCAGAAGACGGGGCCCCATACGGCCGTCGTCGTCACCCGTATCCTCGAGGAGCGTCCCCATCCCGAGCAGGGCTACCGCCCCTGCCTGGGCATCCTCCGTCTCGGTGAGCGTTACTCGCCTGAACGGCTGGAGGCCGCCTGCCACCGGGCCCTCGTGATCCGGGGCGTCTCCTACCGCTCCATCAAGTCCATCCTCGAGCACGACCTGGACCGCGTTCCCCTGGAAGAACAGGCGAGCCTCGAACTGCCCCAGGAGCACGACAACCTCCGGGGCCCCGACTACTACACCTCGTGGAACTGAGAGCCAGACCCATGCTTCTTGAACAGACCTTCACCCAACTCCGCGAACTCCGCCTCACCGGCATGGCCGCCGCTCTCGAGGAACAGCAGGCCGTGCCCGATATCCAGGACCTCGCCTTCGAGGATCGCCTCGCCCTCCTCCTCGAGCGGGAAGCTACGGTCCGCGAGGACCGCCGCCTCACCCGGCTGCTGCGCCAAGCCAAGCTCCGCCTCCCAGCCACCATCGAGGATCTGGACTTCCGCTCCCCGCGCAGCCTCGATCGCTCCGTCATCCTCCGGCTGGCCAGCTCGGACTGGATCCGTCGCCATCAGGTCGTTCTCATCACAGGCGCAACCGGTACCGGTAAGACCTATCTGGCGTGCGCTCTGGCTCAGGCCGCCTGCCGCCAGGGCCTCTCCAGCCGCTATCTCCGCCTCACCCAACTCATCGAGGACATGGCCCTGGCCCGTGCTGATGGCTCCTATCCCAAGCTGATGAACCGGCTTCAAAAGACCGAGTTCTTGGCCATTGATGACTACGGTCTCGCCCCGCTGAACCAAACCGAACGCCGCGATCTCTTGGAGGTCATCGAGGACCGCACGGGCCGAAGAGCTACTCTCATAGCCAGCCAACTCCCACTCGAGCACTGGCACGACGTCATCGGCGATGCCACCTTCGCCGATGCCATCTTGGACCGCCTGGTCCATCACGCGCACCGCATCACCCTCACAGGCCCATCCATGCGTAGAAAGGAGGTGAAAACCACACCACCCAAGACCGTCACGGCGTAACCCACGCCGCCAGCGTCGCTTCGCTCCGATAGGTGGGCCGCTTCCCTCGGTTTGGGTGGGCCTCTTCCTTCGGACTGGGTGGCTCACTTCGTCGGAATCCGCATAGACAGCGTTCGGGCTCATAACGCTTGACGATAATAACGCGCAACGTTATTATGCCATGTGATCAAGAGCTTCAGAGACCGAGACGCGGAGCGCCTGTTCTTGCGCGAGCCGGTGAGGCGACTTCGGTGCGGGTGTCCAACGTGCCGCTCTCCGGAAGCTCCGAATGCTCGACGCCGCAACGACGCTCGCCGACCTGCGGATCCCGCCGGCCAATCGACTCGAGAAGCTGAAGGGTGACAGGGCCGGCCAACACAGCATCCGCATCAACGAGCAGTGGCGGATCTGCTTTCGCTGGAACTCTGGCGACGCGCATGACGTTGAGATTGTCGACTACCACTAGAGGGATCCCATGGCCACCAAGACTCTACCGCCGATTCACCCGGGCGAGGTTCTGCTTGAGGAGTTCCTCGAGCCCATGGGCATCAGCCAATACCGACTGGCGAAGGACATCAGCGTCCCTCCGCGTCGCATCAATGAGATCGTCCATGGAAAGCGGTCGGTGACCGCGGACACTGCGCTGAGGCTGGCGCGATACTTCGGCACGTCGGACCGGTTCTGGATCAATCTCCAGACGGGGTACGATCTGGATGTCGAGAGAGATCGACTTGGCGACCGCCTAGAGGACGAGGTACTACAACGCGCTGTCTAACAAGCGAATGCTGCTGCCGCTTGCGGTTGCGGCCGAGCGGGTGAATCAGTGCGAGGCGGCGTCCCCGGATGGTCAGCCGGTCTGAGCGGGGCGCAGCATCTATAAGGCGACCAGAGTCAAGAGGGCGCAGCCCTCCCTTACCCGTTGTCGGAAGGGGACGGGAGAG
>BTRA01000201.1:0-3745 GCA_036986155.1 Gemmatimonadota bacterium | reverse complement strand
ACTACGACATGGCTACGGCGTACGTCACGTTTACGGGCTACCGGAACGACGACTTCCGTCCCTTCGTCTACAAGACCACCGACTACGGTCGAACGTGGACGTCGATCGCGTCGAACCTGCCCAGCGGACCGATCAATGTGATCCGCGAGCACCACGAGAACCCGGACCTCCTCTTCGTGGGTACCGACTTCCAGGTCTGGGTCTCGAACGACGGCGGCGACCGCTGGACGAGCCTGAAGCTCGACATGCCGACCGTGCCCGTGCACGACATGAAGATCCAGGAGCGTGATGACGACCTCGTCGTCGGAACGCACGGACGTGGCATCTACATTCTCGACATCGCGCCGCTCGCGGAGCTCACCCCCGACGTGCTGGCCGAAGACGCGTACTTCTTCGAGCCCGAGCCCGAGGTCCGATGGATCGCCGACGACCGGACGAACTACTCGTCGTCGAACTTCGACGGCGAGAGTGAGGAGCCGGGTGCGTCGCTCTACTACTACCTGAGCGATGACGCGCACGGAGAGGTGAAGTTCACCGTCTACCAGGGCGCCGTCCCGATCTCCGAGATCGAGGGCGAGAGCTCGGCCGGCATCCACTCGGTGCAGTGGGACATGCAGAAGCGCCTCGAGCGCAGCGAGGCCGAGCAGGAGCGGCTGAGGGCCGAGAGCGAAGAGCGCCGCGGTGGAGAAGCCGGCGGCTTCCGCGGTCGCGGCGGTCCGTCCCGCGAGGAGCGGATCCGCTACGAGTTCAGCGATGCACCATCTGGGACGTACCGGATCGTGATGTCGGTCGACGGGCGGGAGTACGAGCGGACGGTGACGATCGTGAAGGACGAGTGGTGGAGGGATCGCCGGTAGTCGCTCACACTAGCAGCCCGTGGTCTCTTTACCACGGGCTGCTAGCCTCGATTTCCACGTAGCCCGCCTTCGCTAACGCTCGGGCCCAGTTGCCGGCTGCGGACCACGTTCGCGCGGTGCCAGGCGGGGCGCTGAAACCCTTGTGGCTGTAAGGGTTTGGACCGAGGCATCTCGTGTCCCGAGCGCGTGGAAGCCCCGATTGGATGCTCCGCATTGCCAAGACTGATGGCTGCACGGCACAGTACTACAGCTAGTTGGGCTGCTGTGATGACTCTCATGGTACATCCGAACGAGGACCTCAGAAACCACGTGGCACACCACTATATCTTGTAGTGGCTCATCAGCCCGATACAACCTATTGACGAGAGCGGATGGCTATAGTAGTATGTCAGTATGGCTACCAGTCATCGTAAATCGATAACGTCGATCCATCCGGAAGGCCGCTTCTTCCTCGCCCCGGACAAGACAACCCATCGCCAGTACGAGGCCCTGCGCGCCTACTTCGTCGAGGGGATCCCCTCGGAGGAAGCCGCCCGGCGCTTTGGTTACGCGCCTGGCTCGTTCCGAGTCCTCTGCCACCGCTTTCGCGAAGACAGCGAGAAGGCGGAACGCTTCTTCAAGAACGTCGCGCATGGCCCCCAGTCTCCCCCGGTTCGGGACCGACTCCGTGAGAGGGCGGTGGCCATGAGGAAGAGGAACCTCTCGGTCTACGACATCCAGAGGGAGTTCGCCGAAGCGGGCGAGGACGTGAGCATCAATACCCTGTCGGTGCTTCTGCGCGAGGAGGGCTTCGCCCGTCTCCCGCGTCGCAGCGACGAGGAACGCCCGGCCGCGCCCGCGCCTGAAGTCGCGCCGGTAGCGGACATCCGCGCGCTCAACGCCACGCCACGGACCTTCCGCACCCGGTTCGCGGGCCTGTTCTTCTTCGTTCCCCTTCTCGAGAACATCGACCTGGCGGCTGTCGCGGCGCAGGCGAAGCTGCCCGGCTCGAAGATGATCCCCGCCGCCGAGGCGCTGCGCAGCACGCTCGCTCTGAAGCTCGTCGGCATCGAGCGCAAGAGCCACGTCATGCAACTCGTCTTCGACGAGGGGCTCGCGCTCTTCTCCGGGCTGAACGTGATGCCCAAACGATCATGGTTCGCCGCCTACAGCTCGAGGGTGGGCGGGCAGAAGAACCGGAAGCTGATGGAGCTGTGGTTCGACGAGGTGCGAAGCGCTGGACTTCCCGGGAATGGAAGCATCGACGTCGACTTCCATTCCGTGCCCGCCAACCCCGGCAAGGAGCCCCTCGAGAAGCACTACGTCTCGAAGCGGAGCCGGAGCCAGAAAGCCGTGCTCGTCTTCCTCGCCCGCGATGCCGAGGAGCGGGTGCTGTGCTACGCGAACGCCGCTATCGCCAAGAGCGAGCGAGCCGAGGAGATCGTCCGCTTCGCTGAGTTCTACCGCGACAGGACCGGGCACTATCCCCGCGAGTTGGTCTTCGACTCCCAGCTCACGACCTATGAGAAGCTCGACTGGCTCCGTGACAAGGAGATCCGCTTCCTCACGCTACGCCGCCGCACCAGACAGATGCTGGCCAGGATCTACTCGCTTCCTCCCTCGATGTGGTCCCGGGTGACCCTGCGCAGCCTGACGCGCAAGTACCGCACGCCGAGGGTCCTCGACGAGAGGGTGACGCTGAAGAACTACAACGGAGAGCTTCGCCAGCTCTCCATCATCGACCTCGGCCATGAGGAGCCCACCATCCTCCTCACCAACGACTTCACCAGCGGGCCCGCCGCCCTCATCACCCGCTACGCCAAGCGCATGCTCATCGAGAACGGGATCGCCGAGGCGATCCACTTCTTCCACATCGACGCGCTCTCCTCCATGGTCGAGCTGAAGGTGGACTTCGACCTCCAGATCACCCTCATGGGCAGTGCCCTCTACCGCATGTTTGCCGAGCGACTCCCTGACAACTACCGCCGCGCATGGGCGAAGACCCTCTTCGGCAACCTCCTCGACGTCGGAGGCAAGGTCGAGATCACAGAGCGCGAGGTCGTGGTGACCCTCGACAAGCGGGCCCACAACCCCATCCTCGCCGAGACCGGCCTCCTTGACCGGCCGACCCCCATGCCCTGGTTCTTCGACAAGCAGCTCATCCTACGCCTGCCATAGCTCGCTTGGGGTACGGTCGCCCCCAGCGCTCCCGCCCCGGACCCCGTTAGCACAACCCTGGACCGTGGAAATCGAGGCTAGGGAAGCCCACGCTCAAACGGTTCGAGGCTCTCCTCGCGGCGATAGCCCCACCTGCGTCCCAGACCCGAGGGGAGGCTATGTCGCCCGGGGATGATACATAGAGAGGGGGATGTGCTCGGCATCGGGGCTGGTCACTGCACATACACTGGGCCTCCGGCTCCGGCCGCCTGCGGCGGCCTCCGACCCCACCGGCCACGAGCGTGGCGGACGTTGGTCAGCAGAAGTGATAGGTCGAAGGAAGCAGCTGTAACAAACGAAGCGATGGGCCGGTTCGGAGGCCCTGAACGTTATCTGCCATGGCGCGGGAGGAGTGGATGAAATGACGAATAGCTATGGCGAGTCGCAACTCGTGATCGGCTCGACGCTCTCGGGTCGAGTGCGACTCAAGGGTCTAGGGGCAGAGGTCTCATTGGGTCCAGTCTTGGTCTTCGTATTCGGCTTCCAGCTGCATAACAGGCCTCAGAACGAGGCAAGCGAAGAAGAGGCTCGTCGGTATGTCCTAGCAGACGTGGATGGCGATATCAGGCTTGGGCAGAGAGGTCCGTTCGTCGGGACGGTTACGTGGTCAGGTGGGCGTAGCACGATCCGTTCGAGTGATCACGGTGTGGAGACCGACCTGCGGGTAACGTGCCAGATGGACTGGCATCGTC
>BTRA01000200.1:0-3879 GCA_036986155.1 Gemmatimonadota bacterium | reverse complement strand
CCAAGAAAAGCCTACCCGCCGGATTCAACACGATCGACGGCGTCATGGCGGAGAGCATGCGCTTGCCAGGCTCGATAGCGTTGTTCTCTCCCTGCACGAGCAAGAACTGATTGGGGGTGCCGGGCTTGGCGGCGAAGTCGTCCATTTCGTTGTTCAACACGAAACCGGCGCCCGCCACGGTCACCTTGCTGCCGAACCGGGAATTGATCGTGGTCGTGACCGCCACGGCGTTCCCCGCTTCGTCCACGATCGAGAAGTGCGTGGTGTTCTCACCCTCGTTCCGGGGCTCCAACCCAGGGCCGACCTGGGATGACGGCGTGGCCTTGAAGGTCAGGATATCCGAGCCTCGCTCGGCCGCGTACCCTTTGGAGGTGAGTCGCTCGATCGGAATCTCGACGAAGTCGGGGTCGGCCAGGTACTCGTTCCGGTCGGAGAAAGCTCTCCTCCAAGCTTCGACCATCAGGTGGATCGTCGACGCGGAGTGCCATCCCAGGGCAGCCAGGTTGTACGCCTCGATCATGTTGGCGATCTCGGCCAGGGCCACGCCGCCCGACGACGGTGGCGGCATGGAGTAGACCGCATGATTGCGGTAGGTGAACCGGATCGGATCTCGCCACACCGCTCGGTATGAGGCCAGGTCTTCGTGCGTGATGAGGCCTCCGCCCCGCTCCATCTCCGCCACGATCAGGTCTGCGGTTTCTCCGCCGTAGAACCCCTCACTGCCCTGCTCCTGGATGCGTCGCAGCGTGCGAGCGAGCTCCGGTTGCGTGTATAGCGCGCCGATCTCGGGGATCTCACCGTCGCGTAGGTAGGTCTGCTCGGTGGTCTCGAAGAGCCGAATGCCCGCCTCTGAGTTCACTAGCGTGGTACGAAAGCGCTGGTGCACCTCGAACCCGTCTGCGAGCTCGATGGCCGGTGCCACCAAGTCTTTCCAGGGAAGCGTGCCGAAGCGCTGGTAGGCCTCCCACATTCCCATTACCGATCCCGGCACGCCTACCGCCAGGTGACCCACGACCGACCTGTCGGTGAGGTTGCCCTCGGCGTCCAGAAACATGTTTCGGGTGGCCGCGAGTGGCGCGCGTTCCCGGTAGTCCAGCGCGGCGACTTCGCCGTTCGCCATGCGGACCATCATGAAGCCTCCGCCGCCGAGATTGCCCGCCTCCGGATTCACCACCGCGAGCGCGAAGGACGTCGCGATGGCCGCGTCCACGGAATTGCCACCTGCCTGGAGGATGTCGATGCCCACGCGGCTCGCGACCTCGTCGGTGGTGACGACCATGCCGCGCTCGGCGGTGACCGGTGGAACGTCCTGGGCGTAGCGCCATCCCTCGGGGAACGTGCCGAACGAGGATCCGTCCGTGGTGCAGGCCGAAAGTGCGACGGCGGTGAGTGACAGGAAGAGCGCGGCATTACGGGTGCGCATTCTGGCTCCGGGGCTGTGACGGTTCATGTACCGGGCTGGAGGGTCCGCAGCAACGTGATCGCCGAGTGCGCCAGCGCTGCGGCCCCGACAGGCAGCACAGACTCGTCGATATCGAACCGCGGGTGATGAAGTTCCCTTGCATCCGGAAGGGAGGCGCCCAACCAAAAGAACACACTCGGAGCCTCGCGGGCGAGATAGGCGAAGTCTTCGGCCGTCATCTCGGGCTCGCACCCGGCCACCGCGGCATCGCCCAGCAACTCGCCGAGGGCCTCGCTCACGCACCTCGTGACTGCCTCGTCGTTGAGAAGTGGGGGAAACCCGGGCCCCACGTCGACGGTCACGCCAGCTCCCGAAGCCTCCAGTGACTCGAACCCTTCGGTCACGGCGGCCACGAGGCGTGCTCTCACGTCCCGGTCGAAGTAGCGCAGCGTTCCGTAGAGGATCGCCCTGTCTGCGATGATGTTGCCGGCCGTGCCCGCCTCGAGCTTGCCGAAGGACACAACGCCGGATTCGCCTGGATCCAGCGCTTCGTTCGCTGCTGCCTTCGCGGCAACCAGGCCTTGGGCCGCCAGCAGGAGCGCGTCGACGCCCAGCTCGGGCCGGGCCGCATGGCTGCTCCTGCCGCGTACCGTCACCCGCAACTCTTCGGCCCCGGCCATGAACGCACCCGAACACACGAAGATCTTCCCGGCCGGGCGTTCGGGGCTCACGTGCAGGCCTACTACGGCGTCGACCCCCCCCATAGCGCCATCCGCGATCATGCGCATCGCCCCGCTCTTCCCCTCCTCGTCCGTGCCCTCTTCCGAGGGTTGGAAGATCAGCCGTACCACACCGGGAGGAAGCGTCCCGAGCGCGAGTTCCTCTGCGAGGAGATGGGCGGCGCCCACAAGCCCGGTGGTATGCGCATCATGGCCGCAGGCGTGCATCACACCGGGGGAGCGCGAGGCGTACTCGACGCCGGCTTCCTCTTGGATTGGAAGGGCGTCCATGTCGGCCCGGAGCGCGACGGTCGGGCCGGCCCCATTTCCCAGCTCGGCGACCACCCCCGTGATCCCGACGCCCCGGCGGACTCGAAAGCCCAGGGCCTCGACTGCGTCGGCTGCGATCCGGGCCGTGCGCTCCTCCTGGAAGCCCAATTCGGGGTGGCGATGCAGGTCGCGTCGCATCTCCACTAGGCTCGGCTGCATGGCTCGAGCGCGCTCTATCAGGCTCATAAGCTTCCGGCTAGCTTGTGGTTCCGGGGGTCGTCGGTGATGGGTGCTGGATCTTAGGCCGCTCGTAGAGCCGGCGACAGCCCGAGGCCCAACGCTTCAGACACACCCTTGGTCGCGCATGCTCGACGATCGACTCACAGAGCAGACGAACCCCAAATCGGCCCAGATCGATGGACTGAGTTCGATCGAGATCGTCGATTTGGTGAACACCGAGGACCGCATGGTGGCCGAGGCGGTCTCCCAGGAGCGTGAGCGGATCGCGCTTGCCATAGACCTCGTGGTGGAGGCGTTCCGTACCGGGGGGCGGCTCATCTACGTCGGAGCGGGTACATCGGGCCGACTGGGCGTTCTGGATGCGGCCGAGATGCCACCGACCTTCGGGACTGATCCCGCCATGACGCAGGGCGTCATCGCGGGGGGATACGAAGCCCTCGTGCGGGCATGCGAGGGGGCGGAAGACCACCCCGACCGTGGAGCCGAAGCGATGGACGGGCGCGGGGTCGGGCCCAACGACTTCGTGCTCGGGATCGCCACGTCGGGCACCACTCCATTCGTGCACGGTGCGCTCGAGCGTGCCCGCGAGCTCGGCGCGCGCACGGGCTTCTTGCTGTGCACCCACCCCTCGAACGAGTTGATCGACACCCACGACGTGGTGATCGCTCCGCTCGTCGGTCCGGAGGTGATCACCGGATCGACACGCATGAAGGCCGGAACTGCCACCAAGCTCGTGCTGAACACCATCACCACCGGTGCCATGGTTCGCCTGGGCAAGGTATACGGCAACCTAATGGTCGACCTGCAGGTCAGTTGCGAGAAGCTCAGGGACCGGGGTGAGCGGATCCTGGTCAGGACTTTGGCGGTCGATCGCGAGCGGGCGGCGGCGCTACTTGTCGCGGCCGGCGGTCACGTGAAGACGGCCATTGTGATGGGAAAGAAGGATGTGGATGCGGACCGGGCGCGCGAGCTTCTCGCCGAAGCCGAAGGATCGCTGACCCGGGTGGTCGGGGAGCTGGAGTGAGCTCTCGTATCACGGTTGCCGGCGTGATGTCGGGCACGTCGATGGACGGCATCGATGTTGCCATCGTGCACATCGGCGGGCACGATCCGGCCAGCTTCGAATGGGAGATGGCGGGGTTCCGCACGACGCCATTCGACGATGAGCAAAGGGGCCTCGTTCAGCGAACGCTGGAGCGTGGCACCCCCGCAGGCATGTGCACGCTCCACTCGCAGCTGGGTGAGTGG
>BTRA01000199.1:0-3900 GCA_036986155.1 Gemmatimonadota bacterium | reverse complement strand
GATCCGAACAATCCGCGTGTCCACGCCATGCGCCCGGTGGTACGCCATCGTCATGGCCTCGGCGAAGCGCTTGGCCTCGTCGTACACGCCGCGCGGGCCCACCGGGTTCACGTTGCCCCAGTAGGTCTCGTTCTGGGGATGCTCCAGGGGGTCGCCGTAGACCTCCGAGGTGGACGCCAGCAGGTAGCGCGCCTTCTTGGCCAGCGCGAGGCCCAGCGTGTTGTGCGTGCCCAGGCTGCCGACCTTGAGCGTCTGGATGGGCAGCTCCAGGTAGTCGATCGGGCTGGCGGGCGACGCGAAGTGGAGCACACCGTCGAGGTCCGTGTCCAGGAACAGCGGCTGGGAGATGTCGTGCTCGAGGAGCGAGAACCTCTCGTCGCCGTCCAGATGCTCCAGGTTGGCGCGCGAGCCGGTGATGAAGTTGTCGACGCCGACGACCTCGTAGCCCTCGGCCAGGAAGCGGTCGACGAGGTGCGAGCCCAGGAAGCCTGCGGCGCCGGTGATGAGGACCTTGGGCATGTTATCCAAGAACCTCTACCCGAAGCCCTTCGACCCGAGCGAAGTGCCCCTCTCCCGCCGGGCCCACGAGCACCCCGAACCCGAGGTGGAGGGCCGTGGCCGCTACCGCGAGATCATTGGACGGGATGGGCCTGCCCTCCAAGTGGAACGCCGAGAAAAGCTCCGCCCATCGCTCGGCGGCAGCCGCGCCGAACTCCACCACGGGGACCCGGGCTACCAACGCGTCGATCTTGGCCCGGCGGCGGGCGGCACGCCCCGGCGTGTCCGCCAAGAGCACTCCGGCCAGGAGCTCGGCGTATGTGGCGGCCGGAAGGGCCACGGGTTCATCGCCGGCGACCTCCATGACCCGCTCCAGGGATCCGCCACCCCTCTCCAGCGCCACCAGGGCGCTGGTGTCGATCACGAGACCCAAGGGCTCTCCGGTGGGCGATCGGCCTCCGCGACGCGATCGAGCGCGTCAGCGAAATCCAGCTCGGGCTCGCCTACGCCACACCACGCCGCCACCGCTTCACGCAGCGAAGCGGTGGGGTGTTCGGCCAGCGGCACGATCCGCGCCACCGGACTGCCGTTCCTTTCGATCAGGAACGTGTCTCGATTGTAGCGGATCCGCCCCAGGACGTCGCCGAGTTTCCTGGCGAGTTCGGTCGCGGACAGTCTGTGTTCCATAGCCTGTAATATACAGGATTCTGTAAAATACGGAAGCCTCAGTTTCTCTGATTCTCCTCCAAGCGTGTCACCCGCCGGTCGAGGTCTACGTAAGGCGTCCGTAGGAGAGTACGAAGCTCTTCGAAGCCCCCAGCCACCTCGGAACGGAGTGCTTCGAACCGCTGATCGAACCCCGTCACAGCCTCGGCTAGGATCTGGACTTGGTGCCGGGTCTCTTCCCCGAGGATCGCCACGCGTCGAAGGCACTCATCGAACGAGTCGAAACGCTTGTCGTTGCGATCGAACCGTACGGCGATGAACTCCGCCAACTCCTGGTATTCGCTCTTCGTCACGTGGCCTCTGGCGTCATGCCCCCATGATACTCCTGCGCTCCCACCCGTGCCAAGGTAGGGCAACCTTCGCGGCATGAAGATGGCGGGATGGGACGGTGATCCGATGCCGCACCGAGAGGCTCTGGGCCAACCGTTGCCGCAAGGCGGTGGTGGCCTTCTCGTTGACGACGAGGCCCAGGTGGTTTCTCGCTTGGCGGGCCAGCTCAGCGGCAGGGCCTCCGGCCGCACAGTAGGTGGCGACCTGTTGTTCGACCGCTTCGAAAGGCACCTAGCTCCGGGACTCGCACCATAGTCCCCAGCGGCTTCACCGCCCATTCCTGGGTGTCACCGAATCGGCGGTGGAGTTCGGGTACCCATCCACCGATCACGACAAGGTCACCGAGGTAGTCGCGTAGGTCTCGCAGAATGGGTACAAGAACCGAGTCGAAGGCGTCGTCCGTCATGTGCGCGTGAGGCGGGAAAGGTGCTTCTCCAGGAGCAGTTCGGCCTGCTCCCTTCCTCGAATCGGGTGATTCCACAGGTCGATCATGAGCTGTAGGCCGGACACCACCGGTACGCCGCCGTGCTCCCGCACTCGTTCCCACACCGAAGTCTTGTAGTACGGCAGCAGAAACTGGAACTGGCCTCTAGGGTCCGCCGGCCAGTCGAGCCTCCGGGTCAGGTCCGCGAGCCTGGCCTGTGAACCGAGGTCGACATAGACGTGGATCTGTTCGACCGGGGCGTGAGGCAGCAGGAGGGACGCGCCAGTCGTACTCCCTTGCCCACTGCGCAATCAGTTCTCGATGCTCAACCAGCCGTACCCGACGTTCGCGCCCGCTGGCGGTTACCTCCACCAACTGTCTCTGCTCGAGGTTTTGAACAGCGTACGAGGCAACGGACGGGGAGACTCCGGTGGCCTCCGCCAGACCCGTGATGGTCCAGCGTGCCAGGACCATCTCGTGGCGCGCCCGTTGGAAGGGCGCCAGGTCCACCGCCAGGAACGGAGGGGCCGAACGAGCTGCTCGGAGGGGACGATTCGCTTGCACGACGCTCGAGGCCTACGTCATGTGGCCCTTAGCCGAGGAAGGTGCTTCTCCAAGTGGATCGCTGCGCATCGCTCGTCGGGCGTTAGGCGTCAGCCTTGGCTCTGCTCCGCCCCTGGCCTCGCTCACGCGCAACGCGCTCGGCCAGAAAAACCTTGAGCAGGCTCTGGTAGGGAACATCTCGCTCGTTTGCGAGGGTCTTGAGCTCCTCCAAGAGTGCCTTCGGTAAGCGAAGGGATATGGTCTGCGTCGACGGCTTGAGCGCAGGGAAGGAACCCGTTACGGACTTCTCCCAATCGAAGAAGTCGATGACATCATGCTCAGCCCAAAAGTCGCGCTCCTCGTCCTCCGTACGGAACTTGGGCATGCGCTCCTTCACCACGGGCTTCTTCTTACGCTGGCTCATATTTCCTCCGCTCGCGGCGACTCATGGCTCGTGCCGAGATCACACGGATGCGTGTGTCTCGGATCGTAAACACGATACTGAGACGTCGCCCGCCGGCTGTCCGCCCAAGTGCTGCGTATCGCGGTTCGCCCTGGGAGTGCCTCGGGTCCGGGGCGATGAGCGCGGGACGTTGAAAGAAGAGCTGCTCGCACTCGGCTGCCGAGACCTGGTGGCGCTCCCAGCTCTTTTCGATGTTGCCGTCATCCCACTCGAAGCCGGTACACGCCGCGAGTTCCTCGGGCCATTCACCCATGGCTGGAGTATATGTTCATTATATACACATGTCAACGCTGAGAGGGACGGCCATTATTACTTCCTCTTCTCGCGCTCCGGCTTCACCGACGACTTGAAGCAGCGCCGAGACGAGGACTCGAGCATTCGCCTAGTGGGGCCGAACGAGCTGCCGGGCCCCTAAAACCCGATCGTCAGCCGGATGTCGAACAGGTCCCGGTCGGGTAGGCGCGTCCCTGGGTGATGTCGCGCAGCTCGTAGCGGACGCTGAGCTTGATGCCGCGCCAGGGCTCGATCACGCCTTCGATGCCTAGCTCGCGGTATTTTTGGACGTCGGCGCCTTCGAGGAAACCAATCTCACTGTTGCCGCGCGGCCGACTCCCGAAGAGTATGTCGCCACCCACGTTGTTGGTCACCACACCGTTCTCGTCGATGGGGTTGAGGCCCCTGCGTGTCGTGGCCACCCAGGCGCGCACCCAACCACGCCTCGGGAGCCACTTTCGCACCTGAAGGCGGACCTGGTCGGAGTTAGGGCCCAACGGGTTGCCGAACAAGAAGCCACGCTGCTCGAACGCGTTGAGCTGCTGGAAGTGCGTGTAGACCCAGGGCTCGATACGCTGGTACCCCGCCGAGACGTCCCAGCCCGAAGTGAAGCTCCCTGTCGCGCCGATGTCGAATGCGCGGT
>BTRA01000198.1:0-3950 GCA_036986155.1 Gemmatimonadota bacterium | reverse complement strand
ACCTGGGAGATCTGCCGTGAGCCGCGACATCGCCAAAGTCCTGCGGCAGGACCGGGCGAAGGCGGACGCGTGGATTGGAGCCTACCTCGAGGCTGCGCCCCTTCGGGTTCTTGGCCACCGTCGACGAGCCCCGCGTCATCTATCCAGATGATCCTGGACAAGTACGCACCGCATTTGCGCCCGGGACCGGACTATCGTCCGATATCGCCTCAGGAGATGAAGCGGACGGCGGTCTACAGGATCGACATCGACTCGTGGAGTGGAAAGGAGAAGTTCGTCGATTCGGACTTCCCCGGCGCCTATGAGCTCCCCGACCTTCCGGTGCCGTTTCCCGCGGAGCGGGAGCCGTTCTCTGGCCCTTGATGCCGGGCGATACGAGCCCTTTATTTGAGGTACCATCCCCCAGTGAGAATCTTGGGAGTCCCACGACATGAGACCAGCGGTACCGGCCTGCGCATTAGCGTTGCTACTGGTGCGGGGCATGCTCGGTGCACAGCAGGTGTCACCGGAATTGAACGAGGCGGTTTTCGCGTGGGAGGCGGGTGACTACGTCAGTGCGCTCGAGGGCTACCTTCGCGTCTTGGACGGTCCGGACGGAGTCCGACTGAGGGGCGAGATCGCGAAGTTGACAGGCGAGCCGTACAGGGTCGTCGAGGTCTCGCGGGATGGCAGTGGCCTGCGTGTGGGCCCCACCGGCCGCTACGGCACCTTCGTCTACACTCGGGGCGGGGTGGCGATGGTGGCCGTGGTGGACCTGCGCGGTACGCCGTCCATCCAATCGACGTTTCCCGGGCACGAGGCCGTCCTGTCGGGGGTGGGTACCGTCGGTATTCTGCGCGTAAAGGAGACGTCGGCCGTTCAGAAAGCCGCCTCCGAACTCTCCGCGGCGTTCGCAAGCGGAGACCGGGCAGCGATGAGCGACGCGCGAAGCCGGTCTCGCTGGGTCCGAGCCCAGGCTACCCAGGTCGTGGTGCGAGAGCTCGCCTCGGGCAACGAGCGGCTCGTCCCTCTGGGCGATTTGATCCCGGTGGACATGGGCTTCTCGTATGACGGGCGCACGCTGATGCTGGCGGCGGGCCTGCCGGAGGGCCGGGACAGTCGGATCTACGCTATTAGGTCCAGTCGTCTGGAGCCCGAGCCCATCCTCACCGGTCGAGGCTTCAAGAGTTCCCCCCGGGCGATCCCCGGTGGCCGCTTCGTGCTCTACATCCGTCCGGCGCTTGATCCCATGCCGCAGCCCCCGGGGCGCCGGCCGGGGTCCCAGGCAGAGGGGTTCGACCTCGTGGACCTCCAGGAGAACAAGGTCCTGAGCTTCGCGGGGCGTGATCCAGTGCTCTCCGCCGACGGGAACACGCTGGCTTTCGTCACCGAGCGGGGCGCCGAGAACTCGATCGAAGTGCTCGACCTCGATCCGCTCGGTGCTACTCCCGGCCGGGCCATGCGCTCCACTCGCATCGTGTTTCGCACGCCTGGCTCGATCGTCAATCCGGCGCTTTCTCCCGACGGTGACCTGATCGCGTACCAGAGGCGTTCACACGCGGACTGGGACATCTTCGTGATTGGCACGGATGGTGACAGCCCCGAGGTACAGGTCACGAACGAGATCCAGCACGATGTACAGCCCGTTTTCATCGATTCGCGGCGCATCCTGGCGGCTAAGGGAGAGGGACGGCACCGGCGCTCCTACGTCTATGATCTCGCGGACGGCTCGATCACCAAGCTCTTCCACAACAACACTGTTCGCACGATTGCGCCCGAGTACGAATGGGCTGTGGGCGCCGGTGGCACCAAGGTCATGATTGTCGCGGAACGGGACGGCGACACCGTGTCGCCGGAGCGCGGTGTGTACGTGGTCGACCTCACGGCCGAGGTCCCGATGGGGGAGCTCCGGTCCCGGCTTGTCACCAACCTCGATGCGGAGCGTCGGCTTCGTAGCGACGGCGAGCGGATCTTTCGATCCATCGCGGACCGGGTGAGGCAGGTTACCGAGCGGGTATCGGTCGAGAGGATCTACCGCTACGAGGCCGCCCTTTACGGTTTCGGGTCGAAGTACATCACCGAGCCGGGGAATCGGCAGGCAACCGAGTACTTGACCAGCATGCTGGAATCGTTCGGCTACGAACCCGAACTCCAGTGGTTCGACGTAAGGGGTGTCACCACCGCCAACGTCATCGCTCGGCTCGAGGGTACGGTCGATTCGCAGGTCGTCTGCGTGGTGAGCAGCCATTACGACTCGGTCCGGCGCGGGCCCGGAGCGGATGACAATACTTCGGGAACGGCGGCCCTTCTCGAGACTGCCCGCGTGCTGCGAGACCGTGGTATGCCGATCACGATCGAATTCGCCTTCTTCACCGGCGAGGAGGCGGGCCTCCGAGGGAGCCGGGAGTATGTGCGACGGGCTCAGGATGGTGGCAAGGAAATCGTGTGTGCGTTGAACAATGACATGATCGGGTGGTCGAACGACCATCGTTTGGACAATACGATTCGGTATTCGAACGCCGGCATTCGTGACATCCAGCATGCCGCCGCCATTCAGTTCTCAGATTTGATCACCTACGATGCTTTGTACTACAAGAGCACCGACGCTGCCGCTTATTACGAGGCTTACGGGGACATCGTGGGTGGAATCGGGTCGTACCCGGTTCTCGGAAACCCCAACTACCATCAGGCTTCCGACCGCCTCGAGACCATCAACCACCGTCTTGTCGCGGAGGTTGCGAAGACCACGGTCGCGACGATCATGCTGCTTGCTTCCAGCCCCTCACGGCTCACGGGGTTGGCACTGAGGCGCAGCCGTGTAGGCGTTCAGGTGACGTGGGATGCCGTTCGTGAATCCGACGTGACGGACTACCGGGTGCGGTTCACCCGCACCGATGGTGTCGTCCAGGTGCGCGAAGTGACAACGTTTACGGGGGCGGTTCCCAGAGTGTTGCTGGACGATGTGCAGCCCGGCAGCCTGGTTGAAGTGAAAGCGGTCAACGACCGGGGTCTGGAGGGATGGGACTGGGCCCGGATTCGGCTCGCCGGTTGACGGCGTGATCGCTGTAGCGGGCGGCCTCTTTCGCCCGCTGCGTGGGCTCTCTCCACAGGAAGCGGTGAGTCCAGCGGTCAGAGCCGCCTTCGACCGCATCGGCGACGAGATCTCCGAGCAACGGGGCGAACTTGAAGGCGTGGCCGCTACCGCCCGACGCTACGACGAGTCCCTCGCGCTCGGGGTCTCGGTCGATCCAGAAGTCACCGTCGATGGTATCGCAGTAAAGGCACAGGCGTTGATCCACGAGGGGCGCATCGGCCAAGGCAGGTAGGGTGGCAGCCAGAAACTCGCGAAAGCGCTCCTCTGTCCCCTCGGGCACCCTACGCGGATCTCGCGGATCCACCGGAATGCCGGGTCCGTGGTTCGCGACCTTGACTGAGCCGTCGGGAAGAGCGGGGAACCCGTACCATCCGGTGCCGGCGATATCAGCGGCCCAGGGAGGAAAGCGGTCCGCCTTGAAAGGCTCGGTGTTCTCTGGGCGAAAACGCAGCACGGCGTGTCCCGACGCCCACATCACGTCCTGCATCCACGGCAGCAGGTAAGGTGTCCAGGCACCTGCGGCTACGACGATCGAGTCCGCCGTGTGCTCGGCACCGTCGTCGGTCGTGATTCCCCGGACAGCGCCGTCCTCGAACAGTAAGCCCGTACAGTTTGCGCCGGTCCGGACGTTGACGCCGGTGTCGATGGCCTCGGCCAGCACGTGCTCCAGGACCCGACCGCTTTCCGCCCATCCGCCCCTCGGGTTGAAATACCCGTCCGGATATCGGGAACCGGGCCATGCGTAACGGTCACCGACCTTTCCGCTGTCCAGACGGTCCAGGGCGTACCCCATGCCCGATAGGGTCTGGAAGCTTTCGAATTCGAACCCGCCCGGGGCCATCTCCGCGCTCGCCAGAAGGAGGAAGCCATCCTGATG
>BTRA01000197.1:0-3989 GCA_036986155.1 Gemmatimonadota bacterium | reverse complement strand
TGAGCGCTTGGCACGCCTGGAAGAATACCTGGAGGGGGATGATGACCAACGCGATTGAAAAGCGACTCGAATTGGACGCACCGCTAGAGCGAGTGTGGAGCGCGATAAGCGACCCGGCCGAAATCAGTCGGTGGTTCAGCGACCGCTGCGACCTGGACCTACGGCCGGGCGGGCGGGGGCACTTCGATTGGGAAAGCCACGGGGCCTACAGTGTGCGCGTGGATGAAGTGGACCCGCCCACACGGCTAGTGTGGAGTTGGAATCACGAGCCCGGCACCGAAGTGGAAGAGGGCGTCTCCACCTCTGTCGAGTGGGTGCTCTCCCCACGCGAGGGCGGCGGCACGCTCCTCGAACTCAGGGAAACCGGCTTCGAGACGGAAGACCGCCGACAGCAGAACGACGGTGGGTGGGACGAGGAGCTCGGCCAGCTGGTGGCGTTCCTGGAAGGAAGCTGACCTTACGCGCAACGCCAGGCGCCCAGTTCCGGGTGGGCGGCTACCGCCTTCGAGTACAGGTAGACGTCCATCCGGGGTCGTCGCCCCCGGACTTCCAGTCGAATCCGCCGGCCCTGATGTTGTAGAACGTGAGCCCGGGACCGGATGTCCGACCGCCGGAACGGAACACCATAGAGTCGCCTTCTTGGCCTCCCTCCCACACGCCCGACTGGTATCCGGGCATACGGAAGAACGTGATCTTCCAACGGCCCGCGTCAGGATCGAAGATGCGGATGTTGGAGGTGAAGAACGTAGGGGTCCAGTATTCGTCCTGGATTCCGAATCCGTTCAGGAAGTAGCGTGCGTTCCAGATCGCCTTGAACCGAAGCCTGGAGCCATCCCCTTGCCGGACTTCATCCACGCAATCGAACTCGCCGACCATAAAGGCCATCTGGGCCAGCTCGGGAGGGGCACCTGGATTCGCTCGTCCGAACGGATAGGCCGGGCTCGGCGCATACGCGACTTCGGGGTCGTTCGCGGTCTGGTCGTCAACGACCTGCGCCGCCACTCCGGCCGGGCCTACAACCACCATCGCCAGCACAGCCAGCCAGCCGAGACACCACACTCTCACGTTCATTCTCACCCTCCTCGACCATGTGGAGCCTCAAGAATGATTCTGGAATTGCGTTGCGGCCGGGCCAACATATGCTTGCCTAAACACGGCTTGCCGGCAAGGTTTCCCTCGATTTCACGCGTGCCCGCTCCTTATCGCGAGAACACCCATGTCGATCGACTTTGATCGCCTCCAAGCCGCCCTGGCCCAGCGTTACGCGCTGGAGCAACAGCTGGAGGAAGGGGGCATGGCCCTCGTCTACCTCGCCAGGGACGTGAAGCACAGTCGAAAAGTCGCGGTCAAAGTGCTCATGCCCGAGCTCGCAGCCACGGTCGGTCCGGAGCGCTTCCTTCGCGAAATCGAAATCGCCGCGGGCTTGAGCCATCCCCACATCGTGCCGCTCTACGACTCGGGGGAAGCCTACGGCTTTCTCTACTACGTCATGCCGTACATCGAAGGTGAGTCCCTACGGGGCCTCCTGGACCGCAATGGGGCGTTGCCTCCTGCCGAAGCGATCCGCCTTACCAAAGACGTGGCGGAAGGCTTGGAGTACGCGCATGGCAAGGGGGTGCTCCACCGGGACATCAAGCCGGCGAACATCCTCCTCTCCGAGGGGCACGCGCTCATCACCGACTTCGGTGTGGCGCGAGCTGTGGGTGACGCGGTCAGCCAACGCCTGACCTCCACGGGCTTTACGCTGGGATCAACGTCGTACATGAGTCCTGAGCAGGCTGTCGGCGAACGGAATCTCGACGGCCGCAGCGACCTATATTCGCTCGGGTGTGTGCTGTATGAACTGCTTGTCGGAGAGCCACCCTTCGTTGGCGCGGCTCGGGCAGTCCTGATGGGTCATTTGAACGCCACGCCCAAGCCGGTCCGAACCAGGGTTCGTGACGTGCCCAAGGCGGTGGACACGACTCTCGAGAGCGTACTCGCCAAGGACCCGGCAGACCGGCCACCCACGGCCCGAGCTTTCATCGAGTCGCTCGAAGGGGTGCGGAAGGCTACGTCACCACAGGCGCGCACCCGCCTGCGCAACCTGTTCGTGACTACCGCGGCAGCGGCGGCTCTGGTCGCCCTGATGATCCCTCTGCGCGCCTGGTTCGCCGGCTCCGGGACGCCCGCAGTGCTGGACCCCGCCCACGTCGCGGTACTTTACTTCGACGATCTCAGCGAAGGTGGCGAACTGGGGTATCTGGCGGACGGTGTGACCGAGTCGCTCATCTACGCCCTCGGCAAGGTCGACCCGCTCTCGGTCGTGTCCAGGAACGGCGTCAAACCCTATCGCCAACTGGCCATCCCACTGGACAGCCTCGCTCGCTCGCTCGGCACGGGAAGCCTGGTGGAGGGGAGCATCGAACGGTCGGGGGAGCGCCTCGTGGCAACCATACGCCTGGTCGACGGAGAGACAGGTACTCAGCTACTGAGCGAGCGCATCGAGCGAAGCGGCGAGGACCTCATCGCGCTCAGAGACGACATCGTCCAGGAGGCGGCTCGCCTGTTGGGTCAGCAACTGGGCAGGAACCTGCAGCTCGAAGCGGCCATGGTCGCTACGGACAGTGATGAGGCCTGGCAGCTCTCCCAGCAGGCCGCCCATCTCGTGGAAGACGCCGACACACTACGCTGGAGCCTAGGAGACCGCGTGTCGGCCGAACGACTTCTTGCCAGAGCCGATTCCCTCCTAGAGCGAGCCGAAGCCGCTGATCCGGAGTGGACGGGCCCACCGCTCGCACGAGGCTGGGCGGTACTTCGGATGGCCCGGATGTCGGGATCCCGCAGCCGCTACGACGAGGCCTTGCTCAGGCAATCCATGGATCATGCCGAGCATGTCCTGGATGAGCACCCGGAAGACCCGGAGGCGCTCGAGTTGCGCGGCCAAGCGCTCAACGACCTCAGCTGGCTCCTCACCATCGCTGCTGACGAGCGCGAAGTAGCCCGCCTGAGAGACGCCGCCGAAGTCGATTTCAGAGCTGCCGTCGAGGCAGATCCTTCACGGGTCAAAGCGTGGATTGGCCTCGCGGATCTGCTGCGCGTTGGAGGACGCTTTTCCGAGGCTTCGCTGGCGGCTCAGAGCGCGTTGGACGCGGACCCGTTCCTCATCAACGCCGAGCAGGGCATCCTACAGGTTCTCTCCCAAGTGTGGCTCGATCTGGGCGAGGTCGAGCGCGCCGAAGAGTGGAACGACGCGGGCCGCCAACGCTATCCAGCCTTGTTGAACTTTGCGGCGACAAAGCTGGTGATTCTCGCCGGGTGGAAGGATACTCCCCCGGCAGTGGACACCGCCTGGCAGCTGGCGTCGGTCCTCAAAGGGTGGCGATCCGGGGAGATGCTGGTAGCCGGCGTCCTCGCCCGGGCGGGACTGGCGGACAGCGCAAGGGCAATGGCGGATCGCATCCGGCCGGAGGTCGAGCAGGACCCGTGGGCCTCGTACTACGAGGCCAACACGCGCATCCAGTTGGGCGAGCCAGACGCGGCCCTGGCCTTGCTGGGCGAGTTCCTCGAAGCGATGCCCGGGCGCAAGTCATATATCGCCAACGACTGGTGGTGGGAGCCACTGCGTTCCGACCCCCGGTTCCAAGCCCTCGTGGCGCCCGAGAGTCCCTAGGGCCTTTTCCCTAGTGCCTAGTCCCTACCCGGCGTCAGGTCGGCGGGCCGATCTCGACCTCAGGATCGAGCACGATAGGGGGGCCGCCTCCAACAAACACACGGATGGTATACTTGTACAAGCTCCCGACACGGGCTTCTTGCCTCACGGTGCCCCGGCCCGCCTGCCCGCGGTTGCCGTTCAGGCCGTTCTGCGAGGCGCCCTTTCCAAACGGTACCGCAGACTTGAAGCGAACGTTGAAGCGCCGGACCTCCGTGTCGGAGTTGAACCTCCACTCCACGGCTTGACCCTGTCTTGCCACCACGGTATCGGGGGATACGGTGATCTGCCCATTGAC
>BTRA01000196.1:0-4220 GCA_036986155.1 Gemmatimonadota bacterium | reverse complement strand
GCGGCGAGCAGGGAGTCGAGCGAACGCTGGAGCTCAGCCTCGAGCACACCCAGCGATCCGTCCCTCACACCCCGACGAGCATAGCGCACATAGGCGTCTACGGGGAGTGCACGGATGCGAGTCTCGATCCCCTCCCTTTCCATCGGGTCCGCGGTGAGGGTAAGCGCTGAAAGGAGTGCCTTTCCGACCCATGGCGAGCCTGGATCGAGGTCGGCATATGCCTGAAACAGCGCCACGGCGAGGTCTGTGGCCCTCAAGACATCGCGGGCCGCCTGGGCTGCGGCGAAGACTCCGAGTCGGTCCCCGGCTAGCCCGCGGTCGACCAGGAGACGGATACGCCGGATCGAATTCACGATTTCGCGGGCTCGCATCGAATTCACGGCGGGAAGTAGCAGTGACTGGATCTCCACGAGCTGATCAAGCTGGCTCACCTCCAACCTCCAACCGGCAATGGTCACTCGAGCCGAATCCGCGATCGGACCCACCCCCCCACCCACTCGGAGCGCATCGGCGATCGCTCGTGCGGTGTCCCCGCCGGCATGGGAAAGGTAGGCGCGTTGCATGAGCAGCCGGTCTCGCTCGGACCTGGACCATGGCGCCGACTCCGCGCCTGCCAGGAGGCCTACCGTCACCCATGGGCCCCATTCGTCGGCCGCCCGCTCGACGAGGAAGCGGATCGAGTCGCCGAACTGACGCGCGCCACTGCGGCGTATCAGTCCCTGGATGCCACGAAACGCCCTGTCGGTGTCGTTGTACCGTACCCCCCATATGAGCCGCTCGAGATCAGCCGGAACCCGGTAGCGGTCGTCGGCCTCGGCGGCCAGATCGAGATCGGCCCACCCGAGTTCGATCCGGCCCAATTGGAGCAGCGCACGGGCTCGCCACAGGTAGCCCTCGCCCCGGACACGTGCCGTGGTGACGTCACGGAGGGCGTCGTTCAGGAACTCCAGGCCGGACTCGAGCTCCCCGGCTGAGACCTCCACAGCACCGAGGTACATCATGGCCGAGGCGCTCATTACGGTATCGGTGGTCAGGCCCGCGGCCGCAGTGAGCGCCGTGCGCGAGTCCTCCAACTCACCCAGGCGCAGGTGGGCGAGCCCCGCCAGGTAGAGCGCATCATCCGCCCACTCACCGCCGGGGTCGGCGGCATACGCCCGCATGGCCTTGTCTACGACCTCACCGTACATCTCCTCCAGCACCGCATCCCGACCCGCCCAACGTGCCTTCTCCGCTTCGCCAAACACACGCTTGGCGTTGTAGACGGAGTTGAGATAGACGCATCCGTGCGGCAACGTGAAGAGAAAGAGGAGTGCCGAGGCTCGGCGAAGCGAGCCCGCCGGGGTCACCGTCCGCCGCCCCGCGCCGGCGAGCTTCGCCCAGGCGGGTAGCGCTCGAAGAAACCGTACACGGCGCCGGCGATCGATCGGGCCGCTCCCTTCTGGAAGTCCTCCCGGGAAAGGAGCCTCTCATCCTGCCGGTTGGTGATGAAGCCGAACTCGATGAGTACAGCCGGCATCAACGCGTTTGTAATGACGGCGAAGGGGCCCTGTCGGACGCCACGGTTCGGGCCGGTGTGCACCCTCTCGAGTGCAGTTTGGATCACTTCCGCCAGCGTAGACGACCAGTGTTGATGATCGAGGTTTCGCAATTCGCGGAGAATGAAGTCGAGGTCGGGGTTCGCGGCGGACGGGTCGCCGACGCCCTCCAGCCTCAGCGGCGCATTCTCGTTCTCCGCCACACGCCGCTCGTGCTCGGTCCGCGCTTCCGACAGGAAATAGGTCTCGAACCCACGCACGGATCGTTGGCCAGGAAGGGCGTTTACGTGGAGAGAGATGAAGATGCCAGGTCGATCACCCTTCCACGCCGTTGCCCGCTGGCCTCGTTCCCATATGGGCACGAGGACGTCCGTATCTCTTGTCAGCCGCACCTCCAGATCGCCACTGCGCCGTAGCTCGCGGGCGAGCGCCAGGCCAATCCGGAGCGCGATATCCTTTTCGGACCGTCCCGACGAGCCAGTGGCCCCGGGGTCGCGGCCCCCGTGCCCCGGATCGATCACGACCAACGGGAGGGGCGGCTTCACTTCGGGGGGAGCGGGCTCGAGCGGGGGCTCGCTTACGGACGGGGAGATCTTCGTGTCCACCACACCAGCGACCTCCTCGGGAGGGTCGGTCTGGACACGCGCCTCCGGGGCGGACACAAGCCCCGCCCACACCTCGCCGTCGAGGATCTCGAGGACGAAATCGGCGTCGTTGAAACGGTATACCGAGTCCAGGCGAGCCGGAAGAAAATCCACGAGTAGTTGCACCGGAACATAGACGCGCCCCCCGGAGGCGTACGGTGGGTCGGTCAGCTGCAGAACGTCGTCCTCCCAGTGGAAGAATGGCGTGCCGAACGCGAGCCGTACGCGCACACCCCCGGGAAGCGCCGCGACGACCCCATCGGCCCCGACGTCCAGCCGCCAGCCCAAGCGCTGGAGCGAGGAATCCGCGACCACGGCGTACCCCCGCTCGGATTCCACCTGCAGCGTGAGCGAGCCATTCGCGCCACGCACGGTCAGTTGATCGAAAGCCTGGGACGAAGCGGCAGAAGGGAGCGCCAACAAAGCCGCGGCGGCCAAGCCGGCACCGAAAAGCCTCATGTTCACTCGCGCGCGCCCATGGCCCGTTGGGCCTCTCGATCCTGCATCTGCTTCTTCAACTTGTCGCGCTTGTCGTAGAGCTTTCGTCCCCGAGCGAGCGCCACGGTGATCTTGGCGTATCCTCGGGCGAAGTAGACGTCGAGGGGAATCAGGGTGAGCCCCTTCTCCTCCACCTTCCCGACCATCCGCCGAATCTCCTGCTTGTGGAGCAGCAGCTTCCGGACGCGGGTTGGATCGGCGTTCGAGTCGGTCGCGGGTTCATAGGGACCGATGTGGAGGTTGTAGAGCAGCATCTCTCCGCCTTCGAGGCGTGCGAAGGCGTCACGAAACGCGATATTTCCTGCCCGTACCGACTTCACCTCTGGTCCCCGGAGCACGATTCCGGCCTCGTAGGTCTCGAGGATCTCGTATTCGTGCCTCGCCTTGCGATTACGGGCGACGATCTTGCGGCCGCTTTCTTCAGCCATCGCATCCAGCCGGAGAGGCGGCCACGCACCTTTGGGCGGAGCCGCCGCGAGCGCCTCCAGGCGTCATGAGGCGGCCGCCTCGGCGCTCTGAATCTGCATGCGTCTCGCCTTCCTCATCGTGTAGACCTGGGCGATTTCGCCACTTAGCACAAACACTACCGACCCGTAATAGATCCAGAAGAGCAACACGAACAGCGTCGCCAGATTTCCATACGTGGAGCCATAATTCGCGATGGAAATCGCGTACCAACTGAAGGCCAGTTTCATGACCTCGAAACTTACGGCCATCACCGTTCCCGCGATCAGCGCCGTGCGCCATCGCACCCTCCGAACCGGCACGTACCAGTAGAGAAGAATGAACAGTAGCCAGATGGACGAGAAGGCAAGTAGGGGTCCCAAGATCTGCTGGGTAGTGCCCAACAGCGTGTCCCTCAATCCCAAGAGCTCCGCCCCTCTGCGGCCCACGGCGCGGAGGACCAGCGTGATGCCCAGGTTCACGAGGATGAGGATGCCGCCCAGCACCACCATCTGGATGTCGAAGATCTTGCCCGCGATGAAGCCTCTGTCCTGGGCGATATCGAAGACCTCTCGAAGGGCGATGCGGAGCGTGGCCACCAAGCGGGTCGAGAGCCAAACGAACAGGAGAGTCCCCACCCAGGTGAACCCGGCGCGCCCGTCCACGAGCGCCGTAATGGTGGCCTCGACACCTGACACCAGGTCGATGTCACCGCCAATGGAGGGCATCAACCCGAGTACCATGGGGACGATCACCGCGCCCGGCTCCCCATAGCGGGCCTGCACCACGAAGCCCCAGATCCCGACCATCAAGAGGACCAACGGAATGATGGCGACGACCACGTTGAAGCTGATGGCGCCGGCCAAGAAGAAAACGTTGTCCTCGGCGGCTTTTTGGTAAACCCGAGAGCTGAAGTCGCGGGCGCGATGGGCACGCCCTCCCAACCTGAGGTGGGTTACCGGACTCAGAGCCCGTCCCTCAGTTCAGCGTGGGGCCGAGCGGGGCAAGGCCCAATCAGTTCCCCTTGCTGGCTTTCCCTTTGCGGCCCTGGCCGGCTTCGCGCGCCGCCTCGATTCCCGCCCGGTAGGCGGCCTTGGAG
>BTRA01000195.1:0-4313 GCA_036986155.1 Gemmatimonadota bacterium | reverse complement strand
CCACCACAACGCCAGTCCTCGTGATGCCGCATCCGGCTCGCCCGGAGCTCGGCGCGCTTTCGGGTCGCCGCACCAAAGCCGTGATGGCTGTTACGGGACACCTGACCGGGGACAACCGGCTCGTGAGTTACGCGGCCCGCTTCACCGAGCAGGGAGGCACGCTCCTGCTCGGCCACGTTGAGAACAACAATGTGTTCGAGCGCTACATGGAGGCCATTTCGAAGATAGCGACCATCGACACGGCGCCCGCGCGCGAGGATATCCAAGCGCGGCTGCTCAAGGACCCGACTGACTTCATCGAGTCGTGCCGGGAAAGATTGGCAGTAAGCGCTCCCTCGTTGAGCGTCGAGTCGATCGTCACGCGAGGGCACCACATCCGGCAGTATCGGAGCCTGATCGAGGAGCGCGATGTCGACCTGCTGGTGATGAACACGAAGGACGACGATCAGCTCGCGATGCACGGACTCGCCTACCCATTGGCGGTCGAGTTGAGGTCCATCCCCCTTTTGATGTTGTGAGCGGGCCCCACCCTTGAACCTCCCGCCGAGCTTCATTGCGCCCGCCCTCCAGGACGCGACGCACGCCCCTTCCGAGGTGTCCCTCGGAGTGACGCTGTTCTTCACGGCGATCCTGGTCCTGATGATCCTCGGGCTGGCTCTCGAGGAAAAACTGCACGCCAAGAAATCTTTGATCGTAGGGCTGTTCGCGGTGGTGAGCCTGCTTCTGGGGGCGGTTCTTCTGCCACTTCCGTACGGCCCGTACCTGATCGGCGGGCACCCGGTGGACATGCCGGTCTACATTCCGGCGATCGACTGGGGAGTGATAACGATCATCCTGGGTGCCAGCCTCTTCGTGGACGTGACGTCCCGGTCCGGGCTGTTCACCTGGATCGCCATCCGGCTGACCAAGGCGTCGCGCGGCGACCCCGTGAAACTGCTCTGGTACTACGGCATCATGACCGTGGTATTCTCGGCCGTGCTCAACAACGTGACCGCGATGATCATCGTGGGCTCGCTCTCCGCCGTGTCACTCGGCAAGCTGCAGCGCTCCGACGAACTCCTGGGCTTCCTTCTGGTCGAGGGACTGCTCACGAATATCGGCGGGCTCCTCACGCTGATCAGCTCTGTGCCCAACATCATCGTCGGGACGGCGGCCGGAATCAGCTTCGTCGCCTTCTTCCTCAAAGCCGCGCCGTTCGTGGCTGTAGTCATGCTCCTTACGCTCATGATGGGGGCGAAGCTCTTCGGAATCCGCGGGCTCAAGACACCCGAAGAGATCGAGGAGGCCGCCGCGCTGGTGGCGGGCTTCAACGAACGAGACGGCATCGAGAGCACCGGTTTTTTTTGGTTTGGCGCAGCGATGCTCGTACTGTTTATTCTGGCGATCGCCACCACTTCCGTTATGCCATACGTGAGGGACCTCGGGATGGGGTTCGTGGCCGTTGCCTTCGCGGCTGTGATGCTCGTGCGCTACAAGCACGAAGTTGACGAGTTCTACCGTACCATCGACTGGGACTTGCTAGCGTTCTTCGCCGCGCTCTTCGTGGTGATCTCGGTCATCGAGCATGCCCAGGTGCTGGCTCTGATCGGCGAGGGTGTGGAGAGCCTGATCGCACTGGGGCCCAAGCTGGGCACGTCCGCTGTTTTGCTGTCGTCCGCGGCCTTCAGCTCGGTCACCGACAACATTCCTCTGGCGGCCATGTTGGCGAAGATCATCGAGGAGATCCCGATGGCGGGCGGTGGCGTTCGCCCGCCTACGGACCCGCTGTGGTGGGCGGTGATCTTCGGTGCCAATCTGGGGGGGAACATCACGCCGATCGGATCGGCCTCCACCTTGGTCGCGGTCACGATCATGCACAAGCACGGGGTGCTGCTCTCGTTCGGCGGATTCGTGAGGGCTGCGTTGCCCTTCGCGCTACTGCACCTGGCGCTGGCCGTGGCGTATGTGCTCGCGTTCGTGAGGTAGGCCGCGCCTACTCCTCGCGAAGAATGGTAGCCGGGTCCACCTTCGCAGCGGAGCGAGCCGGCAGCCAGGATGCGACGAGCCCGACGGCGCCCAGCAGCACCGATACGGCGGTTAGCGTCCGCACGTCTGTGGGCCCGACCTCGTAGAGCAACCCCGAAAGCACCCGCGTCACACCCAGCGCGGCAACCACTCCCACCAAAAGCCCCACCACCACCAACGCCACGCCCTGCCTCAACACGCCGACCAGCACAGCCCGGGGCGAACCGCCCAGGGCGATACGAATGGCGATGTCCGACTTGCGGAGTTGCACCACATACGCCGTAATCCCGTAGAGCCCGATCACCGCCAACACGAGCGCCAGCAGCGAGAACCCACCCAGGATCATCGCCAAATGTCTCGGCCGAGTGAGAGAATCGTCAAGCAAGGTCTCGGCCGTCCTCACCGCATCGATCGGAACCGACGGGTCCAACTCGCGGAGGACGGCCCGGATGAGTGACACCACAGTCATTTGATCAACCGCAGCCCGCACGTAGAGGAAAGGGGAGGTAAGCCCTTCGGCGAGCTGGTAGACCGCGCCCGGTCGGCTCGCGCGCGGGTCCGTCCATCGAATGGTTTGGACCACGCCCACTACCTCGGTCCAGTCGCAGGTGGTGCATCCGCCGCCCTTGAATCTCTTACCGAGCGCCGACTCGCCGAGGAAGAACCGTCGAGCCCAGGCCTCATCCACGACGGCGTGGGTGCTGTTGTCCTGCGGAGCCAGCGCCCGACCCTCGACGACTCGAACGCCCAGGGTCTCGAAGAAGCCGGGCTCGACCATGATCCATGGTGCGGTGGGCTGACTCTCCCCGGGCGCTGTCGGATCGTCCTCGAGATCAAAGTTGTTGTTGCCCCCATATCGGGGCGGCACGGCGCTGGCAAAGGTGACGGCGGTGACACCCGGCAGGGCGTCGATCCGTTCGAGCATCTGATCACCGAAAGCCGCCCGACTCTCCCGGCCGGAGTACGATCCGGCGGCAAGGGAGACCCTCATGGTGAGCAAGTTGTCCGGGTCGAAGCCGGGATCGACCGCACTCAGATTGGCGAAGCTCGAAGCCAGCAGGCCGCCGCCGGCAAGGAGTGGCACAGAGATGGCAATCTCCACAATCACGAGTATCCGTTGGTAGCGCTGCTGCCTGATGGCAAGCGAGCGGGAGCGCCGACCCGTTCGTAGGTCCGCAGCCACACTCGCCGTACCCCCATAAAGCGATGGCACCAGGCCGAAGAGCAGCCCACTCGCCAAAGCTGCGAGTCCCGCGAACGCCAGCACCGGCCCGGTGAGCGCAACCTCGTCCAGGCGGGGAAGGTAGGACGACGCCACCACGGGCAGAAGCCTGATACCGGCCTGGGCCACTCCAATGCCCACGGCCACCCCACCAAGGGCCAGCAGGAGGCTCTCGGTCAGCAGAAGGCGCACGATCTGATGGCGTGAAGCGCCCAGGGCGGCGCGTACCGCCAACTCGGGCCGGCGCCAGCCGACACGGGCCAGTAGCAGGTTGGCAGCGTTGGACGTGGCTATGATCAGGACGAACCCTCCAGCACCCAGAAGCGCAATGAGCATGCCGCTCACGCCACCGCTCAGGGCCTCGGCGAGGCTGGTCATCCCCCACGACGCCCGCTCATCCTGATACGACTCGGCCCAGAGCGGGAATATCCGCCGGTTGATGGCGCGCAGTTCCTCGAGGCCCACCTCGGGCTCCACATCGACGCGGCGGCGCGCTATCACGCGAAGCAAGAACGGTCCCTTTCGCGTCGGTGGAGAGAACTGCATCGCGGGGAATGCCTGCGCCGACCTGCCCAATGGCCCGAAGTCCGAGGGAAGCACTCCGACCACTCTGGTGTCCACTCCGTCCAACCGGATCACAGCGCCCACCGCCGATTCTCCGCCGCCGAGCTGACGTTCGGCGAACCCTTGTGTGACCACCACGGTGGCCTCGGAATCGGGAAGCCCATCTTGGCGCAGGAAGAATCGGCCCTCGGCGGGCGTGATGCCGAGCACACCGAAGTATCCCGGCGTCACGATCCGCACAGAGATAGGCTCGACCACATCGCCGCGCGTGAAGGTCTGATTACGCACGGCATAGGCTGCCACCGCATCGAAGCTGGTCTGTTGGGCCTCGAACGCCTGGAAGTCGACCACCGAAAACGGCCATTCGAACGGCGGAGAGTCCGTGAACACCCACTCGAGCCGCTCGGCTCCGGGATACGGTAGTGGCCGCAGCAACAGGGCATCGATCACGGCGAAAATCGCGGTGGAGCCGCCGATCCCAAGTCCGACCGTAAGCACGACGGAAGACGTGAATACCGGCGTC
>BTRA01000194.1:0-4346 GCA_036986155.1 Gemmatimonadota bacterium | reverse complement strand
GGATGGACGATCCGTCGGTCCCCGAGCCCGGCAGGGTGCTGTTGCCCGACGAAGAGGACGATGGTACAACGCGGGCGGGGGACGCGTAGGGTCCAGATCGCATCCTGATCCACAAACGAGAACCGGCGGCGGACTCGAGGTCCGCCGCCGGTCTGTCATGCCCCCGATGAGTACGGGTCAGCCGCCGTCATGATCGTCGTTCTGATCAGCGTCGTCGTTATCGTCGTCGTCCCTGTGTCGGCGCTCGAATTTACCCCTTCTGTCGAAGTCGATGTCGAAGCTGCCGGCATCATCACCGAGCATGAGCGTGAAGGTGACGGGGTCTTCCAGATCGATGTCGGAAAGGTCCAAGCCCTCGGCTTTGACTTTGAATCTGCCGTCGTCTTCGATTTCGATTCCGGTGATGCCGGGCTTCTCGCCTCGGAATCTCCATCCGCCCTCATCATCGTCGTCATCGTCGGCGTCGTCGTCGTGGTCGTCGTGGTCGCGTTCGCGAACGAGCGAACCGGCATCGATCACAAATTCGAGATCGCCGAACGTGATGGTGAGGTCTTCCGTCAGGAGATCGAAGCCGTCGCTGGCATCCCCTAGCGTGAACTCACCCTCGACCTCGAACTGGTCCCTGTCCTTCCCATCCTCGTCATCGTTCTCTTCCTCGTGCTTCTTCGGCTTGTGGAGCTTGACCTTGGCCTTCTCTACGTCGAAATCATCGAAGGCGACGGGCGTCGGCGTGCCGCCGGGCGCCAGCACCGCGAAGATCTCGACGTCGTCTATGTCCACGAAGAGTGGGCCTGCATTCGCCTCGATCACGAACGCGAGCCGGATAGCCTGACCGGAGAACTCCGAGATGTCGAAGGTCTCGAATTCGTAATTCGCCCGACCCCGATTACCGCCGCCGGAGAACGGAGGAGGCTGCACGAGCGACGCCTGCCAAAGAACTCGCAGGAGGCCGCCGACCGGATCCTGGAGCTCCACACGGTAATCCATGGCGACCATAAACCAAGTCGGTGCACCAGGAGGGCCCACTTCGGGAAAGAAATTCTTGAATCGGTGCTGCCACGAAATCGTGATGGTCGGTGCCACCGGCAATACAACGTCCTGCACGAGCAGATGGTTCGTCGAACCTGCCTGAACCGCAGAAGCGCCGGCTAAACCGGAGTTTGCCAGGGGCTCCGTATGGGGGAAGGGAGCGTGTGCCGCCTGGCTAACCGGGTCCTCAGTGGCGCCAACCTGCCATGCCAGGGCTGTTCCAGGGATCCCTGTCCCCGTGGCCTGCACGGACCACCCGGAAAAATCCCCGTTCTCGAAACCACCGTTTGCGAGCAGATTCGGGAACCCGGCGTGCACCGCCGCGGGGCCGCCGACTTCGATGGTCGGGGGGTTCCAGGGGGGCGCCACTGGTCGCTCGACCTTCCTGGCCGCGTCGATGAGCGCCTTGAGATCGAAAGCCTCCTGACCGTCGTCAATCGGCTCCACCAGCCCAAACGGCCCCGAATCCTGGCACCCGGCCAGGACGAGAACGATCAGGGCGCTTACGAAGGCGCTGGTGCGACGTACCATCCTATCACTTCTCCATCGGGGGTATCATATCGGGGATAAGGCGTCCTGCCTCGACGCTCTCAGTCATCTATGTGATTCGCAAGAAGTTCGTTTCGTCATTCTGTCTCCGGCCGGGCCAACCCGCCTGGCACGCAACCCGACTCGTGGCCCCGTCGAGCGGGGCGCGAGGTCGATATCTGAGACCAATGTGAGCCAGAAGCGTGCCAGGAGCAAAACCCAGTGATTATGCGGGGCCGCTGCGTTAGGGAGCCGTTAAAAGGGAAGAGTTTTCCTAGTACGGGATACTCTTTGCCTGATTGGGCTCCCACCGTTGCCGCTCCCCCGACATTATGGCCCCTTGCCTTTGCGGAAAAAGAGTATTCATTATGGGCCCACTTCGGATTCACTCAAGCCAACGATTCGCATCATGATCAAGCTCAAGACACCAGGCGTCCTGCCAGCGCTCATTATCGCCCTCGCAACCGGTGCCTGCGCCGGCGACGCCGGCTCGGACGCCCCGGCGGTGGAGGGTAACCCACTCGAGAACCCCGAATCCAAGGCCATGAATGAGAGGGCGCCCGATGTCTTCCTGGCGTCCTTTGCGACCCTCAAGGGTGACTTCGTCCTCGAAGTGCATAGGAATTGGGCGCCGAACGGCGCCGACAGATTCTACAACCTCGTCAGGAACGGCTTCTACGACGATGCACGCTTCTTCCGTGTCATTCCCGGCTTCATGGTCCAATTCGGCATTCACGGGGACCCCGAGATCGGGAAGTTCTGGCGTGAAGCTCGGATTCCGGACGACCCGGTCACCCAGAGCAACAAGCGCGGCTTCGTGAGCTTCGCTACCTCCGGACCCGACTCACGGACCACTCAGATCTTCATCAACTACGTGGATAACACGAACCTCGACGGCATGGGCTTCGCCCCATTCGCCGAGGTCATCGAGGGAATGGACGTCGTCGACCAGTTGTACTCGGCCTATGGCGACGGAGCACCGAGGGGTCCGGGTCCCGACCAGGGACGCATCCACTCCGAAGGAAACGAATATCTGGACGCGGAATTTCCGTTCCTGGACAAAATCGCGAAAACGGCCGTCGCAGGAGGTTAGGGACCGCCTCGCAGTCGATCTCGCCGGCGCGAAGAAGAGCCCGCCTGAAACCGCCCCACCGACGCGGTGTGGTGGCAGTATCCGTATCACAAAGGAGGGAACATGAAGTACCTCGCAACAGCAATCCTCGTGCTGAGCCTGGCTGTCCCGTCGACGGCCATGGCCCAGGAGGATGACGCCGAAGACCGAGAAGCCACGATCCTCTCGATTTCCTCATACCAATGCCCGAACTCGGCCATCGCCGGCATTGCGTCCAACTACGACTCCCTCACCCGGCCGGTCGAAGAGGAGTTGGTGGCGGAAGGCAAGATGGCGAGCGCGGGCTTGTTCTTCCATGCCTGGGCGGACGAATGGAACGTGAACTACTACCGCACCGGCTACGACATCGGCAGCCTGGTTGACGCCATCGCCGAAGTCGGCACCCGCGTGCGCGAGGCAAACCCGGACTTGGGCGATGGGCCCGGCCCGTTTGCCGCGTGCACGGCCCATAAGGACAACATTTACTTCTTCGGCCCAAGAACCGGCGACAACGACGATGACGCCGGCGGGAACTAGGCTCCCAGCTTGACCTTCCGTCACGCGAGGGGCGTCCGGCCGCGGCCGGATGCCCCTACGCTGGCGGGGCACCTTCAGGCGAGGGACCAGCGTTGACCAAGACCATCCCACTTATCGACGTGTCTCCGCTTTCTGGCGGTGACACCGAGGCTCTGGCCCATGCGGCTGGACTCATCGGAGACGCGGCGCGCGACTTCGGCTTCTTTCAGGTGGTGGGCCACGATATCGCGGACGATCTCGTCGCCCGTATTTGGGAAGAGACGAGGCTGTTCTTCGATCAGGCGCGCGACGCGAAGCTCGCGCTCTTGCGCACCAAGGAAAACCCTCGCGGCTACTACGACCGGGAGCTGACCAAGAATGCCCGAGACTTGAAGGAGGTCTTCGATTACGCGGCCGTCCTCCATCCCGAGCTTCCCGAGGACCATCCCGACAACAGTGCGGCGGTGGATGGCTCCAATCGGTGGCCGGCCGATCTTCCCGACTTCCGCAACACGATGCTGGAGTACTACTCTGAGTGCGAGCGGCTGGGCCTGGAGATTCTGGGTGCGCTGTGCCTCGACCTCGGGTTGGCCCGGGAAGCGCTCTTCGAGCACTTCACTCCGGAGCACACCAGCTTCGTGCGCCTGAATTACTATCCGCTCACCGACCCGCTGGATTCGGCCGAAGCCGCCCAGGCTAGTGGTCTCGGTGACATGGCCCTGCACCACCACACCGACGCCGGCGCAATCACGATCCTGCTACAGGATGACGTGGGTGGACTCCAGGTGCTGTCCGACGGCGACTGGATCGACGTGACGCCCACGGAAGGGGCGTTCGTGATCAACGTTGGCGACATGATGCAGGTGTGGTCGAACGACCAGTACGAGGCCAACCTCCACAGGGTGCGTCCCACCAAAAATCGCGCCCGGTACAGCATCCCCTGCTTCTTCAACCCGTCCTACGAAACAGACTACGCGCCTCTGGCGACCGGCCCCGATGATCCTCCACATTATCGCTCCATCAACTGGGGAGAGTTCCGTCAGGCTCGCACGGACGGCGACTACGCGGACTTCGGCAAGGAAGTCCAGATCGCAGACTTCAGGATCGTGTAGGCCTCTACCGCCCATAACCGGAACGCACAATGAAGAGGTTCGCCCTGATC
>BTRA01000193.1:0-4387 GCA_036986155.1 Gemmatimonadota bacterium | reverse complement strand
GTATGATCATCAGCCGAACGGAGTAGTGGCGGGCCAGAGCAGCTTAGGGGGGAAGGTCACAACCAGAGAGAGTACAAGAATAAGTGAGTCAAATTTGGGGGTCAGATCAGAGGTTAAGGATTAAGGAGTCCCAAAGCCAACCGCGTATCACAAACGGCCTACGCCTCCAACTCGCCTACTCGGTCACCGAGTCAGTCACTCTCTGCTCCCCATGAGAGATTGAACCTCTTCACGCCAGAGTGCCGACGAGGGTAGCGGCATCCTAGCCTGGAGGCTACAAAACTGCTCCTCGAACAGCTTCCACGCCCAGAGAAGGTGCCCGTCGATGGCCACAGGACCCTCCAGGAGTAGCGAGGGCTAATGTCCGGGTCATGCCGAATTCCCTTTGGTGTTCAGCAAGCGCGTCGGACGGGGCGACGAATAGGGCGACGGATGGAGCGTCCGATGGCGCGTAGTGGTGCACTCACTGGAGTGTCCCTAGGTGTCCCCCATGGTGTTTCCCCTGGAATTCTCCCTGGAGTTTTCCCCGGAATTCCCCTGAAATTTCCTGGAAATAGTCCTGGGAATACCCAGGCCAATCGGCGGCATTCTCCAGCTTGGTAGGGATGTTTGAGCCTGGGTTGATCACACGGCGCGAGAATTGGCTGCATGAGGAGCGAAGAATACCGCTAGCTCCTAGCTCCCCGTTGGCGGAAACCCTCGCCGCATACCACATTAGGCATCATGCCAGATGTCCTCGAGCGCCTCACCACCGCGCTGGCCGACCGGTACCGGATCGAGCGTGAGCTGGGCCGCGGCGGCATGGCCATCGTGTACCTGGCCACCGACCTGCGCCACCACCGGCAGGTGGCGGTCAAAGTCTTGAAACCGGAGCTCGCCGCCGCCGTTGGTGCCGAGCGATTTCTCCGCGAGATCGAGATCTCCGCGAAACTGCACCACCCCCACGTTCTGCCGCTCTACGACTCGGGTGACGCGGACGGCTTCCTCTACTACGTCATGCCGTACGTGGAAGGAGAGTCGCTCCGAGATCGACTGACCCGCGAGAAGCAGCTTGCCATCGACGACGCCCTTCAGGTGGCGCGGGAAGTCGCTGACGCGCTGAGCTACGCCCACAGTCACGGCGTGATCCACCGGGACATCAAACCCGAGAATATCCTACTCGAGTCGGGCCACGCGGTGGTGGCCGACTTCGGGATCGCCCGGGCGGTGAGTGCGGCGGGAGGGGACAAGCTGACACAGACAGGGCTCGCGATCGGGACGCCGGTCTACATGAGCCCCGAGCAGGCCAGCGGTGAAAGAGACATTGATGGGCGGAGCGATCTCTACAGTCTCGGCTGTGTCATCTACGAGATGTTGGCGGGGGAACCGCCGTACACGGGGACCACGCCGCAGGCGGTGATCGCCAAGAAGCGGAGCGAGCCGACGCCGCGGATCTCAGTGGTGCGGGAGTTGGTACCGGCGGGGGTCGAGGCGGCAATCGATCAAGCGTTGGCGAAGACACCGGCAGATCGGTTCGCGACGGCGCAGCAGTTTGTGGAGGCCCTGACGATGCCGGGGAACGGGATCGCTCACGTCCTGAAGGCGCCGGGTGCAGCCTACGAGGAGCCTCGCCGCGCGGAGCCCGTCGGACCGCTCAACCTGCGGTGGTTCGCGAGCCGTCTCCGCCAGCCCCGGGTGGTGGTTCCCACGGTCGCGGCGATTCTTGCCCTGGCCTTCTTCGTCGTCTGGTTCTTCCAGTACCGAGCGGAGGTGCGGTGGGCCAGGGGGGTGGCTCTTCCCGAGATCGAGCGGCTCATCGGGGAGAACGACGTGTGGCGGAACCTGATTCGGCCCTACCGCCTCGCGGAACAGGCGGAAGCCATCCTCGGGAACGACCCCACGCTGGCGGAGCTGTTTTCCCAGGTCTCGCTGGAGATCGACGTCCTGACGGAGCCCCCCGGCGCCAGCGTCTACATGAAGGAGTACGGGGACCCCGACGGGGAGTGGACCCACCTGGGGGTCTCGCCGCTCGAGAAGGTTCGGGTGCCGATCGGGATCTTCCGCTGGAGGATCGAGAAGGAAGGGTACGAGACCGTCCTGGCGGCGGCATCCACCTGGAATGTGAGCCCCTCGGGGGACAACCCCGGTATCATCGTCCCCTACGATCTCGTTAGGACATTGGATCAAGACGGGAGCGTTCCACCGGGGATGGTGCGGGTGCAGGCCACGGAAACCGCCCTCGGGACCCTGGGCGACTTCTTCATCGACCGGTACGAGGTCACCAACCGGGAGTACAGGGAGTTCGTCGACGCCGGGGGGTACAGGAACAGGGAGTACTGGAAGCACCCGATCGTGAAGGACGGACGGCAGCTCACCTGGGAGGAGGCCATGAGGGAGTTCGTGGACCCGTCGGACCAGCCCGGTCCCGCCACCTGGCTGGGGGGAGATCATCCGCAGGGCCAGGGTGAGTATCCGGTCTCGGGGGTGAGCTGGTACGAGGCGGCGGCGTATGCGGAGTATGCCGGCAGGAGCCTACCGACGAACGCCCATTGGAATGTGGCACGAGGAGCCCTCACCCCGATGATTCGGTTTCCGCAGCTCGGGGGCTTCGCCATTCTGGCTCCCTTCGCGAACTTCGGGGACCAGGGTCCAGTTCCGGTGGGAAGTCTCCCAGGCATCACGGCCTATGGGGCCTTCGACATGGCGGGAAACGTGAGGGAATGGTGCTGGAACGAGACCCCGCAGGGAAGACTGATCAGGGGGGGCGCCTGGAACGACAACACCTACGAGTTTGGCAACCGTCGGCAGGCGCCACCCATGGATCGTTCCGCCAGGAACGGGTTCCGGTTGGCTGTCTATCCCGACCCCGAGACGGTGCCCGAAGCGGCGTTCGGTTTCCAACGTCTCAGTGAGCCCCACGACTTCCGCACGGAGCAGCCGGTTTCCGATGCCGTCTTCGAGGTCTACAGGGAGCAGTTCTCCTACGACGCGACGGATCTAAACGCCCGCGTGGAGTACCGGGAGGAGAGCCCCGGAGGGTGGATCCGGGAGAAAGTCTCCTTCGACGCCGCCTACGGCGGCGAGCGGGTCCTGGCCTACCTCTTCCTCCCCGCCAACGCGGCTCCTCCCTTCCAGACGGTCATCTACTTCCCCGGAGGCGCTTCCAGGCAGATGGCATCGAGCCAGGACCTGGAGAGCTACTACGAGTTCCCCATGTTCCTCTCGTTCCTGGTGAGGAATGGCCGGGCCGTGCTCTATCCCGTCTACAAGGGGACCTTCGAGCGCGCAAGTCCGGCCCTGATGGGCCTCCGCAGACGAGCCGAGTTTCATGCCTACACCGAGTTCGTGGTCCAGTTGATCAAGGATTTCAGGCGAAGCATCGACTACCTGGAGACGCGTCCGGATATCGACGGCGGGAGGCTCGCCTATTACGGCATGAGCTGGGGAGGGGCGTTCGGGGCCATCATTCCGGCGGTGGAGGACCGCCTCGGCGCCAGTGTCCTGGTGGCGGGGGGCTTTGATTGGCGCGCAAGGCCCGAGGTCCTTGACCTCAACTATGTGACCCGGGTCAGGACGCCGACCCTGATGTTGAACGGCAGGTACGACAACATTTTGGACATCGAGGGGCAGGTCAAGCCCATGTTCGAGCTTCTCGGGACCCCGGCGGAGTACAAGCGGCTCATCCTCTACGACACCGACCACATCCCGCCCAGGACCGAGTACATCAAGGAGACCCTGGCCTGGCTGGACAAGTACCTGGGGCCGGTGGGGACCAAACGTTAAACAGCAGGCGATCAACCAGTTGAAGAAGAACCTCCGAACCGTGCATGGACTCCCGGTTGTCGAGCAGATGCCCCAGCAGGTGGCTCTCTCGCAGGATGCCTCGATGGCCGTGTGTGCCGTGATCGACCAGCGGTGGGACGTTCACGTGGTGGAGAACTTCGATGCGGGGCCGAGATGAGCGGTCCTACGCGCGTTGGCAGGTAGACCGTTTGCCGTTTCACGCGGCTGACCGACGATCGATTCCTGCCAGCATCCCACCCCAAAAAAAAGCTCAAGAGTGAACAGGATTCCTGCCTCTGTCTCTTATCCCTCGAAGCCTTTGATGGGTGGTTGAAGGGGTACTCTATCATGCGCTGCGGACGGCCCTGGCACTGCGTCAGAGTGGCTCACCACCCATCAGGGCACGGTCAGCCCAGGCTAGCCTCGCGAAAACAAGCCGCTACTGTCAGTTTGGGTATCATATCTATTATCCCCCCGCTGTTCCAACGGCTGGTTAGGCGTCAAACCCTCCGCTGCCACTCACGAGGATCTCGCCTCGCGTGCAAGATCGCAAGAACTGCGATGCTTTCTGCCGTAGGGACGTAATAGACCGAGAATGGGAAGCGTCGGAGTCGTGCTCGTCGTA
>BTRA01000192.1:0-4389 GCA_036986155.1 Gemmatimonadota bacterium | reverse complement strand
CGTCATCATAGACCGACGCGATGGTGGGATGGGCCGGATTGACCAGGTCGAGGATGACCACGCCGTTCTTTCGGTTCGACGCCCCCTCACGGCTCAAGGCAGCATACCTCCCGTCGGGCGAGACCTTTACGTCGTTCACGGTGCGAGCATCGATCCGGATGGAGTCGGTCTTCACGATGTTCATCGGATCGGTCACGTCCCAGAAAAACGACCATCCATCGGCCCCCCATGTGCCCGTAACCGCGTAGTCACGGCCGTCGAGGCCTTCGAACACCCACAGATCCGAGGTGTGGGCATCGATCATGGGGCCCCGCCCCATGATCTCCATGGCCTGCACCACGTCCCTGGGGCGCACGTCCACGACGCGCTCTGCGATCAAGCCACCGGCCGAGGCCACAACGGTGTACGTTCCGGGCACCTCGCCGACGAACTTGCCGTTCCGCACTATACCTGCCGCCCCGGGCGCCTTGATCGTATCGTCGGACATGAAGGCCACGGACCACATGACCGGCACGTCGTCGATCCTTGCCGCTCCGCCGTCGCGCGCCACGGCCTCGAACGTCAGTACGTCACCCGTACGAGCCTGGTCCAACCCTCCCTGGATCTCGAGGCTGGCGGCGGGGAATGCCGGGACCTGGTAGCGAGCCGACCCTTCGGCACCCTCGAACGCGGCAGTGATCGTCACGGCACCTGCGGCGTGTGCAGTCACGATGCCCCGTCCGTCCACTGAAGCGATCGATGGCTCCGAACTAGACCATGTGAAGACGGCACCGGGGCGCAACGTGCCGTCCCTGTGGAGCGCCACGGCCCTATGGCGGATCCGCGTCCCCGCGTAGAGGCGGCCAGACTCGGCCTGAATCGAGATCTGCTCCACCGCAGGATAGGCTACCCTGACGCGGATTCGAATCGTTGGCGGCGTCCGATCCGCATCCGCCGGGAGCACGACGCTGGCGACGACTGTGAACTCGCCGCCGGTGCTCGCTGTGATGAATCCGTCTTCGTAGTCGACGCCTCGACCGGCTACGCGGATTTGGGCGTCGACCACGTCACCATTGGCGTCGAGAGCCTTGATCGTGAGGGGCACTCTCTCACCGGCCGCCATCACCACCTCGGCCGGTTCACTCCGCAAACTGCTCACCAGAAGCCCCGCCCTTAACGCGGAATCCTGGGAAAGCGCGGGCGTGGTCAACGCCCCGGTCAGAGCCACAGCCAGCAAGCTGGTGCGAATAGATCTCATGCGTGCATCCCTCGCTCGTCTCGTACGTTCAGGCCCGCCTCTCGGTGAGCCGCCCCTGGTGCGCCACAGGCGGCCAGGTACTATTCCCTTGACTGCCAGAAATGGCAATACGGGTCCATTCCACGGAGCAGAACGGATGCCTCGTCCCCAGTCCCTATTGATCGCGATCACTCTTCTATCGCTCGGCTGCGCATCGGGCTCCGCCGACCAGAGCGGCGATCGCGCTCAGGCCGCCTACTACGCCTACGTCGGCGCGGAATCGGCGGACCTGATCCACCTCATCCGGTTTGGCCCCGACGGCGCGTCCGTCGAAAAGACGATCCCAGTGGGTGAGCTATCGGTCGAGACAGAGGGGCCGCACTCGCTCATGAGCTCTCGAGACGGGGAGTATCTCTATATGACCACCGGGCACGGATTTCCGGACGGAAAACTCTGGAAATTTCGGACCGGGACCGACACGATGGTCACCGCTCCCGTTCTGCTTGGACGGTTCCCTGCGACGGTGGACCTCACACCCGACGGCCTTTACGCCTTCGTAGCGAATTTCAACCTCCACGGGGAGAAAGTCCCGTCGACGATCTCGGTCGTCTACACGCCCGACATGATCGAGGTGGGCCAGATCGCCACGTGCACACAGCCCCATGGCCTCAGGGTCGGGCCCCGGGGAACGCGACTCTACACCAACTGCATCCAGGATGACCAGTTGGTCGAGGTGGACACCCGCACCTTCGGAGTGTCGCGCCGTTTTTCGGTTGCAGTAGGACATGAGGGGCGTATCCCCGACGGGGCGTACAGCCCAGAGGACCACATGCTCCCCGGAGAGCCCAAGAGCCCCAGTTGCGCCCCGACCTGGGCAGAACCTTCTCCGGACGGCTCGAAGGTCTACGTCGCGTGCAATCGAGGAGACGCGATCCTCGAGGTCGACACACGTGACTGGGTCCTCCTCCGGACGCTCCCTACGGGCCGAGGCGTCTACAACCTCGATATCTCCCCCAACGGAAAGATGCTGGTGGGGACGCTGAAGCAGGGGGCGGGCGTCGAGTTCTACGACCTCGAGAGCTGGAGGAGCGTGGGGATCGTTCAGTCGTCGACGACGGTCACTCACGGCGTCGCGATCACACCCGACTCGCGGTTCGCGTTCGTAAGTGTCGAGGGCGTTGGCGCCGAACCCGGCAAGGTGGACATCTACGATCTTCGCAGCTTGCAGCGAGTCGCCGAGGTCGAGGTCGGACAGCAGGCGGGCGGAATCGTATTTTGGCGCACCGAAAGAATCGATAGATGAGCGGTAGGAGATCGGTGTCGACTCAGTCCTCATCGACTACCCGAAACTCTACGACTACCGGCACAAGCTCGCGGGCGAGTCCGGGCGGCTGACGGTACACGATCGTGGGCTCACGACGACGTAATCCTACTCGCCATCCATGCGAACCCGGGTGGCCACGACAACAACCGGGACCTCTATCTGTCGGAACGGAATGCTTCCACTTCCCTTCGACAGACTCCTCTGCGGCGCCCCAATCCCCTCGACCCGATCATAGCGATGGCAGAGTCAATCTCCGGAGACTTACCCCTTTCTAGCGGGCAACCTCTCTGTGCATGCGGGGCTCAGCGCCAAAGGATGGTGGGAACCCCATGGAACCTGGAGAGCCGGACCGCGTTAGAGTGTCAGAAGAATGCGGGAATACAGGGAGGTCGAGTGATGGGCCGTGCCAATGTTTCTCCTGGATGGACGGGTGTCCTGCTGATGCTGGCCACAGCGTTGCTCCCCGTGGGAGCTGCCGCACAGATTCTCGGGCAGGTCACCACGCGAGACGGCCGCCCGATGGAAGCCGTGGCCATCGAGGCGTGGAGCACCGACCGGCGAGTTGCCGCGACGATGACCGACGATCGGGGACGATTCTTCTTCATCGAAGCCGTGGCCAGCCAGACGACGAGCCTCAGGGTCAGCGCCCTGGGCTTCGAGGCGGTACGCGTTGCCGTCGACCCCGGTGTCACCCGCTACCAGATCCAGCTCGACGCCCAGCCGATCGCGCTCGAGGGTCTCGTGGTGAGCGCTGGTGGAGACATCTGTACCGGTAAGGAGGACAAGAGAGCGCGCAGCCTGTGGGAAAGCGCACGCACGCACTATCAAGGGGCGATGGACACGCTCGGGATAGCCACATACTTGGCCGAGGCTGATACGGTGGTCGCGAAGGAGAAGCTAGGACCGCTTCAGCTCCCCGAGCTTGCCCTCAGTCAACGAAGCTCGAGTTCGCTTCGGCGGTTCAGTTGGGCTCGCCGTGTCAAACGGAACGGTTACGCCTTCAAGGTGAAGCGCACCGACGCGGACCATCCCTACGACTCCTGGGTGTACGCTCCGTTGGAGGCCGACTTCACGCCCCATTTCGTGCAAAAGCTTTTCGGCGACGAAAATCGCTTCATTGTGCTGGACGAGGCCGACGACGGCTGGATGCTGCGGTTCTGTCCGAAGGATGACGACAAGCCGTTCATCCGGGGTACGATGGCCTTGGCTACCGACACCACTCTCCAGTGGGTCGAGTGGGCGTTCCAAACGCCTGAACCCTTGGAACACGCCGGCGGGCGAGTCTCCTTTGCACCCGTGACACGCGGCCCGAACCAGACCTATCCGCTCCCCTTGGAGTCACTCGTCTGGTGGCAGATGCCCGACGGCAACTACTTCCAGCGCTACCAACGGTACGAAAACTGGATTGTGGCCCCTGGGGACTCCGTGCCTCAGCTTCCGTTCCGCCGAGTCGGCAGGCGAAACCCCAAGTAGGGTGGACCGCTTTAGACCTAGCTGAGAGTCCTCTTCAAGTAGGCCTTCAGCCTGGTCCATGCATCCAGAGCGGGAGCGCTCCTCACACCGGGGTCCCGATCCACACGCATCCAGAATCCGTGGCCCACGTCGTCGTAGACATGTACATCGTTTTCGATCCCGGCCTGCTCGAGCGCTTGCACTAACTGGTGCACCGCCTCGGGCGAAATGCCCCGATCAAGTTTCGCGAAGGTGCCATATACGTCGTGGCTGAGCGTAGCCAACGAGTCCGGGTCCGCCAGCAGGCGACCGTAGAAGATCGCTATCCCCTCGTGGCGCTCTCCGCCCAGGCCATAACTCAGTGCAATGCCGCCGCCGAAGCACCAGCCCATTGCAG
>BTRA01000191.1:0-4433 GCA_036986155.1 Gemmatimonadota bacterium | reverse complement strand
ACAGGCTACATAGGGCCGGGACCACGGTGAGGGCCACCACCAGCGACGCGGCCATGGCCACCACCACCGCCACGGCGAGCGGCGTGAAGAAGCGCCCCCCCAGTCCCTGCAAGGTGAGCAACGGGATGAAGACGAGCACGATGATGAGCGTGGCATAGACGATGGAGCTGCGGATCTCGTTGGATGCCTCGAGGACCACTTGGTCCGGTGTCTTGTCGGAGCCCCGCTTGAAATGTTGCTTGAGCCGCCGGAAGATATTCTCCACATCGATGATCGCGTCATCGACTACGATGCCTATCGCAATGGCAAGTCCGGCCAACGTCATCGTGTTCAGCGTGTATCCCAACTTCGAGATCACGATGACGCCCAACAGGAGAGAGAGCGGAATCGCGGTGAGACTGATCAACCCACTCCGAAAGTTGAAGAGAAAGAAGAAGATCACGGCGATGACGATCACGGCGCCTTCGATAAGCAGATCCTCGATGGTGCTCACCGACCGCTCGATCACGTCGGCCTGCCGGTAGCTCGTCACGAGCTCCATACCGGGGGGGAGACTCTGGTTGATTTCGGCCAGGACCTCGTCGAGTCGTTCGGAGAGCACGATCGTGTTGGTGCCAGGCTGCTTGTAGATCTTCCCGACGACCGCTTCGGCACCGTTGTAACTGGCCGCGCCCCGCCGCTGAACCGGTCCGGCGATCCCTACATCGGCTACGTCGGACACCATGATCGGGAAGCCGTCGGAGTGGGTCTCCAGCACGGTGTTCTCGATGTCGCTCACGCTGTTCACGCGGCCCATTCCCCGAATCAAAGCCTCTCGCGAGCGCTGCACGAAGAATCCGCCCGCGAGGTTGCGATTCCCGGCGCTGAGGGCTGCATGCACCTCGTCGAAGGCGATGCCGTACTTCGCCATTCGAGAGGGGTCGAGGCTGACACGATACTGCTTCTCGAACCCGCCCTGGTTGATGACGTTGGCGACTCCGGGCACCGACTGGAACCGCAGCCGAACGACCCAATCGGCGACATCCCTGAGCTCGACGGGAGTGATCGTCGAGTCCCGGCTGATCAGTGAGTAATTGTAGATCTCGCCCAGGCGCGAAGTAATCGGCGCGAGGAACGGAAGGTCGACTCCCTCCGGAAGTAGTGGGATGGCCAATTGGAGACGCTCACCCACTAGTTGGCGCGCTGTGTAGATGTCGGTGCCCCATTCGAATTGGGCCGTGACCGACGAGAGACCGATGCCCGACTGAGAGCGCAGCGTCGTAAGGCCCGGAGTGCCGTTCAGCGCGATTTCGACGGGAAACGAGACCAAGGTCTCGACCTCTTCGGGGGAGTACCCGGAAGCCTCCGTAAGAACCGTGACGCGCGGGTCGTCGATGTCGGGATACACGTCCACCGGTGTATTCCGACCCGTTGCCACGCCCCAAAACAAGAGCCCCACGGCGCCCGCCAAGACCAGCAGGCGGTTGCGAATCGAGAACTCGATGATCTTAGTCCACACAGGGATACCTCGTCCGAAGAAGTGATGTTGGCCTAATGCGCGTGTGGCGCGCTCTCGGCGTCCGCCGCGCCCGCCCCGCCCGACTGTAGTGCGAGCAGTAGTTCGTAACTCCCGGTAACGGCTACGGTCTCGCCGGCCTCCAGACCGGAGAGGATCTCGACGTTCTGCGCATCCTCAGCTCCGACGCGAACCAGCCGACGCTCGAAACCCTGCTCGCCCTGAACGAACACGAAATGAAGAGGGCCCTCGTCGACGATCGCGTCCTGGGGTACCGTCAGCGCAGTCCGGAGAGATTCGATTAGGTGGACTGCACCAAACTGACCCGGTCGGGGAGGTGGCCCGCCGTCTGCAGACAACTCGATCCAGACCGGGTAGGTGCGGGTCGCCGGATCCGCTTCGGTTCCGATAAAGGTCACACGACCGGTCCATGATCGATCGTCCCGCAACCGGTGAAACCGCGCGACTTGCCGTGGTCGCACCCGGCCGATCAACCTTTCCGGGACGAGCGCCTCGGCGACCACGCGACGCGGGTCGATGACGCGGAACAGCTCCTTATCCGGCTGAGCTGCTTCACCCACGATCGCGTCCCGACGGGCGACCACGCCGTTGATCGGCGCTGTCACGTCGACCGTCGGCGGCGGGTCACCGGGAACCAGGCTCTGGATACGCACCAGTACCTGCCCGCGCTGAACGCGGTCGCCCGGGGCGGCGGTCACGGACACGATCTTCCCCTGGATGCGCGTGCTTAGAATGGCGATGCCGTCCGGGTGCATCCGAATCGTTCCCGGCACCCGCTGGGCAGTTTCCACGGGGCCGGCGGTCACCACCTCCGTAGTCAACCCGATGCTCGCGAGGGCCGCTGAGCCAAGTTCCACCAGGTCGGCTTCTACCGCGTCATGCGCGTCGTCTTCGTGGGCGTCGTTTTCGGCGCCTCCCGCGCCGATGGGTGCGTCGTCCTCGTGGGAGTGGGAATCATGGTCCGCTTCAGCCTCGAGGACGTGCTCGTCCACCGACGATTCGACGCCGGCCACCTGTCCGGATTCACCGCCCCGCAGCAACGTGGCGCCCAGGATCCCAACCCCGATCAAACTTGCTCCGGTAACGAATAGTGTGAACATCCGGAGCCACCGCGAGCCGGTCGTGCTCATCGCTAACCCTCCTCTTCTGTGTCATCAGTGGCGAACGCCGTGAGTGATGTGCCCACCGCTCCTTCCAACTCGACCGCGGCCTCGTCGAATGCCAGCACGGCCTCCAAGTATCCTGCCTGGGCGTCGGTGAATTGTCGCTGGGCGAGCACAGCCGTCGTGATATCCAGCTCGCCTCTGGCGTACGCTGCGGCCGCGAAGCGCTGGCTGGCATCCGCTAGGGCGAGAATCTCGTTTTGGAAGGTGGAGAGTTGAGTGCGCGCCGCGTCGAGCCTGGAGAGAGCGGAGCGGACCTCGCGACGGATGGCCAGTTCGGTCGCCTCGGCCTGCGCGGCCGTGAGGCCTTGGTCCACCTTGGCCAGATCCCGTCCGATTTGGTTTCGGTCGAACAGCGGCAGAGAGAAGCCGGCACTCAAGCCAACCGTCTTGATGCCGTCCGCCTCCCTGTTGAGGCCCAGGCCCAGAATCAGATCGGGCACCCGTAACCGGCGCGCCAAGTCCAGCTTCCTAGAGACGGCTTGGCCTCTCAGCGCCACGGCCTGAGCGTCGGGCCGGGACCGGGTGGCATGAGCTTCCAGTCGGTCGCGGGACATCTCCTGAGGGATCGACTCTTCAATGAGCGACCCGACGACAGTTAGGTGGGCTTCGTCCGGCTTCCCGGTGAGCGCGTTCAGCTCGGCTGTGCGAACATTGAGTTCGCGAAGAATCTCGGCGCGCTGAACCTGCACTTGGAGAAGCTGAATGCGCGCGATGTTCCGGTCCAGCTCCGGGGCCAGACCGGCCCGGTACTTCAAGTCTGCGGCTTCTACCAGCCGACCCGTCACGGCGGCGACGGAATCCATGAGCTGAACGAGTTCTTGGCTCACCAGAATGGCGTAGAACTTCTGGGCAACGTCTACACGGAGAAGGCGCTCTACGTCGGCGGCTCGCCATTCGGCCGCTCCTATCTGAGCGCGAAAGGCGTCGGCCCGCAGTCCGCGCTGGCCGGCGACTTCGAACCGCTTGCCGAGCGAGACGGAAAGACCCGTGCCCGAGTTGATGCCGGGTAGGACGCCGAAGCCCAGCGCTGGATTGCTGAACCGAAAAGCCTGTGTCAACTGCGCCCGGGGAATCTGGATCGAGGTTCGAGCGGCGCGGAGGGAGGGATTGTTCCGACGAGCCAACGTCTGCGCCTGCTCCAGCGTCAGAGGAGGAGCTCCCCCAGGAACCTCGGCAGCCGTGGCCTCCTGGGCCGCCTGGGCCGAAGTGGCGAACACCAGCAACCTCAAGACCAGCGTGCCCCCGAGTATCGACCGCGCTCGTCTAGAAAACCGATTGTTCCTCATTTGGTTCATCCTTGCTCAGGCTACCCGTCCGATTCCGCGCTTCGGCTGTCGGCCATGGTCCCGCCGTCAACGCCCCTTGCCCGTATCGTCGATCCGACACCGGCGAATCTGGCATGAGCCGGTTAGCCGACGGCCAAGGGTGGGTTAAGCTTCCTTAACGCAGTTCGGGAACTCGCGAGCCGGGGTCGGCTATACGTGGATCACCGTTGTCTACTACGTTGTGCCGACGTCGCCGCGAAATGGTGGCCCGGCGTCGCGTACGAGGGGGCGCCCCTGGGGAAACCACGATGAGACGCCAGAATCCACCGAGCAGGGGTGAGACCAGGGAGTACCGAAGACCATGAATATTCTGGTGGTCGAAGACGAACGAAAGATGGCCAGCTTCATTCGTCGCGGCTTGCAAGAGGAGGGTTACACCGTCGACGTGGTAGAGGACGGCCGGGCCGCCGCGATGCAAGCTGGGGT
>BTRA01000190.1:0-4480 GCA_036986155.1 Gemmatimonadota bacterium | reverse complement strand
CGACCTGCTCCCCGTCGACCATCACCGGCACGCCTGCCAGCTCCACGTCCACCAACGTTCCGTCACGGCGCTTTCGCTTTCCCATCCCTCGCGCGACCCGACCCTTGTGGGCGTCTTCCGTGTAGGTGGCCGCCTCGGCGACCGACTCCTCCGTGTTCACCAACTCGTCCAGATTCTGCCCCAGAACCTCTGCCTCCGGCCAGCCGAACAGTTCCTCGAAGGCCGGGTTGCAGGCGGTGATATTGAAGTCGAGATCCAGCGTCACGATCGCTACGGGGTTGTTCTGAACGAGGTCCTGGAAGTACTGCTCTCGGTGACGTGCCGCCGTAAAGAGGCGTGCGTTCTCGACGGCGATGGCGGCCTGAGTAGCGAACAGGCGGAGGAGTTGCAGGTCGGCAGAGCCGAAACGGCGGTCGGGACTGGAGTGGACGACCGCAACGACCCCCACCAGCCGGTCCGCGATCAACAGAGGCGCCGCCATGACCGTCTGGACCCGGCCGTCCACGTACTTCTCCGAGCGTCCCTCCCACTCGGGGTAGTCCGGGATGACGAGAGCCTCTTTGATCTCGGCCACGCGTCCCATGGCCCCCTCGCCCGGTTCGATGCGGGTCCCCACCGCGTCGGCGCCCATCTGGTGGCTGGCGGCGATGACGAGGTCGCCCGTCCCCTCCGCGAAGATGGCGAGCTCCGCTCCGGTCGCGTTCAGGAGACGTCCCGAACGCTCCAGTAGATCCTGGAGCAAACGCCCCAGCTCGAGCTGTCCGGCCAGGTCCGCCAGGGTATCGAGGAGTGCCTTCTGCTCCTCGACGCGCTGGTGCTCGGCCGTGAAGAGGCGTGCGTTTTCGATGGCTACGGCGGCCTGCGGCGCGAACAGCTCGAGCAGTCGGAGGTCCTCGCGGCCCACGCCCCGCTCCGGATCCGAGTGCACCGCGGCGATCACTCCCATGAGCCTCGAGCCGATCAGGAGGGGAGCCGCCACCACCGACCGCACCGTGTCCCCCGTGTACTGTGGGGAGCGCCCGGACCACTCCTGATAGTCGGGGATCATGAGGGGCTCATGGGTTTCGGCGACCCGACCCATGGCGCCCTCGCCCATCCTCATCCGCGTTCCGACTTCGTCCGCTCCCATGTTGTGGCTGGCGGCGATCAGCAACTCGCCCCCGTGCTCGTCGAGGATGGCCAGCTCGCCACCCGTTACGCCGAGCAATCCCACCGCCCGCTCCAGCAGCGCCTGCAGGAGCTTCGAGAGCTCCAATTCGCCGGACAGATCCTTCAGGGTGTCGAGCAGCGCCTTCGACTCGGCCGCGTGCAGGCGCTCCGCCTCAAGGACCCGGGCGCGCCCGATGGCCAACGCCGCCTGCTGCGCCGCCGCAGTCAGGATTTCGAGGTCCTCCTGGCTGAACGCCTCCCTCTCTGTGCTCTCCACCACGACGACCCCGACGACCTGGTCGTCCACGGCCAGAGGCAGGTCCACTTCCGAACCCTCGAGGTCGGCCTGGACGTGGCTCCGCTCGCTGCGGACGTCGGGGGAGTAGTGTACTTGCCCGTCCAACAGGGGCCGCTCACTCAATCCCTGTCCGGGCGGGATCCGAAATCCTTCGTGCGTGCCCTCCCACCCAACGCTTGCCCTCAGCACCCGATCGCCGGTCTCGGCATCGACCAGGAAGGCAGCCAGGAAGTCGTAGCCCAACGCGCGGTCCTGTAACCCGGCGACGACGGCCCTGCATACGGCGTCCTCGTCCTGGGCCGCCGCAATTCCGGTGCTCAGGCGAAGGAGGGCGGAACGGCGGCGGGCCTCTCGGCCGTCTCCCTCTCGCCTCACCTCCGCGCCGCTCACTCGGTCTCCACCGTAGCGTTCAGGGGCAGCTCTTCGGCTCCCCCTTCGGCGGAATGTAGATGCTGGCTCACGACTCGCGGCAGTCGCAGAGTAAAGGTCGAGCCCTCGCCAAGAGTGCTGTCGACGAAGATCTCGCCCCCCATCAGGCGCGCGAACTGGCGGCTGATCACGAGGCCTAGTCCGGTGCCTCCAAAGCGCTTGGTGGTAGACGCGTCGGCCTGACTGAATGCCTCGAAGATCCGGCCCAGCTGCTCGTCGGTCATCCCGACACCGGAATCGTCGATGGCTATCTCGACCCACTCACCCCCATTGCCGTCCTCTTGGAACGTGACGGTCATCGTCACTTGCCCTCCGGTCGTGAACTTGCTCGCGTTGGAGAGCAGGTTCAGTAGGATCTGCCGGAGCTTGGTGAGGTCCGCGTCGACAGCCGGGAGGTCGGCCGGGACATGGATTTCTAGCCGGTTGCCGTTCTTGCGAAGCAAGGGTGCCACGGTAGCCGCAACCTCGTCCACGAGCGGGCGGAGATCGAAAGACTCGATGAAGATCTCCATCCTTCCGGCTTCGATCTTGGACAGATCCAAGATGTCGTTGATCAGCGCCAACAGGTGCCGGCCGGCCCCACGTACTCTCTCGAGGTCGGGAATGAAGTCGGTCTGTCCGACCTCCTCCGCCTCCTCGGCCAACATTTCACTGTACCCGATGATGGCGTTGAGGGGCGTGCGTAGCTCGTGGCTCATGTTCGCCAGGAACTGGCTCTTGGCCTGATTGGCCTGCTCTGCGCCGTGGCGTGCCTCGAGCAGTTCGGTCACGTCGTGATAGAGCGCGAGGATTCCCACACGTTCGCCCTCCGCTTCGACGCTACACGCCGACAGCTCCACGTCGATGAAGGAGCCGTCCTTCCGTCGCCGCTTGCCCACTGCGTGCAGCGTCTCTCCTCCGGCCGCCGCGTCGGTATACGCGATCGCCTCGCCCATCGTCTCGGAGGTATTGATCATGTCGTCGAGGACACCTCCGACGGCCTCGTCGGGCGAGTACCCGAAGAGCCGCTCAAAGGCCGGATTCAGCGACGAGATCCTCCCCTCCAGGTCGAGCACGACGATCGCGACCGGACTGTTTCGCACCAGCGTCTCGAAGAAACGGCGCTGACGCATGGCCTCGGTATACAAGCGGGCGTTCTCGATGGCGATGGCCGCCTGGACCGCGAACACGTTCAGGAGCCGGAGATCGTCGGGTCCGAACGTCCGGTCGGCCTCGGTGTGAACACTCGCCAACGTTCCCACCAGCCTGTTGCGGACCAGCAGCGGCACGACCGCCACGCCTCGTGCCGTGGTGTCCGCGTAAAGAGGCGAGCGCCCCTCCCACTCCGGGTAGTTCGGGATGATGAGGGGCTCCTGCGACTGTGCCACCCTTCCCATCACTCCCTCCCCAAGCGCCATGCGCGTACCCGTCGAATCACTGCCGATGTTGTGGCACGCGACGATCTCCAACTCCTGCCGCGCCTCGTCGAAGATCGCCAACTCGCCGCCGGTCACTGCGAGCAGCGTCACCGCGCGCTCGAGCACCGATTGGAGCAGCTTGGACAGCTCGAGTTCAGACGAGAGATCCTGCATGGTCTCGATCAGGGCCTTCTGTTCCTCGGCCCTCTGGAACTCGGCGGTGAAGAGCCGAGCGTTCTCGATCGCGATCGCGGCCTGTGGCGCGAACAGGTTCATGAGACGCAGGTCCTCCGGACCGAAGGCACGGTCGGCTTCGGTATGTACGCTGGCGAGGCACCCCACCAGACGTTCCCCGACCAGCAACGGGACTACGGCCACACCCATTGCGGTCGTGTCTTGGTACTTTTCCGAGCGGTGCTCCCACTCCTGGTAGTTGGGGATGATCCGGGATTCCCTCGTCTGCGCGGCCATCCCCATCGCTCCCTCACCGAGCGCCATGCGCGTCCCGATCGAGTCACTGCCGATGTTATGACTGGCGACGATCTCCAACTCCGCGCGCTCTTCGTCGAAGATGGCGAGTTCACCACCCGTCACGCCGAGGAGCGTGACGGCGCGCTTCACCACCCGCTGGAGGAGGCTGCCCAACTCGAGCTCACCCGAGAGATCCCGCATGGTGTCCAAGAGTGCCTGCTGCTCCTGGGAGCGCTGGCGCTCGCTCGAGAGAAGGCGGGCCCGTCCGATGGCGATCCCGGCTTGTTGCGCCGCGGCGGTCAGAATCAGGAAGTCGTCTTCGCCGAAGGCATGCTCCTGATCGCTCTCCACTACGAGCACACCGACCACGTCCTCGTCAACGTAGAGCGGCAGGTCCAACTCCGAGCCGTGGGTGACGCCCTGGACGTAGCGCGCCTCCGTCAGGGCAGTCGGCGAGTAGTGCATCTTCCCGTCCAGGACAGGACGTTCGCTCAAGCCCTGGCCCGCGGACAACCTGAAGCCTTCATGCTTGCCCTCCCAGCCCACGCTGGCCCGCAACACGCGGTCCCCCGTCTCCGGATCGACGAGGAACACACCCACGAAGTCGTATCCGATGGCCGGATCCCGCAGACCGTCCACGACGCTTCGGAACACCTCGTGTTCGTCGTGGGCTGCTGCGATGCGCGTGCTCAACCGCAGAAGGGCGGCCATCCTGTGAACCTCCGGTGTGTCGGCG
>BTRA01000189.1:0-4581 GCA_036986155.1 Gemmatimonadota bacterium | reverse complement strand
TCATGGGCGAGCCTTGGATGGTGTCGTTCTGACCCGCCTGCAACTCAGGGGTGAGTTTCACTCCCACGATCGACGGACAACTCCTCCACTTCGAGTTTCGGGGCCTGTTCAACGGTGTCTCCTTGCTTTGGGACCGCGAGACGGGCTCCTATTGGCACCACGTCACGGGCAAGGCGCTGGACGGGCCGATGAAGGGCCGGCAGTTACCGATGTACAACCTGCTGATGGTCACTGCCGAGCAGGCGCTCGAAGGTGACCCGGACCTGATGGTGGCGATCTCCGATCGAGAGATCCGCAAAGAAAGCCGTTGGTCTCCGCTGACCGACCGGGTCGGGATGCTGTCCGACCGGTTGCGCCGCACCATTAGGGGAGAGGATCCGCGAAGGCCCGAAATGGACATCGGGCTGGGTGTCTGGACCAGTGACGCCCAGAGCTACTACCCCATGGAGGTAGTGAACGAGAAGGGTGGCTTCGTGTTCGACCGCATGGACGGACGCGGCGTGCTAATCTACATCGAGCCTACCTCGAACACGGTCGCGGCACTATACACCGAAGCCACCGGAGCCCGTTGGAATGGGACCGTGCTTCGGATGAACAACGGCCGGTTCGTGCGAGCAGGAGGCCTTTTCGACGGCGACACGGAACTTCCGGCCGAGCGGCCGATGCAGGTCTTCACGCGGTGGTACGGCTTTGCCCTCACGTTCCCGGAGACGGAGGTCTACGGGGCCAACTAAAGCGCCTAGCGGAACGGCGGTACGTCGATGGAGTCGACCCGAATTCGCATCGCCCGCCCGCCCGATGCTCTCCAGATCTTGGACATCTACCGGCCGATCGTGGCGGACACCGCCATCTCGTTCGAAGAGGACCCGCCCTCGGTGGGGGAGGTTGAGCGTCGAATCCGGTCGACGCTCGAGACCTACCCCTGGCTGGTGTGTGAAGGGGATGGTCGGCTCGCCGGTTACGCCTACGCCGCGCGGCTCCGCACGCGCCCAGCCTATCAGTGGTCCGTTGAGGTTTCCGCGTACACGCACGTTGATGCGCGCCGATCAGGCGTGGCACGGGTCCTTTACACATCGCTCCTCGAGGTCCTCAAGCGACAGGGTCTAATACGCGCATTTGCCGGGATCACCCTCCCCAACGAAGGCAGTGTAGGCTTGCATGAGGCTCTCGGCTTCAAGCCGTTGGGCGTCTTCCGCAACGTGGGCCACAAACGCGGGCGTTGGCACGACCTGGGTTGGTGGCAACTCACGCTCCAGGACCCGCCGGAGCATCCTGAACCACCGGTGCCCTTCCGGATCTTTTGCGAGACGGATGAGTGCGACGAGGCCCTGCTGGCGGGAGAGTCATTCCTACGCCTCGGCTGATCGACCTCAGCGAACCTGCGGAGGCGCTCACCGCACGGATCACGTCCCGCCCCATCTGCCTGCGCCCAACGGCCGCTCTCGGTACACTGCTGAGCCGGCAACCCGGCGTCGGCACGACGTTGCGGTGGGCAAGTGACCTTACCATTGTCTTGAATGATCCCGGCCTGCGATGAGCCGCTGAATCGCTCGCTCAGGATCCGGAGGGGCCGGTGCTGCAATATCGCCTGGAGGTGCCGGCTAGCCCATCGTCCACAGGAGAGTCGCGTGGACCCATTGCGGGTGTTCGCCAGAGTGGTGTTGAGCGCAGTCTTCGTCGTGGCTGCCGGAGCGAAACTGCTCGATCGGAAAGGCACACGGCGGGCAGTTACGGAATTCGGCGCCCCTGAACGGCTCGCCGCGACAGTGGCGGTGCTGCTTCCACTCACCGAACTGGCGGTGGCCGTTCTCCTCCTCAGGGTCGGCTCGGCGGCGTGGGGCGGCTTCGCCGCGTCGATCCTGCTGCTGGTGTTCACCGCGATCATCGGGGTGAATCTCCTGCTGGGCCGAAGGCCGCCCTGCCGATGCTTCGGCTCGGCCGACACGCGTCCGATCGGGTGGCGGACACTCGTGCGAAATGGCGTGCTGCTGGCGGTTGCGGGCTTCGTCGTCTGGGCGGGACCCGGGCCGAGCATCGTGGCTCTCACCACCGTGGGCGCGCACTCGGAAGTGGTGAGGCTCTCGGTGGTGACTTTGCTGGTCGCCGCCGTGGCGGTACAGGGGTGGCTTATCCTCCACGTTATCCGCCAGCATGGCCGATTCCTGCTCCGGTTGGATGCGCTGGAAACGCAGGGTGGGTCAGTACCCGAGCTCGTCCATGCCATCAAGGAGCCACGGGACCTAGAGGTCGGGGAGGTGGCCCCCGGCTTCCAACTACCCTCCCTGTCGGGCGGATCCATCGGCCTCAACGACCTCTGCCGCGGTGGGAAGAAGGTTTTGCTGATCTTCCTGGATCCAGGCTGCGAGCCGTGCATGGCACTAGTACCCGACATCGAGAAATGGCAGCGCGAACACCGCAAGACGCTGCGCATCGCCGTGCTCGGTGGTGGGTGGGAGCAGGCAGTGCGGGCCCGAGCGTTGGTCTCCGGCGTCAGCGACGTCCTCTCCGACGAGGAGGAGGGCGTGACCAGCGCCTATGCTGTCTTCGTCACGCCGGGGGCCGTCCTCGTCGACCCGGCCGGCACGATCGGGAGTCGCGTCGCTAGGGGGGAGGAGGACATCGCGAAGTTGGTAGCTTTGGCCGCCGAGGCGGGTACGGCCAGAAAAAAAACATGAGCGTGTTCCACCCTGCCACATTATCTTGCATCAGACGAACCTGGCCCCCGGCAGGGTGACTCCGATGGATGAGTTCTTCGATGATCTCTCGCGAAACCTCGCGAGCATCGCCTCACGTCGATCTGCGCTGCGCGCGTTCCTCGCGGCGCTTTTTCTCGGCGAGGGCTGCGCCCCGTCCCCGACCGGGTCTCCCAGCAACGACTGCAACTGCTCAGCTCCTAAGACCGCCTGCTGTGTCCGCCACAACCGGTGTTGCGATCCCAAATTCCCACATCACTGTCAGAATACGGGCCGTTGTTACAAGTTCTTCCAAGACGCGCAGAATGCGTGCGGCAATTCGTACGAGATCTGTGGTGGTCCGGTGGGCTGACGGCGCCAACCGACAAAGGGTTCTCCACCGCCGCGTTCTTCGGCCCACCGGCGCGATTGGGAAACGATTCACGCGACGCTGGTGCCTGGCAGCTGGTCGAGTTTGCGGGGGCAGGGGGTGACTCCTCCACCCGGGGCCCACTGGCCATCAGGATGCTCTTCGATGCCGAGATCCGGCTGGCGCGCCGGATCGCAAGGGAGCCGTCCCTCCTTGCCCCCAGGGTGAGGCGCCCCACATCTTCCGCCCCCTACGCGCCGCACCCAGGCACACGGTCCCGGCAAAGACTGCTCGCTGGAGGGGAATGGGTCCACGATGTCCTTGAAATCCTCGATCCGTTCTCTTGTGACCATGGGCAAGGGCATGGCCCGAGGCCTGCCCCAGGCAGCGGCCGATCGAGACCCGATCGACCTCTTCTCGGAGTGGTTCGACGCGGCCCGAGAATCCGGCATCCTCCTACCTGAGGCCGTAACGCTGGCTACGGCGACAGCGGATGGGACTCCTGCGGCACGCATGGTGCTCCTCAAGGACTTCAGTGATCACGGCTTCGAGTTCTTTACGAACTTCGGCAGTAGAAAAGCCAAAGAGTTGGACGAGAATCCAAAGGCCGCGCTGGTGGCGTATTGGCCTGTCCTCGAGAGACAGGTTCGAATTGAAGGGGCGGTGGAGCGCGTGTCGCCGGAGGAGTCGGACGCCTACTTCCTGACAAGGGCTCGCGGGAGCCAACTCGGTGCCTGGGCCTCGAAGCAGAGCGAGATCCTGGACGACCCCGACGAACTTCGTGCGCGCTTCGAGCGTTACGACACGCAGTTCAAGGGCGCTGAAGTGCCTCTACCGCCGTTTTGGGGCGGCTACCGGGTGAAGCCGGAGCGCATCGAGTTCTGGCAGGGCCGGTTGAATCGGCTGCACGACCGCCTCGTGTTTACGCGGTCAGGGCCGGGCTGGGAAGCCGTCAGGCTCTATCCTTGACCACCCTCCGCCGGATTCGACCCTTCAGCCACCCAAACCTCCCAGTAGCTCTCGAGCCTCGACGTGTAGTCCTCGGCATTCTCCGCGAAGAGCTCATGTCCGAGCGAGCATGCAGCGCTCCAAAGCGACCCCCGTTGGTCGGCCAGCATCCGGAATACTCGGTCCTCCCCATCGAACACGTCCGGGTAGTGTAACCGGGCCGCTACTTCCAGGTGAACGAGATCGTTGGCGTCACCCAGTAGGTCTGTGAGCCGGTGGAGGTCATCGGCCGCTCCCATCATCTGCGGGGCAGTCGGCGCGAGAAACTGCACCTGGTGCCGGACGTCCTTGGCCCTCTTCCGCCACGTGTGAAACGCCTCGGAATCCGCGGTGCCGCATACAGCCTCCTTGGCGTCTCGGGCGCGACCGTACCAGTCGCAGATCCCAGCGCGGATCAAGTCGAAGTCGGTAGCGGACGGATGCCACGCTTCAATGACATACCGCGCCGCATCGGTCTGCCGGGCCGCGATCGACAGCCCCGCACTACCTTGAGCGGCGATCACCGACTCGCGCTCGGCCACCAGGAGCCGC
>BTRA01000188.1:0-4674 GCA_036986155.1 Gemmatimonadota bacterium | reverse complement strand
GATACTCCCGACGCTCGCGATGCTCTCCGAGTCTTTGCCGTCGGAAGGCTGCGCGATGAGCAGGACCGTGACTTGAACGACTTCGGGGTGAGGTACGACACCTACTTTCTGGAATCGTCTCTCTACGAGAGTGGCCGCATCGACTCGACGGTGGCGGATCTCCAGGCTACCGGACTCGTGTATGAGCACGAAGGGGCGGTCTGGCTCAAGACGACCGAGTTCGGTGACCAGAAGGACCGTGTGATGCTCAAGAGCGACGGCGCTCCGACGTACTTTCTTCCCGATGTCGCATACCACATGGACAAGTGGGGGCGGGGATTCGAGCACGTGATCAACGTCCAGGGCTCCGATCACCACGGTACCATCGCGCGGGTGCGGGCCGGCCTCCAGGCTCTGGGACTGCCTCAAGGTTATCCGGAATATGTCCTTCATCAGATGGTGCGGGTGGAGCAGGACGGAGAGGAGATCAAGTTCTCAAAGCGCTCGGGCTTCCTGGTCACGCTCCGAGAGCTCGTCGAGCAGGTGGGTGTGGATGTTACGCGCTATTTGTTCCAGTGGAGAAAGCCTGAAGCGCAGCTCGTATTCGACCTCGATCTCGCGCTCGATCAGTCCGAGAAGAATCCCGTCTTCAAGATCCAGTACGCTCACGCCCGGATGTGTAGCATATTCCGGAAGGCCGGAGTCGATTCCGGGGAGGGCGGTATGGCCGGTGCAAATCTGACGCTACTGACGCACCCGACGGAGCTGGAACTCATCAAGCGGCTACTGAATCTGCCGAGGTTGATCGAACGAGCCGCCGAGCTCAGGGCACCGCACTTGGTGTGTGACTACCTCGAACAATTGGCGGGAGCCGTGAATTCATGGTATCACGCCGGAAATCCGAGTCGCAATCCGGAATTGGCGGTGCTCGTTGGGGACACGGATGTGAGCAGGGCCCGCCTAGCGCTCGCGAAGTCCGTGCAGATCGTTCTGGCAAACGGCCTCAGCGTGCTCGGTCTTTCCGCGCCGGAGCGTATGGACCGCGCGGAGACTCGACCGTGAAACCCGTCACCCCTCGACCACGAGCATAATGACCGTTCTCGTCGTAGGCAGTATCGCCCTGGATTCGGTTGAAACGCCCCACGGGAAGGCGGAGCGTGTGCTGGGTGGATCGGCCATATTCTTCAGTGGCGCCGCGACCCTGCTCTCGAACGTTCAGGTCGTGGGTGTCGTCGGCCAGGACTATCCCATGGGCGAACTGGACTTTCTTCGTGAGCGGGGAGCTGATCTGAGCGGTGTGGAACAAGCCGACGGCTCGAGCTTTTTCTGGGCTGGCAGGTACGGCGAAGACTTCAGCACTCGCGAGACCCTCGACACGCAACTCGGCGTCTTCGCAGACTTCAAGCCGGCAATTCCGGAACAGTTCCGGGACGCGAAGTTCGTGTTTCTCGGCAATATCGCTCCCGAGCTCCAGTGGGACGTTCTGCAGCAGGTGAGGGCACCAGGCGTTGTCGTGTGTGACACCATGAACTATTGGATCGAAGGAAGCAGGGAGGCTCTGCTACATCTGCTGGGGCGTGTGGACGTCCTCATGGTGAACGACTCCGAGGCGAAACTCCTCGCCGGGGATCACAATCTCGTTCGAGCGAGCCGGTGGATCAGAGAGCACGGCCCATCGATGGTGGTCATCAAGAAGGGCGAGCATGGCGCGGCCCTCTTCGCCAAGGACTGGTCGTTCTTCGCCCCCGGCTATCCGTTGGAATCTGTGTTCGACCCTACGGGCGCCGGCGATTCATTTGCGGGCGGATTTCTCGGTTATCTAGCCCAGACGATCAATCCTACACGATCGGACTACCGTAGGGCGATGATCTACGGATCTGTAACCGGCTCGTTCGCGGTCGAGAGTTTCAGCATCGATCGCTTCAAGGATCTCTCCACCGACGACGTGCTCAAGCGGGTCGCCGAATTCAAGGAAATGACCTCGTTCGAGCACAAGTTCGATACGGCCGGGCGCGCCAATGACTGATGTGCGGCGCCTCAGCTACCGGGATGCAGGCGTCGACCTGGATGCAGCGGACCGGGCGAAAGAGGGGTTGAGAGGCGTCGTCGAATCTACGCGGGACGCCAACACCCTGTCAGAGATGGGCCTCTTCGGGGGGCTCTACGCCGTCCCGCCCGAAGTTGCCAAGCCCGTTCTGGTTTCGAGCGCCGATGGAGTGGGCACCAAGCTCAAGATCGCTTTCCGCTCCGGGCGGCACGACACGGTGGGCCAGGACCTGGTGAATCACTGCGTGAACGACATCCTGGTCCAAGGTGCTCGGCCACTCTTCTTTCTGGATTACCTCGCCACCGGTGACCTCGACGAAGCAGTGGTGAAGGAAGTCGTAGGCGGGGTCGCCATGGCCTGTCGCGAAAACGGGTGCGCCCTGCTCGGCGGAGAAACGGCCCAGATGCCGGACTTCTACGCAGCCAACGAATACGATCTCGCTGGGTTCATCGTGGGGGTGGTGGAACGGGATCGAATTCTCGATGGTTCGGGCGTTGTAGCGGGGGATGTCCTTGTCGGTATTCCGTCCTCGGGCCTACACACCAACGGATATACGCTCGCTCGCCGAATCGTCTTCGAGGTGCTGGGGCTGGACGTCGAGGATGTCTTTCCCGGGCAAGACAGGAGCGTCGCCGACGTGCTGCTGACGATCCATTCTAGCTACCAGTCGCTCCTCAGCCCCTTTCTCGGCGACGGCATCATCAAGGGTTTGGCGCACATTACCGGCGGCGGAATCCCCGGCAATCTGCCTCGAACACTCGGGCGGGACCTGGGAGCCACAATCGATCTTGCCTCGTGGGATGTGCCCGAAACGTTTCGCGTGCTGGCCGAGGCGGGTCGCGTCGAACCGGACGAGATGTTCCGTGCATTCAATATGGGAGTCGGCATGATCGCCGTGGTGGCGAGTGAGGATGCGGACTCGCTCGTGGAGGGGTGCGTTGCTTCCGGAACGGCCGCCTGGGTATTGGGCAGTGTACGCAGTGAGACAGGAGTAAGCTTGGCATGAAGCAGGGTCGCGTGTTCTCAATGCTCGCCATAGGCATGCTGGTGGGCGGTGCTTCGGGAGCCTCCGGGCAGGGCGCCGAAATGCTCGTGAGTGGATGCCTCTCGGGTGCGGCTGTGGCGCGGATTTGGTGCGAAGAGGTCGCGGTCGCGACGCAGGCACTCCGTGCCGGCGTGGGGTTCGTCGGCGCCGGCGGCACGGACGTGCCAGGTACTTCGAGCACGCTCGGGAAGAAACTGGGATCCGTCCCCCGCGTATCCGCGAGCGTCCGCGCCACACTCGGTCGCCTGAAGAGCCCGCGCGTCACGGGCGTATCCCGTCCGGACGTGGACGATCAGACGCTCTGGGTACCAACGATTCAGGGCTCGATAGTCGTCTCGGTCCTAGACGGGTTTTCGGTGGTACCGTCAGTGGGCGGGCTCTTCGCCCTCGACCTCCTCGCCACCGCCAGTTACCTGAGGCTGCCGAGCGAGTTCGGCGATAATGCGGGGACAATCGGTGTGGGCGCGCGTCTCGGCCTCCTGCGGGAGTCGTTCACGGCCCCGGGCCTGTCGGTTTCAGTGGTTCATCGCGGTTTCGGCGAAGCCACCTATGGCGATCGGACAAGGGACAACGCCGAGATCACCTTCGACCTCTCTACTACGTCGGTCCGAGCGATCGTCGGTAAGGACCTACCACTCATCGGGTTCTTCGCGGGAGTGGGTTGGGATTGGCACCGTGGGAACATGTCGTTGCGCACCATCGCTCCCGGTGGCGGCGTCAGCACCGCGACGGGCGATTTCACGGACAGGCGAAGAGTCTACTTCGGCGGTACGTCTTGGTCGTTCTTGGTCCTTCAGGGGTCGATCGAGGCAGGCTGGTCGTCAGGGTTCGGCGACCTGCAGGGACGCAGCGGCGACTTCAGCGCATCCTCCCGCCCGTTCTTCGCTTCGGCCGCCCTGCGCGTAACCTTGTGATGTCTCCGACGCTGACCTCCCCACCCCCCCCTTCCGCTCGGGAAACCGAGTGGCTCGAGCGGGCGGAAGCGTTGGCCGTCGAAGGATGGGGTAGCGTTCATCCCAACCCCATGGTCGGATGCGTGATCGTAAGAGACGGCGCCGTGGTCGGGGAGGGTTACCACGAGTACTTCGACGGGCCGCATGCGGAAGTCAAGGCACTGAAGGCGGCGGGCGCTCGAGCCGAAGGGGGCACGGCTTACGTGTCGCTGGAGCCGTGTAATCACCATGGGAAGACCCCTCCGTGTGCTCCCGCGCTGGTGGGGGCCGGCATTGCCCGGGTCGTCTATGGCGCGGGCGACCCGGGAGTCGAATCCGCCGGAGGAAGGTTGCACTTGAGCTCCGCGGGCGTCGACGTGGTTGGACCTGTATACACACCGGCGGAAGCCCGTCGAAGAAACCCCATGTTCTTCCACGTCTCCGAAGCGCAGTGCCCCTATGTCGCCCTCAAGCTCGCTGTGAGCCTCGACGGACGCATCTCCGCGGCGCCGGGCGACCGCACGACCCTTACCGGCCCGCTGGCGCAGGAGGAGGTCCATCGCCTGCGTGCGGGCTTCGACGCCATCATGGTCGGTTCTACTACCGCCCTGACGGACGACCCGCTCCTGACCGTCCGTGGAGCGGTCACGCCGAGGGTGCCGCCGACGCGC
>BTRA01000187.1:0-4733 GCA_036986155.1 Gemmatimonadota bacterium | reverse complement strand
CCCCCACCCGCCGCGCTTCCGCGCCCCACTCCTCCCACCCGTTGAACATCCTCATCTGCTGCTCCAGATCGGTGCTCGCGATCAGGCGGTCCAGTTCGGCGCGCGTCTGCCGCCGCCAGGGCGCGGGACCCGTCGCAAAACCGTAGGTCACTGCGGCCACAATGGCGGCGTTCAGGCGCAGCGTGCGCACATCACACTGCTCGAACTGATCTGAAGAGGCGTGATAATTCGGCCCGTAGGAAGCCGACTCCTGGTTCCCCACCAGGTTCGCCACACCCTGCATCATGAAATCGAAATTGTCCGTACCGACGATCGGCACATCGATATTCGTAAACGGACCCAACCCCCGAATCGGCCCCAGCCTGTGCTCGAGGCCTGCCAGAACCTCGGGTCGCCCCCCTGTGAAGAATCCGTTGATCAGCCCGCAGCCGATATCGAATGCCATCGCCATGACATGGCGGTCGAGTTCACGTTCGTGAGTTCGAGTGTAGCCTCCGGACCCTTGGAGTCCCTCCTCCTCACCATTCCATAGCGCAAAGCGTATGGTCCGCTCCGGCCGGATGCCGAGCCGTCGCATCTGGCGGGCCACATCGATGACGAGCGCGACATTGGCGCCGTTGTCCAGAGCACCGCCGCCCAGATCCCACGAATCGATGTGCGCGCCCACCAGGACGATCTCGTCGGCACGGGTAGTGCCCCGGATTTCGGCGATCACGTTTTCGCTCTCGTACGGGCCACCGATCTCGAGGTCCACGTTGAGCGTCAGCGTGAGCGACCGCCCCGCGTTCAGCAACGCGAGCGCACGGGTGGCCGGCCCCCGGTCCATGATAGCCATGGGTCTCGCTAGGTCACCCATGAGCGATGAGTTATGGCGGTACAGGATGCCCTCGGCCCTCGACCCCATGTAGATCACTCCACGAGCACCCGCGTCCACCGCCCGCCGCTCTATGAGGTAGGCGTCACCATATTCGCGGAACAGGCCATCGACATCGAGGAGCTTGGGGGTAGCTACGAGAATGAACGCCCCTTGGACGGCCGCCCCGGCCCGGGCGAAATCGTCATCGGTCCCGAAGCCGACGGAAACCAGCGGTGCGGTGATTCCACCTAGCGGCGTCGCGGCCGAAAAAGGCATCGCGGCCATGCGGGCGGAGAAAGAGACGCCATCGCCGCGGACCTCCGCTGAGGCGGACCGCTCGAGCCACAGGCGTGGCATGGTGAACCCCTCGCGCGCGACCGGGACACCCGCCTCCCTGAAGCGCTCTACGCCCCAGAAAACGGCATCACGGTTCGCCGCCGAGGCAGTCGGGCGCCCCCCGATCCCCTGGGTGAGTGACCTCAGGTCGGTCACAAGCGGCGTGTCACCGAGCAACGCTGCGATGAGCCGCCCCATGTCGGAGTCCTGACGATCGACGCTCTGCGCATCCAGCGCCGACGCTCCGAGGAACAGCATCGTCAGACTCACCGCTAGGGTGTTCACAACGCGAAAGTTCATGGGCCGCTCCCGATCTCTACAGGGTGACTCTGGTCCAACCCTCATAGCCGGATGCAAGGTGCGGGGCGGCCAAGGGGGCGGCAAGCCGGCTGGAAAAGCGCCCTCCCGCGGGTGATGAAAAACAGGGGGTGACCCTACGGGAACCGCACCAGACCACCCAGTACCGCAGGGTCGCCGTCGATCGGCTCAGACGGTTCCAGGCCCAGCAACCCGGCGATCCAAGGATAGATATGGATGTTCTCGAAGGGAGGGATCGTCTTGCCGGGTTCGATGCCCGGACCCATGGCCAAGAAGACGCTATGCATGGCTTTCTCGGCGGGATCCCACCCGTGGGTCCAGCCGGGCTGGATGTTACGGCTGCGCCGATCCGCGACCATCCATCCCAGCTCCGGCACGATGATGACGTCCCCCAGGCGTCGACCGCCGGCATAGTGCAGTCGCTCCGGCACTTCATCGAGCGTGTAGACGGCCGCCCGAGGCATCGCCTCGGCCAGCCGGTCTCTCAAATCAGTGCGCTCGCGCGCCGAGCCGTCCAGGTACATGAACGCGACGGCGCCCGCATCCGTGAGCCGAACGGTCTCCAAATCCATGAAATCCTCTAGGTAGTAAACCCGGTCGGGCCCGAAGGCGGCCATCCCGTGGTCCGACACGACGACCACGTAGACTTGGTCTCCGTAGGGTAGGGTGGCGATCCCATCAAGGAGGCGTCCGATCGCCGAATCGATCGAGCGCACGGCTTCAGTCATTTCGGGACTCTCGGGCGCAGAACGGTGGCCTACCTGATCGACGTCCTCGAAGTAGAGCGTGAGCATGTGAGGTCGCACGCGCACCGGTTCGGTCAACCAGGCGAGCACCTGGTCCACTCGATCGGAGTTTGGCACACTCCCATCGAAGTCACGCCAGTGCGTGGGCCGCACTCCCCGGACGTCGGCCTCCGTGCCAACCCAAAAGAATGCCGCGGAGACCATGCCCCGCTGCTCCGCCAACACCCACAGCGGCTCGCCTCCGTACCAAGTGCCGTCAGCCACCTTGTCCCGGTCGAGGAAGAAGTACGACTCGTCTCGCTCTGGATCGTAAAAGCGGTTGTTGATGAGGCCATGCCTAGCCGGATACATGCCGGTCGCGATCGAATAGTGGTTTGGGAACGTCTTCAAAGGGAAGACGGGGATCATGGCCTCTGCCCTGACACCACCGTCGACGATCCGCCGCAGGTTGGGAACATCGAATAGGTCCAGATAGTCGTGCCGGAAGCCGTCGATCGAGATGAGCACGACGTAGGGGGCGTCGTCGTAGCGCTTTTGGTTCACGCCACCCGAGCCATCGGCGAGGAGGTGGGCTGACCTCTCACCCCGCATCGATTCCGGATTGGAGTTGCGTGGACCGCAAGCACCTGCCGCCAACACCAAGACGACGGTCGCCCTCGAAGCCGCAGTCCGACCAACCAGGCGCGGCGTCATCACATCAGGATCGCGGCGGGCTCCTCGAGCATGCCTCGCAGGGTCGCCAGAAAACGCGCGCCCAGCGCGCCGTCGATCACCCGGTGATCACAACTCATGGTGATACGCATGCGGGGCCGGACGTGAATCTCGCCCTCGACCACCACCGGTGTATCCTCCACAGCACCAACCGCCAGGATGCCGGCCTCGGGCGGATTGATCACCGCGGTAAACTCATGGATCCCGAGCATACCCAAGTTGGAGATAGAAAACGTCGCCCCGGTGTATTCGTCGGGCATCAGCTTCTTCTCTCTCGCGCGGCCGGCCAACTCACGGACCTCGGCGCCGATGTCCGCCACACCCTTCATGTGCGCGTCCCGGATCACCGGCGTGATCAACCCATCGTCTATGGCCACCGCTACGCCGATGTGTACCCTGTTGAAGCGCCGCACGGAGTCCCCCATCCAGTGGGCATTACAGTCCGGGTGACGCCGCAGTGCAGCGGCTGTGGCGCGAATGATCAAGTCGTTGATCGACGTCTTTCGACCCTCGGCTTCCAGCATGGAGTTGATACGCTGCCGAGCCTCCAGCGCGCGTGTCATGTCCACGTTGACCGTGAGGAAGAAGTGCGGGACGGGCCCGATCGATTCTACCAGGCGCCGCGCAATCGTCTTCCGCATCTGCGTGAGCGGAATGTCCTCATAGTCGGCATCGGATACCGGAGGAACCGCCGTAAGGGGTGTGGGCGTTCGCGCCGGCGCAGCGGGTACCCCGCCCTCCAGCGCCGCCTCCACGTCCCGTTTGACGATGCGCCCCCCCGGCCCGGATCCGGCCACGGACGCGAGGTCCAGCCCCGCCTCCTCGGCCAAGCGACGCGCCACCGGAGACGCCTTGATTCGCCCGTTGGCCGCCCGGTCCAGCCCTGGCGCGGCGATGGTCTCGGGGGCCTCGGCCTCGGCCGGGGCGGACTCCACCTCGGTTACTTCACTCGCTTCCGGAGCGGGCGACGACGCGGAGGAAGCCTCGCCACCACTGCTCCCGAATTCGGACACATCCTCGTCCGCCGAACCAATGACCGCGATAACGTCGCCCACGGGCGCCGTTCCACCCTCACCGACCAGGATCTTGCGAAGGAGCCCGTCGCCCCGTGCGACCAATTCCATCGTAGCCTTGTCGGTCTCGATTTCGGCCAGGATCTCCCCGGCCGTGACGGGGTCGCCTTCGGCCTTGAGCCACTTCACGACCTGCCCCTCCTCCATGGTCGGAGAGAGCGCCTCCATATGAACCTTGGTCGCCATCCTCAGCGCTACCTGTACAACACGCGGTGGCAGGCTTCCACCACCTGGGATGCGGTGGGTTTGGTCATGGCTTCGAGTTTCTTGTTGTACGGCATGGGAATGTCCGCTTGGGTGACCCGCAGAACGGGCGCGTCGAGGTCGTCGAACGCCTCCTCTTGGAGGATCGCGACGATCTGGGCGCCCACGCCGAGGTAAGGCCAGCCTTCCTCGACATAGATGGCGCGATTGGTCTTGTGCACCGACGCGAGCATGGCCTCGACGTCCAGCGGGCGGAGGGAGCGCAAGTCGAGCACATCGGCCTCGATCCCGTCCTTGGCCATTTGGGATGCCGCCTGCAAGCAGAGGTGGACCATCTTGCCGTGGGTGATGATAGAGACGTCGCCGCCTTCCCGCTTGAGATCTGCCACCCCCAAGGGGATCACGAAGTCGTCGTCTTCGGGCACCTCGCCCTTGAGATTGTAGAGTAATTCGCCCTCCATGAACGCCACCGGGTCGTCGTCCCTGATG
>BTRA01000186.1:0-4742 GCA_036986155.1 Gemmatimonadota bacterium | reverse complement strand
GCACCGAAACGCTCTGAAGCATACTCCGGAGTGACGCCGAGTCCTGACTCGCGCCGAGCGTGTCGATCCGGTCGAAGAACAGCGTGAGCCGGGCCGAAACCGAGTCGGCGACGTCCGGCCGGTGGTCCAGCGTCGGGGGCACACGTGCGGCTGCCTCGTCCCGCTCACGGCTGAGTTCCTCGCCGCTCTTGGGCACCCGGAACAGGACCTGGGCGTGCTGGTCCTCGGGCACCACGTCGCCCAGTGCCAACCCGACATCCGCACGGCGCCCCATGGGCGGGAAGAGCAACGTGATCGCGACCGCTAGGGCGACCAGCAGCATGAGCCGCGCGCCATGATACACGACCCCGTCGGGCCACACCGGCCTCGCCTCAGCCCGCGACTCCGGCAGTTGGGCGGTGCCTCGACCGTCTTGGGTCACTCGCCGCCCTCATCGGTGGAGGCCGCGTATGCCCTGATGATGTCCTTCACCAGTCGATGTCGGACCACATCCACGTCGGTCAGATAGACGAATTCGATTCCGTCGATTCCTTTCAGAATGTCCTCCACCTCCAGGAGTCCCGAATCACTCCTCCGCGGAAGGTCGATCTGGGTCTTGTCACCCGTGATGACCACCTGGGAATTCAGGCCCAGCCGCGTGAGGAACATCTTCATCTGAGCCGTCGTGGAGTTCTGTGCCTCGTCCAGGATCACGAACGCGTCGGAGAGCGTGCGGCCCCGCATGTAGGCGAGCGGGGCAATCTCGACGGTGCGCTCCTCCAAGACTCGCCGAACACGGTCGGACGGCATCATGTCTTCGAGAGCATCGTAAAGCGGCCGCAGGTAGGGGTCCACCTTTTCTTGCATGTCCCCCGGTAGGAATCCGAGGCTCTCACCCGCCTCCACGGCCGGACGTGCGAGAATGATCCGCTTGACCTGCTTCTTGTACAGCGCGTCCAGGGCCGCAGCCACCGCCAGATAGGTTTTTCCGGTCCCTGCCGGACCGATCCCTATCACGATGTCCTGCTCCAGAATCGCCTGCAGGTACGTCCGTTGGCCCTCGGTCCGCGGCGTGATCACCCTGCGCGTGCCCGGCAGCGCGAGCCGAATCTCCTCCCCCGGTGGAACGATCCTGGTCTCGCCGCCAGACCCGAGTTCCTCCACGAACCGGCCGATGTCGTTGACGTCGAACGGCACCCTCAGACGCGACAGCTCGATGACGTGCCGTGTAACCGGAACGGCAGCCTCGACGGCCTCCAGATCCCCCGAGAGAATCAGGTGGTCCCCGCGCAGAACGACCCGCACACCGAAGGTCTGCGACAGCTTCTGGAGGTTGGCGTCGTTCACTCCGGTCAGCAGAAGGGCGTCGATCCCATCCGCATCCAGCCGATGCTCGATGGCCACGTTCTGTCCGTCACCCATGGTGCTCGCCCTCGCCGGCGATGCTGAGCCCCAACTCGGCGAGCTCCTGTGGGCTCACGTGCACCGGGGCCTCCTCGAAGAGGGCCCGTGCGGCTGTCGTCTTCGGGAACGCAAGCACGTCGCGGAGACTCCGTGAGCCCGAAAAGAGCATCACGATTCGGTCCATCCCGAGTGCCATGCCCCCGTGGGGCGGCGCGCCCGATTCCAGTGCCTTCAGCAGGAATCCGAACTTGAGTTCGATGTCGGCATCGCTGAGCCCCAGGAGCCTGAGAATCTTCCGCTGGGCATTCGAGTCGTGGTTCCTGATGCTCCCCGACCCCAGCTCCACGCCGTTGTACACGAGATCGTACGACTGTGCCCGTGCCCGAGCGGGATCCGTGTCCAAGAGGTCGGCGTCGTCGGGGTGGACACGTACGAAGGGGTGATGGCTGGCCGCCAACGCACCGCCAACTTCGTCGAAAACCGGGAAGTCGGTCACCCACAGCCACGCGCACTCGGTTATCGGATCCAGCTGCAAGTGGGTGATCGCGGCCGACCGGGTCACCGCCAACGCAGGCGAGGTCACCGCGTCCGGCCCCGCCGCCACCAAGATCAGGTCGCCCGCGGCCATGCCCAAGGCGTCGTAATCACATTCCGCCATGAACCTCGACAGCGGGCCCGAACCCCCGTCGTCGGTTCGCTTCGTCCACAGGAGGCCCGGCGCACCGGCCTCCTTCGCCTCCACTTCAATCGCCTCGATCTGTTTCCTGGAGAGACTCGCACCTCCCCGCAGGAGCAGCCCGCGGATTCGCCCGCCCTCCGAGATCGCGCTCTGCAGCAGGCCGAACTCTAGGCCGCCAAGGACCACCGTCCAATCCTGAATCTCGAGGGAGTACCGGAGGTCTGGACGATCCACGCCATATCGCTCCATGGCCTCCGAATGGGTCAAACGCGGGAACGGCGTCGGTGCCTCCACCGACTCCGACACACCTGCCATGGCGGCCATGACACCCTCCATCCACCCGAACACGTCCTCCGGTGCCACGAACGAAGCCTCGACGTCGATTTGTGTGAACTCCGGCTGCCGGTCCGCACGCAGGTCCTCGTCCCTGAAGCACCGAGCAATCTGGAAATACCGATCGAAGCCCGCGGCCATAAGGATCTGCTTGTAGATTTGTGGGCTCTGTGGCAGGGCGTAGAATTGGCCCCGATGTACGCGACTCGGCACCAGAAAGTCGCGGGCGCCCTCCGGCGTCGGCTTGGTGAGAATGGGTGTCTCCACCTCGATGAAGCCCAGGCGATCCAACTCGCGGCGCGCAGCCATGATGAGCTTGTGCCGCAACACCAGATTGTCCTGCAGGTCGCCGCGCCTCAGATCCAGCACGCGGTGGCGAAGTCGCAACTCCTCGGCGGGCAGCTCGTCCTCGGGCCCCAGGTAGACGGGGATCTCCGGAGTGCGAGCTTCGTTCAAGACCTCGACCGTGACCGCTTGCAGCTCAACCTCACCCGTGGCCATCTCCGGATTTCGCATACCGGCCGGACGCAGCTTCACCACACCGTTCACCGACACCACCGTCTCGCTTCCAAGCCGACGTGCGCACGCTAGGGATTCCGGCTCCGACCAATCGGGGCCCAACGAGATCTGGATAAGGCCGGAGCGATCACGGAGGTCCCAGAAGATCAAGCCACCGAGGTCTCGGCGTCGGTGGATCCAGCCCACCAAACGCATGCTCTCGTTCTCATTGGCCGAGGTGACGCCACCCACCATCCTGGAGCGCAGGGCGGTGCATTGAAGGTCGAGTTCTAGCATCGAACGAAACTCAGCGTCTCAACGATCACGTGGAGGCGACGGCCCGCGAGTCCAGCCAGCGCGCGAAGATCACCACAAAAAGCGCATACCCTATGATCACTCCTCCCGCGTCGGCCAATACGTCGCTCATCGATGGCGTGCGGCCCGGGACAAAGCCTTGATGGAACTCGTCCAGCAGGCCGAGGGAGATGCCGAGCACGACGAACACCCCGTGGTGGTAGCGCGTACCCCTCAGCCGTGCCCACGCCAGCGTGAGTCCGAGAACCGTGTACAGTGAAAAGTGTGCGACCGAGTCGTACACCGTGATCAACTCGATACCCGGAGACTCCCACTCGCTCAAGAAAAAGAGGACCGCTACCCAAAAGGCAGCGGGCCCCCAAACTACGACCTGACGCATCACTTTCCCGGCAGAATCGCTGACAGTGCCCGGTCCTCCTCCGGCTGAACTCATGATCGGCTTAATGTTAACCCCCGCCCAACAGGGGAACAAGCGAGTCATGTGCGGGAGTGGCGGGCCCCGAAACGACCGCACGAAGCGGGTTTTCGCTTATATTTCCTCGCGTTGGGTCCCGTTTCAGGCGTGCGCCTCACACCTCCTCGACCACCATGGCTACCGATACGACGCCCCCACCCGTAGACCTGCTGGGAACCGTACCCGACGAGTTGGCCCAGGCCCTCTCTGCGCACTTCTTGGCACGGGGCGAGCCGGCTTACCGAGTACAGCAGGTACTTCACTGGGTTTACCGGGGAGACGCCGTGGACGTTGACGGCATGACGAACCTCCCCGGGCCAGAGCGGGCAGCGCTCCGCGACGCCTTCTCGTTGCGCGAACCCGAGGCACACACTGTCTCGAAGTCTACGGACGGTACTGTCAAGCACCTGTGGAAGCTCGCCGACGGCGAGTTGGTCGAGTCTGTGCTGATACCCACGGACGACCGCCTCACGCTCTGCATCTCGTCCCAAGCCGGTTGCGCCATGGGGTGTACGTTCTGCGCCACAGGATGGGCCGGCTTCCGGCGGCAACTCAGCGCCGGGGAGATCGTGGCGCAGTATCGTGGTGCCGGGCGCTGGGCACGCACCCGAGAGATGGTCCCGATCTCGAATATCGTCTACATGGGAATGGGCGAGCCGCTCGCCAATCGCGAGGCGGTTCACGCCTCCCTCACGATTCTGAACCAAGGCTTTTCGGTGGGCGCCAGGCGCATCACCGTCTCGACGGTCGGATTGGTGCCGGGCATCCTGGAGCTGGCCGAGCGCCCGGAGCAGTTCCGGCTGGCCCTGTCTCTACATTCGCCGGACAGCGCACTCCGCCAGACACTCATCCCGCTCGAGAAACGCTTTCCCCTGTCTACCGTTGTGCAGGCGCTCGAGAGATTCAACGAGGCCGGCGGCAAGCGTATCACCTTCGAGTACACGATGATTCGCGGCGTGAACGACGATCTAACTCTCCCTCCCAAGCTCGCCGACCTCGCGATGTCACTTCACGCGTCCGTTAACCACATTCCCTTCAACCCCATCCCGTTCCAGGACTGGGATTCCAGCCCGCGCGAAC
>BTRA01000185.1:0-4762 GCA_036986155.1 Gemmatimonadota bacterium | reverse complement strand
CTTCGCGCTCGCTGACGTGGGCAATCGCGAGCAACAGGGCCGAGTCCGTGCCCACTCTTAGCGGCAGGTACACGCCCGCCAGGTCGGCCAGCGTGATGCGCCGGGGATCGGCCACGATCAGTTTCGCGCCCTTGGCGATGGCCTTCTTGATCCCCGTCGCCGCGACGGGGTGACACTCCGTCATGTTGGTCCCGATGCAGAAGATCACATCGGGCTTGTCCATGTCCGAGAGCGGGTTGGACATCGCGCCCCTACCGATACTTGCCGCCAGACCGGCGACCGTCGGAGCGTGTCAGGCACGACTGCAGTTGTCGATGTAACTCGTCCCGAGCCCCGCCCGCACGAATTTCTGCATGAGGTAGGCGGCCTCATTGGGCGCCCGCCCGGACGCCACTGCGTAGAGGCTGTGCCGTCCGTGATTGTCGACGGCCGTGAGCAGCCCTTCCGTCGCCTTGTCGAGGGCGTCATCCCACGTGGCCGGATGAAGCCGCCCGTCGTCGCCGCGCACCAAGGGCATGTCCAGGCGGTCTTTGTGTCCGATGAAGTCGAACGCGAACTGCCCCTTCACGCAGAGTGCGCCGTGGTTCGCCGGCCCATCCATGGCCGGCAGCACACCCACGATCTGGTCGCCTCGCGTCATGAGATCGACGCTGCATCCCACGCCGCAGTAAGGGCATATCGTGCGCGTCGTCTGGGTTTCACCCGGCACGTCCTTGCTCGCAAGCGCCTTCAGATCGGCGAGCGCCCCGGTCGGGCAGGTCTGGATGCATTGACCGCAGAAGGTACAGGCCGAGTCCTTGAGCAAGCCCCCGAATTCGGTGGTGATCTGCGCTCCAAACCCCCGGTTCATCACGCTGATGGCATAGTCGCCCTCCTGCTCGGCGCAAACCCGCACGCACCGGTAACAGTAGATGCAGTTCTCATAATCCCGGAGGATGAACGGGTTGGGGTCGTCCGGGCGGCTGGTGCCCGACTGCCTTCCGACAAAGCGGCCGGTGCGCGCCTCGTAGCGGTCGAGCAGCGCGGCGAGTTCCCCCGAGGCGTAGCCGCTCATCGGATCCACGTCCAGATCGCGATTCTCGGATGCGACCATCTCCAGGAGCACGCGTCGATGCATGTCCAGGCGGCCGCTCTTGGTCTTCACATTCATACCGGCGGTCGCCTTCGTGGTGCAGGAAGCGACTGGATTGCGGCCGCCCTCCACCTCGACGACGCACATCCGGCATCCGCCGAACGGCTCTAGCCGTTCATCGTAGCAGAGGGTCGGGATCTCGCACTGGTGACGCTCCGCCACCTGGTAGATGGTCTCGCCGGGAGTGAAACCGACTTCCTCTCCGTCCAAGGTCATCGTGGAGAGTTCGGAACCCACCCGGCCGTCGTTCTTCTCGCTCATCTCACCTCACGCCGGTCACATGTTGGGCAACCCTCTCAGGGAAGTACTTCACCAGGCTTTCCGTGATCAAAGGCGCAGCCATGCCGAGGCCGCATGCGCTGGTCTCCTTCATGGTCTCGCCGAGGTCGTGAACCTCATCCAGCCATTCGGACAACTCCGAGGGGCCGGCCTTTCCCGCGAGCCGCTCCGTGAGCCGTTGAGTGCCGATTCTGCAGGGGAAGCACTTCCCACACGACTCATGGGCAAAGAACGCCATGGCCGAATGGGCGACGTCGATCATGTCCCGAGAGTCGTCGAAGACCATGATACCTCCGGCACCCAACATGGAGCCCCGCTCCCTTACGCTCGCCTCGTCCAGATCCACGTCCAGGTCCTCGCGCGCGAGGAATCCTCCGGAAAGGCCGGCCATGGTAACGGCCTGCACGCTGCGCCCGTCGCCCACTCCGCCAGCCCAGTCGTGGATCAGTTCGGACAGGGAGAATCCCAACGGGACCTCATAGTTGCCCGGCCGAACGACATCGCCCGAGAGGCTGATGATCTTCGTGCCGGCGTTGTCGCCTCGCCCGAGATCTCGATACCAACCGGGCCCATTCCTGAGGATCGGGGCGCAAGCGGCCAGCGTCTCGACGTTGTTTACCACAGTGGGCAGCCCCTCGAAGCCGTGCGTGACCGGATACGGTGGCCGGTTCCGCGGGAAGGGATGTTTTCCCTCCAGGCTGTTGAGCAACGAGGTCTCCTCACCGCAGATGTAGGCGCCCGCCCCACGGCGTAGGTAGAGCTTGAAGCTGAAGTCCGACCCCAGGATGCCGTCGCCCAGCAGTCCCGCCGCCTCGGCCTCCGCAATCGCCGCCTCGAATACCTCCAGGGTCTCCGGGTATTCGTAACGGAGATAGATGAAGCCGCGCGTCGCCCCGGTGGCGAATGCGGCCAGCGCCATGCCTTCGATGACCGCGTGCGGATCGTGATCCAGAACGACACGGTCCTTGAAACAGCCCGGCTCCCCCTCGTCCGCGTTGCACACGATCGTCTTGGGATCCCCGGACGCATCGGCCACGGCACGCCATTTTACGCCGGTCGGAAATCCGGCGCCGCCACGGCCGGCCAGTCCCGAGTCGGTGATGGTCCGGATGACTTCCAGCCCGCTCGAATCGAGTATCGAGGTCTCCAGCGCGTCGTACCCACCACCACTTCGGTACACCTCCAGACCCGCTCGGCCTTCGGTCCGAATCTGGGCGAAGAGGCATTCCTCGACGCCCTGGGGGGCGGGTGGTGGGAGTGGCGAGGGCCGGGCCTCCAAGGCATCCACGGCCGACCCGACCAGCGTACCCTTTCCCTTCAACACCGGCACCGGCTCGTCACAGCGGCCGGAGCACGGCATCGAGACCGCCCCGTCCAACGCGGACAGCAGATCCCCCGCCCCCCGCAATCGGCACACGGGCCCCGTGCAGACGCGGGGCGCCTCCGAGCCTCCGGGCTCACGGGCGAAGTGGTGATAGAACGTGACCGTGCCGAAGAGGTCGGCGATCGGTATGCGAAGGGCCTTGGCCACTCCCCGAAGTGCCTCCTCCGAGAGATAGCCATCGCGCTCGTGCAGCTCGTGCAGGAGCGGAAGCAGTGGCGCGGGTCGATCCCGCCAGCGCTCGTAAAGCTGTTCGTCGCTGGGACGTGTCATCGCAGGGGCTTCGAGTACGCGGTGAGACTTCAGCACGAGATCACAGGAATGTACGGAGTCGTCAACGCCCGCGCACGACCGGCCGGTGTCCGGCGTTCGGGCGCGTCACGCAGTCGTGCGAGCGATCCAGAGGAATTCAACGAGAACCCCCCCCCGGGTCGTTAGTTGGTGACTCGTCGGCTGCCTGTCTTGTCTCGGCTTCCCGCCTGTCCGATAATGCGACCGTACGCAAGGAAGGTGACCAACCAACGAACGCACGCGGAGCCTGCCGCAAATGGAGCATGAACTCGCCGGGATCGACGGACTCCTGATCGATCTCGACGGCACGGTCTATCTCGGAGAACGCCTTCTGCCCGGAGCCGCCGACGCGATCGAGACCCTGCGGCGGTCTGGAATCCCGTTAAGATTCGGCACCAACACGACGCGCATGCCGCGCTCCGCCGTGGTCGCGGGCTTGCGCACCCGAGGGCTGGAGTTGGCCGCCGACGAGATCTTCACAGCCCCTCTCGCGGCCTCCGGTTTGCTCGAGAAGCAAGGCCTGTGGAACGTATCGCTCTATCTCCCCGAGGCGACGTACGAAGATTTCGATCACTTTACGCTGAATGACACCGCACCCCAGGCGATCATCGTCGGAGACCTCGGCCGTAATTGGAATTTCGACTTGATGAACAGGGCATTTCGGCAGATCCGCGGGGGAGCCGAATTCGTAGCCCTCCAGCGCAACCGCTACTGGGAGACCGACCACGGGCCGACGCTGGACGCGGGACCGTTCGTGGCAGCTCTGGAATTCGCCTGCGGCTATGAGGCCACCCTGGCCGGCAAGCCCAGCCCAGCGTTCTTTCAGGCGGCGGCCGACTCGATGGGGATCGGACTGGATGCGCTAGCGGTAGTCGGGGACGACATCACCACCGATGTCGCCGGAGCCCGTGCATGCGGAGCGAAAGGGGTATTGGTGCGCACCGGCAAGTTCCGCACGGGCGACCTGAACCCGTCGGGGCCCAAACCCACTCTCGTCCTCGACTCGCTCGCCGGCCTCCCGGCCGCCCTCGGCGCCCCGCATGGATGACCGGCCCGCGACCCCGCCAACGGAGGGAAAGTGACAAGACGGCCGGACCCGAAAGTCGCGAAACAATGGAAGGCGGTCCTCTCGCCCTACTGGGGAGCGGACACTCGCCGCAGCGTCATGCAGGTCATCACCAGCGCCGTCCCGTTCTTCGTCCTCTGGTACGCCGCCTATCGCAGCTTGGAAGTCGGTTATTGGCTCACGCTGATCCTGGCCGTCCCGACCGCCGGTTTCCTCATGCGGCTGTTCATAATCCAGCATGACTGCGGTCACGGATCGTTCTTCAGGTCGCAGCGCATGGCAAACGCCCTCGGATCGGTCATCGGCGTGCTGACGCTCACGCCGTACGCCTACTGGCGAAAGACGCACGCGCACCATCACGCTCACAGCGGAGACCTGGACTTCCGTGGGTTCGGCGACGTGGACACGTTCACGGTGCGCGAGTATCTGGCGATGACCCGCTCCCAGCGTCTGGCGTACCGTCTGCACCGTAACCCGTTCATCCTGTTCGGGATCGGCGCCCTGTTCCACTTCATCATCAAGCACCGTTACCCGTGGGATATTCCGCACTCCTGGAAGGAGGCGTGGCGTAGCGTTTGGATCACAAACCTGGCATTGGTGGGCGTGATCGCCG
>BTRA01000184.1:0-4846 GCA_036986155.1 Gemmatimonadota bacterium | reverse complement strand
GGGAGAGGTGCCTCTCTTCGACTTCGAAGGCAATGCGATCCAGACTCGCGAAGGAAAGCCCTTCTTTCTCTGCCGCTGTGGAGAGTCGTCCAACAAACCCTTCTGTGACGGCGCACACAAAACCTGCGGGTTCGACGGGAAGTTGGCGGAACGTTAATTCGGTCCCGTAGCTTCACCCGTGCGATATCGCTGAGACGACGGCGCCGGGACCGCTTTCGGCCCCAGCGCCTCTCGACCACCCGGCGGGCCACTCACCCGCCTCACACCAGCGAAGTGGCCCTAATCGTCACCCTCCAAGATGCGCTCGATCTCCATTCGGATGTCCTTCAGGTGAAGGCGCGTCATCGTGTTGCCGGCTCGCTCGATGGCCGCCGCGGCCAGCGCGTCCAGCTCCAGAAGCTCACCTCGAAGCACCGGCCGCTGGTCGGACTCCCAGCGGGGCTGCGGCGGCCGACCGAAGCCGGGCCGTCTTCCCCGGCCACCCCCCGCCTCCCCCGGCGGTGGTGGGTTCAACTGGCGCTCGACCGTCTCCAGATACGCACGCTGGAGGTTCCTGCGGTACACGTCGACCGTGACCGTGCCGTCGTCGAGTTCGCCCCAGATCGCGCCGCGCAGATCTTCCACGAGGTCGGCCGCCGTGTAGACATCCGACGCGTTGTCGGCCAAGGCCTCGTACTCGGAAAGGCGGTCCATGCGGCCCTTGTTAAGGAGCGTGGTGATCACTCGGCCCTGGGCCTGTCTCAGCCTTAAAATCACTCCCGTAGCCTCGACTCGGTCCAAGATCGCGAGATCGAGAAACATCTCGGGGGTTTTGAAGGCGTTGTCCGCCAAGAAGGCGACCGCCTCCTGTTGACGAGTCTTGCTGACCGGCTCGAACCGGGGACCTGTGCCCAGGCGCTCCTGGGTCTCGGCACCGCCGACCACAGCGGCCACGTGACCCATGTAGCGACCCCACTGTCTCACCGCCTGGCCGTATAGCTCATCGAGCTGCGAGTAGTCCTTGCCCTCCTTCTCGGTGGCTTCGACCAGCATGTCCATGACGCGCTGGAGATTCCTCAGCGCGAGCGTGCTGGAGTAAACGGCGTCCGCATCACCGACCGCCTCGGTCAGCGCGCCCGGATCGTTGGGTGAATCCGAGGTGGTCCAACGGAGCCAGGGCTTCGTATCCTGCTCCCTCGCCCACTCGTTCAACGTCTCCAGCTCATCTTCAGGCGTCGTCGCACCCGGGACGGGCCGATAGCCCCAACGGACCGCGAAGCGGTCGTAGGGTCCTATGCGCGGAATCAGGAGTTCCGGTGGAATACTGTCCTCCGGCTGAGCCACATAGTTCATGCGTGAGTAGTCCATCAATGTGGACACGTGGCCCATGCGGCGCAGGAACGACACGCTCCGCACGCTGTCGGCGGGGTACTGTGAGCTGGCTTTCATGTTGTGCGGCAGCCCGATCGAGTGCCCGATCTCGTGGGTTACCACGTACTGCACGAGCCTGCCCATCAAGTCGTGGGGGAGCGGTAGCGTCTTCGCCCGCTCGTCCAGCGGCGCCACCTGAATGAAATACCAGTCCGTGAGCAGATTCATGATGTTGTGATACATCCTCACTTCACCCTTGAGGATCTCCCCAGAGCGCGGATCGACAACCTGGCCGCCGTTGGCGTTCTGGGTGGTCGAGGGCAGCCAGTAAATCGCCGAGTAACGCGCGTCGAACAGCGAGAAGTCGGGATCCTCTTCGTTGGTGGGGGCAATCCTGCCGAAGATCGCGTTCGTGAATCCCGCTTCCTCGAAGGCTTCCTGCCACCTGTCGACACCCTCCTTGACCCAAGGTTGCAGCCATTCGGGTGTGGCGGGATCAATCCAATAGATGATCGGTTCGACCGGGTCGGACACCGCCCGGCTCGGATTCTTCTTCTCGAGCCGGAACCGCCTGATGATGCGCCGGTTCTCTGCCCGATGGTCCGTCCGGCCGTAATCGACGTACTGGTTGCTGTTGAACCCAACACGGGCATCGTAGAGCCTGGCCATCATCGGCTCGTCCGGGAGGCGCCGCAGGCTCCAGTGGATGGTGGCGGTCTGAGCGCTGGACCCGGAGGCGCCCTCGCCTCGCCCTCTCGGAGCCGGCGGCGGCGGCGGCCCACCGCGGCGCGTTCCCGAGGTCGGGCGGTTGCTCCCCGTCTGCACGGCCTCGACCTCGACGTTATCTGGGAACGAAGCCACATAATCGACCCATGAACGATCCGACTGGACCCCCTCGATGCTCCCCATCTCGGTGTTCGTCGACGTGTAGAGGCTCGTCACGTCGATGACCGCAGCACTGTCCGGCCCGAACGCCGAGACCGAGAACCGGGCGATGATCGGACCCTGTCGCATGCGATCCACGTTGCGGGAGACGTTGGTCTCTCCATCGGCGGCCGCCCCATAGAGACGCTCCCTGAGCACGACGTGGTTCCCATTACGCTCCCACACCACGAAGCGGTTCATGCGGGAGCCTCCGCTGAACGTCGACGACTGTCGACTGTCGGACACGTAACGGGCGATCAGGACCATTTCCTTGCCCAGCTCCCGCTCGGGGATCTCGAAGAAGAGATCGTCACCGACCATGTGGGTCTTGAACATCCCCTCGCGGGTCACAGCCTCTTCGGTGATGACCTCGTCATAGGGCTTGGGTTTCGAAGACTCCTCTTGTCCCCTCCCACCCCGTCCCCCGCGTCCACCACGGCCCCCGCCCGGAGGCCCCTGGAGAGACGGGGCGGCTGCCGCCACGGGCGAGCTTCCCCAGGTCATCCCAACCGCCAAGACAGCCGCAAGCATGGTAAGTGTGTGGCGTAGGCGCATGCTGTATTCCTCCGGTGCGAGTGTAGTCCCATCAACCCATCGCACGGTTACCCGCGCCGAGCGTGGTGGAACGCGAAGTTAGGGGTCCGACAGGAAGACACGCTGGGATGGATTGTTGCTGAACGTTGGCGGGTTTTGGACGGAGGAATGGTGCTGCATTACCTGCTCTAGCTAGACTGGAGTCCCGGGTTTGTTCAGCCCCGATCGAGCCGGAGCCTCATGTCACACCGGTCGATCCCCGGTGCATACCCGTCGGGTACGTTAGCCTCCACTACGAAGCCGAGGCCCTCGTAGAACCCTGTGGTATGCTGGCTGGTCCCCAGCACCACCGAGAGCACATCCGGCTCCCTCTCGATCCGCCCGAGACGCTCCTCGGTCAGCATCCGGCCAAGTCCCTTCCTATGGTGCGTGCGCGCGATCATGCCCCAGCAGAGATCGGCGGTCTTCCCGCCCTCTCGAAGTGCGTAGCCTCCACAACCGACCACCTCGCCCGAGCCCGTCTCGAGCACCAAATAGGGGCCCGGAGGAGAGATCAGGAACTCAGCGAACTCCTGTCGTTCTCCGTCAACGAAGTAGTCGCCTACGTTGGTGTCGAAGATCGCGATGCAGGCTGCACGGTCGTTCGGTGTGTAGTCTCTGAACTGCATAGGCGGAGGGGCGGGACGGATCTCCATTCGGTCGATCACGAAAACGGGTTGAACGAGGGCTCGTCCGGCCAGAGCCTGGCCATGATGGCCTCGAATCTAGGGTGTCCCAGCAGAGGGCGACAGCGGGGGATCGCCCGAACGATAACAACCCAGGAGGACGCGACCGACATCTCTGCTCCTTCCGAACCTCTGCGACCGTGGACGGATGTGTGAGCCGGCGATTCGTCCAATGCAACTCATTGAGTCCGAACCAAAACTACGAGGTTGGCTAGGGTTTCGTCAGGGAAAACGGTCACCGCGGCGCTGGTCGATCACCGCGCCGGTCGAATCCTGCTCGTTCCGCCGAAACGGCACGAACCGGACCGGAATGATGTCACGTATCTCCACCTCACCTCCTGGCAGCTTCTCAACCACTTTCAAGATCTGGAAGGTGGACTGGTCACCCACGGGGATGATCATCCGAGCGCCGGGCTTCAACTGTTCGACCAGTGGTTGGGGGATGTGCTCCGCCCCCGCCGTGACAAGAATTCCGTCGAAGGGGCTCTGCTCAGGCCATCCGAGGTATCCGTCACCGGCGCGGACGAACACGTTCGACAATCCAAGCCGCTCGAGTCGTTCGGCGGCTGAGCGCGCCAGCTCCGGAATGATCTCGATACTGTAGACCTCGGAGACCAATTCAGCCGCGACGGCTGCCTGGTACCCGGAACCCGTTCCGATCTCCAGTAGGCGGTCGCCCGGTTCCGGCTGGACGAGCTCGGTCATCAGGGCGACGATGTAGGGTTGTGAGATCGTCTGACCGAGCCCGATCGGAAGGGGTCTATCACTGTAGGCGTCGGGTCGATACTCGGCAGGAACGTACTCGTGGCGGGGAACCCGCCGCATCGCCTCGAGAACCCGGGAGTCGCTGACTCCGCGCGCCTCGATCTGTTCCTCCACCATCCGGCGCCGCGCCCGCGGGAAGTCGATTTGCTGGCGTGATGGGGTGGATGCACTGGCCTGACCCGGCGGCGTCGGACCACACGAGGCGCTCAGAGCAACTGCGATGGCGAGAAGCAGGTTTCTCCCCACCTTGAGCTCGTGCCTTTGTTCGGCCGCGACGTAAACCGGGGCAATGCCGCCCCCGCCGAGCTCACGCTCGATGCGGTAGCGGCCCTCCAAGGACGCATTCCGGCGGGCGATGGGAACGGACATCTGACCTCACGCTCAACTGGGTCCCCGGCCTATCTGAACACCGGGCCATCGGACCACTTCGCGATTCTGATCTTATAAGGCGAAGGGCTGACCTCACTCGAGCGGGGCGTTACGCTGAACTTGCTCAAAGGCCTGCGGCACCCAACCCAAGGAGGCCAGCCATGTTTGTCGCAGGGATT
>BTRA01000183.1:0-4848 GCA_036986155.1 Gemmatimonadota bacterium | reverse complement strand
GTGGCGGGCATTGCGATCGGCTGCACATACTCTTGGTAGCCTTGTGCGAAGGTGCCGTATTGGCCTCCCTGGACCCACTTGGCCGTCCGGACGCTGCCCTGGAATGTGGCCCCGGAGGAGTAGATTTTCAGTTCGCTGTTGGAGTGCACAGGGCCGAAGATGACGTCGCCACCGCCAAACGAGATGTTCGTGGGCTCGATGTCTGTGAAATAGGCGAATTTGGCGAAGCTCTCTTGATTGACCTGCGATCGGCGGATCGCCTCGCCACCACCATCGTCACGGACGACCGAGACGACGCTGCCGAAGAAGCCGTACTGTCCCGAAGTCACTCCGGTGGGACCGACGTACAGCCAGCGCTTTACGCCGGGGACGACCACTCCGTCGCCGTCTTGCATCGGCACGCCGCTCTCTAGCACGGCGTAGCCGCTGTCCGGGTAGATGGACGGATCTCCGTTGATTCGTGCGCGGGCCAACTCGAGCCCCGCGTCGGCAAAGCTTTCGAGAACGCTCTGTCGCTCGTAGTAGCGGTTGGCCAGAAGGTGGTTCGATCCCATTATGACCGCCGCCGTAACCAGGGAAGAGATCACCAGGACGATCAGTATGGTCGTGATCATCACGAATCCGTCTTCCGAGGTGTGCCCCCGGCCGTGCCGCGGTCGCCTCACGCGGCTTTCTCTTGTTTGCACGGTAAATGCTCCTACATCACAAGGATTTGGACCGGGCTCGACAGTCCGGACAGCGTCGGAGTACAGTCCTGGGCCGATATCGCGTATTCGTAGCTGCTTCCGATTTCGATGCTAGTGTCGTCGTACACATACAGCGGTGCGCCTGCGGGTATGCTCAGATAGGGGTCACCCCATTCCGGGTCGGTCGTGAGGCGCCGATAGATCACGTAACGAACGACGTCCCTCTCGCCTGCCAGCTCATCGACCGCAGGGTCCCAGTCGAGGCGCACGGCGGGGTCGCCGGCCGAGTTCACGACTTGCGACAGGAGCAGGGGCACCCCGAGGATGGGTTGGGCACCGCACGTCCTCAGTGCTCGGGCGCCCATATTGGGCAGGTTGATCACGCGAGATACCTCCGCGAACTGCTCGCTGGCTCCCGTGAGACCATTGGTGACCCGATAGCTCACGCGAACCGCCCGGATACTGTCGCCCCGGGCGCTCATCCCCGTGTCCCCGGCCGATCCGTGAATCTTCACTGCGTGAAAAAGCGGTAACGCTGTATCAGGGAGACTGTCCAAGACGGAGGTCTGGCTCGCGAAATCCCGACGCTGGTAGTAGCGGAAGAACGGCGTCGAGCCCTGACGAAGCAGTTGGCGGGCCACCACTTCGGGCTCCCTGTTGTTCACGCGCCTCTTGAGTACGAAGTCGTCGGCTCGGACCGTGCTCGTGTCCGGCTCGAAGTAGAGTATGATCAGCTCTGCCGGGCTGTTCGTTCCGCCCGCGGTCAGGTATGCCGTATCGGGCCAATTCACGCCGACCAACGGAAGCGTAGTGGGCCCGAGCGGGGCTTGGACCCAGCCGTTCGGCGCATCGATGTCCACGTACACCGCAGAGATATCGTTTCGCAGGTTCGAGGTGTGGTCCCCCGTGAACGCGATCACGTCTGAGCCGGCGTATACCATGCGGGGTTGGCCGCGCGGGACGTTGCTGCCGGCTGCCTGGAGGTCGATTTCCAGTTGCTGAACAACGTAGCGTAGGCTTTGGACCACCAAGAGCCGCTCGGAGCCTCGGGTGAATGCGCGGTTCTGGATGACCATGAAGGCGAGCCCAGCGGCCAGGATGATCCCAAACACGCCGAGAGTGATGACGAGCTCAACGAGGGTGAACCCTTCGCGCGCCACGCCTCGATCCCGGGGCGTCATGGTGCTGCCACCACGGCTGTTCGGGAGATCCCCTTTTCCACTCCGGGGCCGGTCACCCTTACCGTGATTTCCTTGTAGTCGATCCTTCCCCCACCCGTCACGAGCTGCTCGACGTGATTCACTGCTGTCGTTCTCACGAAGCTCTCCATGCCCGGGAGCTCGGTCTCGGTTCCGGCGTAGATACTGTCGAGCTTGGCGTACCGCGGATCTATGGTGATCAGGTCGAGCCCATCCTTTACAGACTGGAGAGCTTCGGACCTGGCCTTCGCGGACTGTGCGGCCATCGTAATGCGGCCTGCGGTCGTGCCCATCCCGAGAATGCCGGAGGTGAGCAGCAGCATCGACATGATCATCTCGACCAGACTGTATCCGTTGCGATCCATGGGTCAGCACCCTCTCTTCCATTCAAGCTGCGCGTAGGAGAGGCAGCGCACCTGGCCAGTGGAGCGATCAACGGTGATCGCTCGCGCGTCCTCCAGGAATCCACCCATCTCGGCTCGCTGGGACGTGAGATAGATGACGCCCTCTTCGCTGGCGCTGCCATTTCTGCGGAAGGTCAGGCTGGGAAGAGTGCCGAACTGCTTGGCGAAGGTGATCGCCGCAGGCCCACCCGGGAGCGCCGGCGCCTCACCCCTACCGAATCGGACTCCGTCGTTGAGTTGAACGGTGCGGAAGTCCTCTCCGTCATCGGCCGCAGCGTTGTTGTTCTCGTCCATGAGGATCCGTAGCTCGCTCTTGGTCCCATCGAAGACGAGGATGACATCGTGCTGCCGAAGAATCGCCTTACTCTTGGAGGCGGTCACAACGCTCGCCGTTTCATGGAGCGCGCTGTTGAGCCTGAACTTGGTGAGGTTGATCCGTGGCGCTGCGATGCTGGTCATTACGCCGACTAGGCTGAGCGTTGTGACCACTTCGGCGATCGTAAACCCGCGCCTCGAAGGGCCAACCCGTCGCGACCCCTGGTCAAGCAAAGTAGACATTGTCGTGGACTCCGTCGCGTGCCTCGACGAGGGGTGCCCAAGGGCTCGCCTCGACAAGACGATCCATTCGATCCGTGGGCCCACGCGAAGTGGGGCCATGGAAACGTAGGCGTGGGGCAATCCACCTACTGCGATTCAGTTGTGTTGGGTTTTTCGTGCGACTTTACGGAGCACACATCCTCTAGGCCATATATGTTGTCTGCTCTGACTCGAGTGGCTGCCGAAGGAGGCGGGGCGCCTCAGAGGGCAGCTGCAAGTGAGCAGTTGCGCTACTGCACAGGCACGCGAGAATCGTGCCAACGCGAGGGTCGAGGAATGCCGCCGATTTTCGGCGACCCGGATCACGGATGAGCGAAAAAATGTCGCTCTAGGCGATACATTGGTGGCGGTTTTCGGCCTCGGCTACCCGCCCCCGGCACCCTGGCGTACGGTCGGGTACGTGATCCCCAACTGCTCCAAATAGGTGTCGAACTTCGTCTCGTCGAAGTAGTACTGCTCGAGCAATGGCCTAAACGTCTTCATGATGGACTCGTTGAGCTCGATCGCGGGCCGGTCGTCTGCGGAAATGAGCGGCGTGTACTCCATGTCCTTCGTCTGCTCTTCTCGGAAATAGGTCCAGGCCTCGTCGACGAGGTCTGTATTCACAAAGAATTCGAGGGCCGTCATTGCGAGCGCCTTGGCCCCAGCAGTGGCGCCTTTGTGAGCGATGGGCGTGGCCATGGCGACCCCGCTCGACCAGTTGTGGCCGGGAAGGCCCGGCACGTTGGAGGGGAAGCGCAAGGTTATGGTCGGCACGGTCCAGGAAATGTCCCCGATGTCGTCCGACCCACCGCTCGTTCGCCGCTCGGGAGGTCCGGTCAACTCCGAGAGTTCCGTGGCGAGCCCGTCCGGGTCGCTGTCCACAGCCTCTTGTACCGCGCGCGCCAGCGTCTGGTCGGCCTCGCTCCACTCGGGCAGCCCAACCGTCTTGATGTGCTCGTACATGGTTTCGGCGATCACCTTGTTGAAATGCCGTGGCCACGCGGAACCCAGGATGCGGTACGACATCTCGGTGTTGGTCATCAGGGCTGCGCCTTCCGCCATCTGAATGCCGATGTCGAAGTTGCGCTTTATTTCCGGGTAGTCCATCTCCCTGAAGTAGTACCAGACGGCCGCCCGCTGAGGCACGACGTTGGGCTGGTCGCCGCCGTCCGAGATCACGTAGTGGGAGCGCTGAACGGGTCGCAAATGCTCGCGGCGGAAGTTCCAGCCCACGTTCATGAGCTCGACGGCGTCCAGAGCGCTCCGGCCCCGCCAGGGTGAGCTGGCCGCATGCGCCGATTCTCCGCTGAACGTGAACTCCGCGGACACGAGGCCGGTGCCGTTCGCAGCCCCCCAGGTAACGCTCAGGTTATTGGACACGTGCGTGAACATCACCAGGTCTACATCCTTGAAATAGCCGTCGCGCACGAAGTACGCCTTGGTGGCCACCAACTCTTCGGCCACGCCCGGCCATAGCACGAGCGTTCCCTGGATGCCCTCACGCTCCATGATCTTCTTGAGGGCGAGCGCCGCCGTGACGTTCACCGCCTGCCCCGAGTTATGTCCCTCACCGTGCCCCGGAGCTCCTTCGATGATGGGCTCGTGCCATGCTACACCGGGCTTCTGGTTGGACTTCGGGATGCCGTCGATGTCGCTACCGAACGCGATCACCGGCTCACCCGAGCCCCACCTGGCCCACCATGCGGTAGGCACGCCGGCGATCCCCTCCTCCACTTCGAAGCCGTTCTCACGCAGGATCGACGTGACGTACGCAGACGTCTCGTACTCCTGGAAGCCCAACTCCGCGAAGCTGAAGATCTTGTCTACCATGACCTGAGTGAGCTTGCGGTTGGATTCGACTTCTACCGCGATCTCCTCGAGCAGATCATCGAGGGATTGGGCGGTCCCGTACGAGGGGACGAGCACGAGCAGCAACGCGATCAGGGCGAACCTCTTCATTGTGCGTTCCGGTTATGGGCG
>BTRA01000182.1:0-4964 GCA_036986155.1 Gemmatimonadota bacterium | reverse complement strand
CAACCATGCGGTCCTCCGCCACCGCATGCTCGCTCCGATAGGGCTCCCCGGACGAAACCTGCACGATGGCCGACGCGTCGAGGGTGATCGGTGACCTGACGAGGTAGCGGACGGTCATGCGATCGTCGGAGAGGGCAACGCCGGTGCCCGCATCCACGGCCTGGAGAACGATCTCGCTCGGCTCGGGATCACCCAGGGGGACCTCGGCGGGCGAGTCGGCCTCACCCGAACAGGCCACGGTGAGGGTGAACGGGAGCGCAATCGAAAGCCCTACATATCGCATGCCGAGTAAAGGAAGACGACGGCCCCCGAGTGGCAAGGCCCACGAGTGAGTTGACCGGGCTTCGTCCCGGCCGGTAAGTTCGTCGCACCACCGTTCCAGGCGAGGTATTCGGTCCGTGTCAAACCCTGACGAGCCTAAGAAGAAGCCCCCGCAGGCCACGGTCGCGTGGAATCCCGACGACCTTCCGGACCCGGATGACACCGGACTCGCCACCGGCCCCGACGACGACGAGTCGGAAAAAGATCGACTGGTCGGCCAGCTCCTCAGGGACAAATGGCGAGTGCTGGAACGCATCGGCGCCGGCAGTTTCGGGACCGTCTATAAGGTAGAGGACATAAAGGGCGGTTGGGTCGAAGCGCTCAAGATCCTCGGGGTCGACCGGCTCCATGGTGCCGAAGCGCAGAACGCCCGCAAGCGTTTTCTGCGGGAGGCGCAGATCATGAAGCGTCTCGGCACGGAGTCGGCTCACATCGTCGGACTGTCGACCTACGAGGAGGACCTCGAGGCAGGGCTCATCTATTTCCTCATGGAGCTCGTCGAGGGCCGGGACCTTGCTACCGTCGTGCACGACGAGGGCCGTTTCACCACGGAACGGACCATCAAGCTCGCCTTGCAAGTATGCGACGCCCTCATGGCCGCACACGAAGGTCCCGAGCCCGTCGTTCACCGCGACCTGAAGCTCGAGAACATCATGCTCACGACCGATCGGGCAGGTGAGGAGATCGTCAAGGTCCTCGACTTCGGGATCGCGAAGCTCGCCGGAGGTGAGGCCGACAGCCGCCTCACAACGGTGGGCACGCTGGGTACGCCTGGGTATGCCGCACCTGAACAACTCCGCGCTGAAGAGGTGGATGGTCGGACGGACCTTTTCGCCTTCGGAGTGGTCCTCTATGCCTTGCTCGCGGGACACGACCCGTGGCTCGGTAACGCTGCGGGCTCGACGACGCACCAGATCTACGAGTTGATGGTAGCCTCGGACCGCGGCGAAGTGAGGCCGATCGATGAGACGGGCGCCGTGATCCCACCGGCGATGACCAACATCGTCATGCGACTCCTTCGCCGCGACCCGGACGAGCGCTTTCAGTCGGCCAGGGAACTCAGGGACGCCCTCCAGCGCGTCGGGGCGGGTGGAGCGGAGGCCGACGCGGCCTCGCTGCGGGTCATCACCGACACGCCGGGCGTAGAGATCCTGATCCGTCTGGGCCGGAAGACCGTCGCGGAGGGGTCCACGCCGTATGTGGCCAATGGGCTCACGCCCGGTACCTATAGGGTCTCGGCCCGCGATCCGCGGTATCGGTCCGTGGAAACCACGGTGGCTCTCGGCCCCGGCGCCATGGAAGACCTGACCCTCGTCACGGAGTTGCGAAGCGAGGGATCCGGAGCGGGCGTTCGGCGGCCTAAGCTCATCGCCGCCGCCGTCGCCACCGTTCTCCTCGTAACAGCGGCCTTACTGGTGCGGCCATGGGGGCGTACGTTGGAGCTGTCCGACCTTCAGGCCCGCGCGGCGAGTGGCGGAGTGAGTGACGTTCGCTTGACCCAGAGGGGCATCGAAGGGCGATTCAAGGTCGGATTCGTGCCCGCACCGTTCAGCGTGCCTGTCGGTGAGAATGACCTACTTGGAGCGGTCCGTGAACTCCGCTCGGGGGGGCTCTCGGTGGATACCTCCTGGGAAGTCACGCGCTTGATCGGGCTGGCTGCATCAGCCCAGGAACAGACACGCTATTTTGGTCGGGGTGGAGACGACGTGCGTGGCTATGCGCAGCGGGCCGCCGCGCTGGAGCCGGGGAACGTCGAAGCCCGTTCACTGCTGCTGAAGGTTGCCGAGAGGATGGCATGGGACGCCGACGCGGCGCAGCAGGACGGTGCTCTGGAGATTGCCCAAGAACTCGTGCGCGAGTGCCTCACGCTCGTCCCTGAACACTCGGGTTGTACCGCCGCCCGCGACGGAAACTGAGCAGGAGACATACGGATGCCAAAGATGACAGTGCTCCTCGGCCGCAAGGCCGTCCAGGTTCACGACTTCGATCTGACCACGATCCGAGTCGGGCGCGACGAAGAGATGGACATCGTAATCGACAACCCTTCGGTGTCACGGAGCCATGTCGAGTTCCGCACCGACGGGGTGGGGTGGGTGGTAGAGGACTTGGGGTCGTCGAACGGGACGTTCCTGCGTGGAGAGAAGCTCGACAAGGCTCAGGCGCTCGAGATCGGAGACGAAATCGGCATCGGAAAGTTCTCCATCGTATTCGACAAAGTCGTGGCCGACGCTCCCGCACCGAGTGCCGGGCCGAAGCTCCGACCGACGATGACCGGAGTCGAAGGCACGACGCACATCAAGCCGCACGAAGTGAAAGAGATACTCCAAGACTCCGAGCGGAAACGACGGGCGCACATCGTGTGGGAGTCCGGTGGCCAACGAGGCACGCACCACCTTTCCGAAATGCCGACCGCTCTGGTGGGAACGGACGACCTCTGCGACGTTCGAGTGCCCAAGGGTCCCAAACACCATATCCTGGTGGTGAACAAGGACAGCGGCTGTGAGGTGAGGAACCTCCACGCGTGGACCAAGATGAAGGTCAACGGGGCGATGAGGGAAAGAGCCGGGCTGAACGATGGGGATGTCGTCGAGATCGGCGGCCTCAAGATCACCTTCGTGGCAGACATCAACTGAGCGGGAACGTGCCCGCCAGGGCCTGAGACCGACCGCGGCCAGTCCTACCCGCCCAAGACCACAAAGGCGATCACGCCGACCACCACCAACACCACCACCGTGACGATAGCCGCCATCGTCGATCTGGAGCGGGTATGTACCTCCGATCCGCTCGCGGCAGCCGCGGACGGAGTGGGCCCAGCCTGCGAGGCGGGGGCCTCGGGAGCGTCGGCCTCGTCCGGCGGATCATACTCGATTGGAATGGTGCCGGCCGGCCTGTCTCTCGGGACCTCCCCGAACTCCGCAATCACCACCGAGATATTGTCGTCGCTCCCAGCCTCATAGGCGTTGGCCACTAGGCTCTGGGCGGCTCCACGGGGTCCGCCCGAGTTCGCGAATATACCTGACAGGTCCTCATCGCTCAGCACCTTGTGGAGGCCGTCCGAGCAAAGCAGGATCGCCGTATCTGGGTCGACGTGGAACGGGCCGAAGAGATCCACCTCAACCTCGGCCTCGGTGCCGATACAGCGAGTCAGGACATCCTTCCACTGCGAGGCCATCGCTTGGTCTTCGGATTGGCCGCGCTTGATGGCTTCGGTCACGAACGAATGGTCCTCGGTGATCCGGCGAGCGCCGTCGCCGTCGACCACGTAGCAGCGACTGTCACCGACGTTGGCGATCTGGTAGCTGTCGCCGTCCAAGAGCATCGCCACCAGGGTGGTGCCCATGCCCAACTTCCCAGGATCCCGCGCCTGGAGGTTAACGCGCTCGTTCGCCAGCCGGAACGCGTCGTCGAGGGCCTGACCCTGCTTGACCGCGTCGGAGAGCGTCTCGAGCGCGAGAGCGCTGGCCACCTCCCCTGCAGCATGCCCACCCATGCCATCCGCGACGGCAATGAGCGTGCGACCGTCGGGTAGGGTTTCAGAGAGAACCGCATCCTCTTGATAGGGTCTCAACCCTGCAATGGACTCGACGGCGAGCCGTGGCTGCTCTAACAGGTCACTCACATCGCACCCTATCGCACTGCGACCATATGGGCCTCCCCAACGTCATCCGACGAGAGACGCCGGTTGTCTTTAGACACTGATAGGCCGCAGGCAACGGCCGAGCAAGGCGCGCTCACCGCCGGGTGAGCCCCAGTGCGGACGTGACGATCGAGAATAGCTACAATCTGTACATACGCAATTCGTAGTCTCGAAGGAGGGTGTGTGCACGCCGCAACCCCAGAACCGGCGGATCGGCATCTGCCCCTCGAGCCCGTAGTACCGCGGATCCTTCTGGCTCTGGCCGAGGGTCCGTCGCACGGTTACGGGCTCCCCGGCAGCCGGCTCATCCGCCCCAGGAACACCCACCCCATCGCCGAGGCATTGCGCGACCTACGTGGTGGTGTCAACGCTCGTATTCGTCGTCGCCTTGGCCGCCTGCTATCCACCAGCCCGGCGGGCAGCCCGCCAGGACCGCACGGACGCCTTCAGCGCCGACTATTACGCCCGAATCGGCCCGGCCGGCCGAGCCCGGAGCCCGGACAAGCACGGTCCCAAGTAGGGGCCTTGGTGACACACTTGTGTCCGGTTGCCCCATGGGCGGCCGTCTCAATGTCGAAGTGGAACAGTACAGTGGCCCAAAGCGTCTCACGGCGTAGATTGGTGGATGGAGGATTCGAATCTGCACGCCTCACCACGGCGTCAGCAGAGCGTCAACTCACAAGACCTGGAGTCCGACCGTAACCTCACGCCCCCCCACTGACCGGCAGCGGCGAACCGGGAGTGAATACCGCGACGTTCTCTCCGATGTCCTGGCAGATCAGAAGAGGCGAGCCGAAGGACGCAATCAGGCAGGCAGGCCTCGGCCCACAAAGGGAGCGCATCCCGCGGTGACCCTTGTGCTGGTGCCGATCGCGGTCTGGCTGTGGCTCGCCCCACCGGCAGCTCTAGGACCGAGGCCAGTTCCTGAGGCTTCCATCGAGCGGCACGCGGTAGGACTCAAAGCCGAGATGGTGCTCCTCGCGAAACGTATCGAGGCGTGGTCGGC
>BTRA01000181.1:0-5006 GCA_036986155.1 Gemmatimonadota bacterium | reverse complement strand
CAGGTCCTCATGCGGAAGCACGGGTTGGACCGCGGCGCGGCCGGTTAACCGGGCCTGCGTCACGCCTGGGGTGCGAAACCGGCTTGCCAGCCGCGATGCCGAGCTTCGCACCCCGACGTCACTGCCTCACCGACCCTCTCCGGGCCTTGGACGTTGCCCGGAAGGCCGAGGTGCGCAAAGGTCTTGCGCACCAGAGGCGTTTCCGGGAGGCGGACCTTGTTCCCCGATCGGGCCGTAACTCAGTGTCATGCCAACACTTAGACGAGTAGGATACAGCCCGGCACGCTGTTTGCTTTTCTTGTGCCACGGGACCGGATCGCTGGGCGTGGCGGCGCCATCACCGGTGATCCGTAGTGCGACCACTTTGGACACAAGGAGTCAGACGTGAACTGGAAAGCATGGACGGTCGGAATCCTCGGGCTATGGCTGGCGTTGGCCGGATTCCTCGCGCTCGGCCAGTCGGGGAACCTTTGGGACGACGTGATCGTGGGGACCGTCGTGGCGGTCGTAGGCTTCATGATGATCGGGGAGACGCCCTGGCAGGGATGGCTCTCCGGGCTTCTCGGGCTGTGGGTGATCATCGCGGCATTCATACCCACCCTGTTGGCTGGTTCGGGCTTGGTGTGGAACAACTTGCTGGCCGGCTTCCTGATTGCGGCCGCGGGCTTCGCCGCCCTCGGCGCCGGCGCGCAGGAGGGAAAGTCCTCCGCGAAAATGCACGAGTCGGCTCATAGCGACTGCCACTGAGGCCGTCCCACCGGAAGCGCGGATGGAGGGCACCGCTTCGCCACCCGACGAAGCTGGAGAGAGAGCCGGGCGGCTCGTGACTGCCGGTGTCCCCCGGGGAACCACGGACGGGATCTATCTAGGCATCGACGTTGGGTCCACGACTGTGAAGGTCGTGGTCCTGGACGACGACCGGAATCTGCTCTTCGACTGCTACGTCCGGTCGAACGGTAAGCCGCGCCGAACGCTCCTCGAGGCCAGCCGTGCAGTCGGCGAGCGTCTACCCGCTGCGATCGTCCGAGGAGTGGGCCTGACGGGCTCCGGAGGCGAGCCGGTGGCGCGGCTCGTCGGAGGGATCCACGTCAACGAGCTCGTCGCACAGGCCCGCTCCGTGGGCGAGTTCCATCCCGAGGCGAGGACCGTCATCGAGATCGGCGGTCAGGACAGCAAGTTCCTGTCGCTCGAGTGGGACGACACGAGCCGCCAGATGGTGCTCCGCGACTTCGCCATGAACGCGCTTTGCGCCGCCGGCACCGGCTCTTTCCTCGACCAGCAGGCCGAACGACTCGGGATTCGCATCGACAGCGAGTTCGCCGAGATGGCCCTCGCGTCCAAGAACCCGGCGCGGGTCGCGGGTCGGTGCACCGTCTTCGCGAAGTCGGACATGATCCACCTGCAGCAGCAGGGCACCCCCATCTCCGACATCCTTGCCGGTCTCTGTCTCGCACTGGCCCGGAACTTCACGAGCGTAATTGGCAAGGGGAAGTCCTTCGCCCCGCCGGTTCTCTTCCAGGGCGGCGTCGCGTACAACGGGGCCGTGGCAAGAGCGTTCGAGGAAGTCCTCGGGCTCGATCCGGGAGAGTTGATCATCCCCGAACATCACTCGCTCATGGCCGCTCTGGGAGCCGCGTTCATCGGCATGGACGAACAGCGAGATGGAAGGGTTCACCCATTCCACGGATTCGGGCTTCTCGAGAAGTCGGTCCGTTCGGGCGGGGCTCAGGGAAAAAGTCTTCCGGTGCTCTCCCTTAGGCCGTGGGTGTCGCACCCTGGGGCGACCACCCTTTCGGGGAACGGAGGCGACGTGACACCGGCATATTTGGGAGTCGATGTCGGGTCGATCAGCACGAATATCGTACTGATCGACGCGGACAACCATGTTCTGGCGCGACGCTACCTGCCGACCGCGGGGAAGCCACTGGACGCGGTTCGCCGCGGCCTGCTCGAGGTGGGCCAGGAGGTAGGAGAACGGGTGCTCGTGAAGGGGGTCGGAACGACCGGTTCGGGACGGCACCTCACGGGCCATTTCGTCGGGGCCGACGTTGTCCGAAACGAGATCACCGCCCAGGCACGGGCTGCGGCGGTCATCGACCCTGAGGTGGACACGATCTTCGAGATCGGCGGACAGGACAGCAAGTACATCCGGGTGCATAACGGCGCTGTCGTGGACTTCGCCATGAACAAAGCGTGCGCGGCGGGAACCGGCTCTTTCCTCGAGGAGCAGGCCGACCGCCTGGAGATCGCCATCGACAAGGATTTCGCCAGGTTGGCTCTGGCTGCTCCGGCTCCGTCGTGTCTAGGAGAGCGGTGCACGGTGTTTATGGAGTCCGACCTCGTTCACCACCAGCAACAGGGCTCGTCGGTGGAGAACCTCACCGCCGGTCTGGCCTACTCGATCGTCCACAACTATCTGAACCGGGTCGTCGACGGGCGCGCCCTCGGCAAGCGAATCTTCTTTCAGGGCGGCGTCGCCAGCAACGACAGTGTCGCTGCCGCTTTCGAGCAGGTCCTGGGCAAACGGACCACGGTTCCTCCCAACCACGACGTGACCGGAGCCATCGGCGCGGCGGTTCTGGCGCGAGAGCAGATGGAGCGCCGCTCGAACGGGGACGGAACGCGTTTCAGGGGCTTCGACCTGTCCGAACGGACGTACCATGCGCACGTCTTCGTCTGCCGGGCCTGCCCGAACCTCTGTGACGTGAAGAAGGTCGTCATCGGTGACGAGCCACCGATTTTCTACGGCGCCCGCTGCGACAAGTTCGAAGAGGCGGGCCGTGGCGCCACCGGGAAGCGTCACGCCGACATCCCGGACCTGTTCGCCGAGCGGACCGAGCTTCTGCTGGACGGTTACGAGGACGCCGGACCAAGAAACGGCCGGCCACGCGTGGGGATTCCTCGCGCCCTGATCTTTCACGACTTGTTCCCCTACTGGCGGGCGTTCTTCGCTACGCTCGGCATGGACGTGGTCCTCTCCGACGCCACGAACGCCCGGATCAACCGGCATACTCAGCGACACAGCGCCACGGAGTCGTGCTTCCCGGTCAAGCTCGCCTTCGGACACGTCATCGACCTGCTGGACAGGGATGTGGACTACGTCTTCTTGCCTAGCGTGCTCGACCGTGAGGACATCGCCGTAGGACAGGTCCACAGTTCCTACTGCCCATTCATTCCGGCCGCGGCCCATATGATCCACGCCAACGTCGATATAGAAGGGGCAGGGGCCCGCCCGTTGATGTTTCCTCTGCACATGCTCAATCCGCGGGCTCGGAAGAGGGACTTCCACGTCCTGGCGCGAGGCTTGGGCGTTCCCCCGCAGCACGTTCTCAGGGCTGCCGACGCCGGGGCCGTGGCCCAGACGGCGTTCGTCGAGGGCGTACGACGTCGGGGGCTGCAGGTCCTGGAGGACCTCCATCCGGGGCGCCCGGCGGTCGTGGTCATCGGCCGGGCGTACAACACCTGTGACCTCGGTGTTTGCCAGGACCTCCCGCTGAAGATCAGGAAGCTCGGCGTCCTGCCGATTCCCCTGGACTTCCTGCCCCTTTCTACCGTCGACATCTCCCAACGGCACCGTGACATGTACTGGCGAAGCGGTCAGGACATCCTTGCCGCGGCCAGCCTCATCGCCGAAGACGACCGCCTTCAGGCCATCTACCTCACGAGTTACAACTGCGGACCGGACTCGTTCATCATCAGCTACTTCCGGCGGACCATGGGCTCCAAACCCTTCCTGGAACTGGAGGTGGACGACCACACGGCCGAGGCCGGTATCGTTACCCGGTGCGAGGCCTTCTTCGACAGCCTCGATCTCGGGTGGGAGTCCTAACCTGGTCACTCGCAACGTCGCATCCAGCACCGTCTACGTTCCACTCATGTCCGATCACGCGTTGGCGTTGGCCGCGGCGATGCGAAGCGTAGGTGTCCAGTCGGAAGCGCTGCCCCCTCCGAACGACGAGTCGGCGGCCATCGGTCTGGAAGTCTGCTATGGACGCGAGTGTCTGCCCTGCTTCCTCTCCACCGGCGATATCCTGCGGAAGTGCCGTGAGCCGGGGTTCGACACCAGCCGCGCGGTCTTCCTCATGCCCAGCGGCCCCGGTCCTTGTCGTTTCGGCCAGTACAGCGTACTCCAGGCATCGATTCTCGAGGAGCAGGGGTTCGGGGATGTGCGAATCGCGTCCCCCACGTCCGAGGACGCGTACTCCATGTTCAGCGACGACCCGGTCCGGCTGCGGAAGGTCATGTGGCAGGGAATCGTCGCGGTGGATCTCCTGGCCAAGGCTCTCCACGAGTATCGCCCCTACGAGGTCTTGCCTGGCGAGGCGGACGCCGCGTACCGAGCATGCCTCGATCGGGTGATCCAGGCGATCGAGGCGGGGGGGGGCCGCCACGTGGTCGACGCGTTGAGTCGGGCTGCGGAGCGGTTCAATGCCATCCCAATCGACCGTTCGGAGCATCGTCCCCTGGTCGGCGTCATCGGCGAGATCTACCTCATGCTGAACGCCTACAGCAATCTCGACATCGTTCGCACCGTAGAGGCGGCGGGTGGGGAGGTCATGCTCGGCACGGCCATGGACTGGTTGTTGTACACGAACTGGTGGCGAAAAGACCTGGCCCGGCGCCTCGGCCGGCCCGCCGAGTTCGTCAGAGCGCTCATTTCCGAGCGGTATGAAAACCGCGTGGAGCACCGACTGTTCAGGGCGCTGGAGCCGGCGCTGCGACACCCTCCGGACACGGCGGTAGCGAAGGTGATCGAGGCTCTCGAGGCTTGCTACGAACCCGCCCTGGGCACAGAGGCGGTTCTGACCATGGGGCGAATGATGGACATGGCCGGTCACGGAGTGAGCGGCCTCGTGAACGTCCTACCTCTCGGGTGCATGCCCGGCATCGTCGTGGCGACCATGGCGCCCAAGCTGCGAGAGCGAATGAACGGGATTCCGTGGCTCGACGTGGCGTACGACGGACAACAGGGGACCAACATCAGAACCCGGCTGGACGCTTTCATG
>BTRA01000180.1:0-5142 GCA_036986155.1 Gemmatimonadota bacterium | reverse complement strand
CGATCAGGGAGGAAAACGCGTGACGGACGTAGCGGCACTAATGAACAGTGATTCCCTGGAGGCGGTGCGCGTGCTCGACGCGCTCCGCGCCGGTGGCGGCTCCGCAACCCTGGGTGATATCGCCTCGGAAACCGGCCTGCCCATAGAGGCGGCGAGAGAGGCGCTGAACGACCTTCTCGAGGCCCGCCGTGGCCACCTGGAGGTTGGTGAGTCGGGTGACGTGGTCTACCGCTTCGACAAGAAGCTGCTCCGCCGGGACCGCCAACCCTTCTGGGACCGCATGAAGCACGCTGGTTGGAAGATGTTCACCCAAGGCTTCAAGGCCTGGATCGTGATCATGCTCGTCGGCTACTTCCTGGTATTCGTGGCCTTGGCCATCGCGGCGTTGTTGGCAGCCTCGCGGGGCGGAGGCGGTAGGAGCCGTCTCCCACGGCGACGCGGTGGCCGCATGCCCATCCCCTCGTTCTGGATCTGGTACTTCTTCTGGACGCCGCGGTGGCGTCTCGGGCGGCCTTATTACGGACACCGGTGGGAGATCTCCCGGGGCAAGGAAAACCGGGTGCCCTTCTATAAGAAGGTGTTCGCCTTCGTCTTCGGACCCGACGTGCCCAACCCTTCAAGAGAACAGTTGGATCGCAGCACCGTCCGCCTGATCCGCGCCCGACGAGGCGTCATCACCACGGCCGAGTTGGTTCAACATACCGGCCTGCCGGTGCCGGAGGCGGAAGAGGAGATGGGTCGGCTGACCGGCGCCTATTCCGGAGAAGCACAGGCCTCACCAAAGGGAGAACTCGTCTATTCGTTTCCCGAGCTCATGGTGAGTGCGAAGGGCAAGATCAAGGTGCGGCCACCGAACCCTGCGTGGCGTCGGCTGGAGTCACCGCAACTCGTGACGGGAAACTCGGCCGGAGCGAACGCGGGTGTCGCGAGCATGAACGCGTTCACCCTGGCCGCGGCAGCCACGGCCCCGCTCTTCATCTTCCCCCAGTTACAGATCGGCGGGACGGCCGCCTACTGGGCGCTCGTGTACGTTCCGGTGATCTTCAGCGTGCTTTTCTTTTCGGTGCCGTTGCTACGCTGGATGAATGTGAGCCGCGAGAACAGGCGCCGGGCCCACCGCAACCTACGCAAGGTCGTACTGGGGTTCGTCTACGAGGCGGCCCTTACGGATGACTTCGTCACGGCCGAAGCGCTGGCGCCAAAGGTAGAGCAATCCCTCGAGGCATCGATTACCCCCGCGCAGGTCACGGACGTCCTGCATGAATTGGCGGCCGAATTCGACGCGGACGTAGCCCCTGCGGCGGACGGCACGCTCGAGTTCCGCTTCCCCTCCGTACTCCGCCAATTCGTGGCCGGGCGCGACCTCCGCGAGGCACTCAAGCTCGACGAGCGCAAGGTGGGCGACATCGTGTACTCGAGCGCCGACACGCAGGAAGAGGCTGGCCGCAGGGAACTCGAGGGCTTCGACCGCGAACTCGCCGGCCTGATCGAGGCACCCGGGCGGGTCGACTACGAGGAGGCGTACGACCTCATCGAGTTCGACGAGGAACTCGCGCGCCGCCGCGAGGCCACGAGGCACTGACCCACTAGCTTCCCCAACCTCAACGCTCTGGGAGGGCACATGCGATCCAACGCCACGACGGTGGAGGAGTACATCGCCGAGCTGCCCGACGAGCGCGCCGAGGCGATTCGAACGGTCCGGGAGGCCATCCTCACCAACCTGCCCAGTGGCTTTGAGGAGACCATGAACTGGGGCATGATCACCTATCAGGTCCCGCTCGAGACCTACCCTGACACCTACAACGGTAAGCCGCTCATGTACTTGGCCCTGGCCTCCCAAAAGCACTACATGGTCGTATACCTCATTGGGATCTACGCGAGCGAGCAGGCGCGGAAGTCGTTCGAGGGGGCTTATCGAGCCACGGGCAAGCCTCTCGACGTGGGGAAGTCATGCGTACGGTTCAAGCGACTCGACGACCTCCCGCTCGACCTGATTGGAGAGTGCGTCGCGTCGGAGACGGTGGGCACTTTCGTGGCCCGCTGCAAGAAGGCCTAGCTCGGGGACGCTGGCTGCGGCCTCACAGGAATGTGTCGCGCGCCGACCACGGCGGTGGCAGATTGGAAGGTAGGCCGCATTCGAAGGAGACCTCCACATGATCCGCCATTTGATGCTACGGGCCCTCGGGCTTTCGCTTCCTATCGCCCTCGTGCTGACGGGGTGCGACAACGGCTCACCCACGTCAGATCTCTCATTGGAGGACGCGGACCCCGTCCTGGGCTTGGCGACCTTCAGGCTGGAATGTGCGTCGTGTCACGCGTCTGGAGACGGCTTCGACCTGGCCTTTTTCAGCTTCCCGGACTCGACGATCGTCCGCCGAGCGTTGGGGCACGTGGCGCTATCCGATGCGCTGGACATCGTGGCGTACATTCGCAGCCTCGGGGCCGAGACGATGTCCCGGCGCACGCGGCTGTTCCAGCCGGGGGGTCGCGTCCTCGCCGACGATCGGGTCTTCGCCGACCAGCTCTTCGGAGTGGACGCCTGGCCGGCGGATCTGACCTCAGAGGAACTTCTGGCGATCGATCCCAGGACGGTGCTCGTGGCCCTCGACCTGCCGATGTGGTCCGTCGAGGAGGACAACGTGGACTGGATGCCGGACCTGCCACCGGCCGAAGGCATCTTTGCGTTTGGTGGCACGGGGACGGCGATCGAAGCTTATCACGAACTCCCGACGGACCACCGCTTGGTGGCCGCCGTGAACCGGCTCCGGGACTCGGTAAGGCACCCTCAGAATCCTGCGGCGCCCTGCACGTTCGACGACGCCCGTCCCGTGGACTACGAGGAGTGCTTCCAGGTGCAGCGTTGGATCGCGAGCTTGGGCGCTCAACACATGCTGCGGGCGGGTCGTGAGGGTGGCCTCCACCGCACGGTCCACGACGCGTTTTGGGATGTCGGGCAGACGGTGCGCCGCTCGATCGTGCAAGGGCACGAATCACCCGCCAACGGGCTGGAAAACTGGGTCGACTGGATGTGGACAGGCTGGATCTTCGAGCCGCAAAACCACGCCACGATCTACCTGAGTAGCGGGCTGAACGCCGCGGGCCTGGCGCGACACGCCACCTTCATGACGCTTCGCACCTTGGTGGCCAGGCCGGCTGAGTCGTTCGCTCCCTTCATGGACGTGAGGAACACCGCTCGCTTTGCGCCCGATCACTGGGCGGGCGACGCCACCCTGTTCGCCCTGGGGAATCTCGAGGAAAGGGTTATGGCGAGTAATCGTGTGGCCGAACTCTCCGGCGAGGAGCTGGCCGAGGCCTACCTCATCCTCGAACAGACCCACAGAATAGCCTCGTTGAAGGACCCGGCTGCAGGATTCAAGATCCGGGAATTCGTGGATCGGATCGAGGACCTGCTCCCCGATCTATAGACGCGCTGTGGGAGGTCATCGGGCGTGGTGCGTGCGACGCGCCTCGGCTCGCGTGGTCTCGGTTCCCCGGCACCGAGAACTTCTTCAGCTGCGTGAGGTAGACAGTGGCGGCCGTGCTACCCTGCCGCCGCTCCAGGGGCGAGCGGTCACGCAGCGACATCGACTCATACTTTCTCTAGGACCACGACATGCGCATCCGCTATCGCTCGACTGCACTGATTGCGGGGCTGGCTCTCGCAGGCTGCCAGGGCTCCGGCCCGAACGCCGCAAACGCCTCCCTGGAGTCCGACGACGAGATCATCAGCTACGCCTTCGGGCACCAGATCGCCCTCCAGCTCAGCGCCTGGAAGAGCCATCTCGAGATGTCCGCTCTCCTGGCCGGCATGGAGGATGGATTGGCGAAGCTGGATTCCCGCCTCGACGACAGCGTACTTCAGGAAGCCAGGGCTCGGGTCGGGGCGCTGGTCCAGGCAGAGCAGGCCCGTCTAACGGCCGAGACCGCTGCAAAGAACCTCGAAGAGGGCACGGCATTTCTGGTGGAGAATGCACAAAGGGAAGGCGTAGTCACGCTGGACAGTGGGCTACAGTACGAGATCATCACCGAGGGTGAAGGCGCACGCCCGACCGTGGAGGACCAGGTCAGCGTCCATTACAAAGGCACGCTGATCGACGGGACCGAGTTCGACAGTTCGTATCAGCGTGGCCAACCGGCCACGTTCGCCGTCACCGGCGTAATCGCAGGGTTCACCGAGGCCCTCATGCTCATGAACGTAGGAAGCAACTACCGCTTCTTCATACCGAGCGCTCTCGCATACGGAGAAACGGGAGGAGGCCCGATCGGACCCAACACAGTGTTGATCTTCGAGATGGAACTCCTCGAGATCCTATGAGGCTGGGGGCCTAGGCGGGTGCTCGCGCCGTGATGGTCTTCACGATGTCGAGGTAGAGGTTTCGCACCTCGATAATCGAGAACCCGGCGCGCTCGACGTTCAGAACCGTGGTGCGGTTCAGGTCGGGGCCGAACCGCCTCGCGAGTGGCGTCATCGCGTTCAGCATGACGTTGAAGGGAAACCATCGGCTCCCCGTGTGCTCGAACATGCGCAACTCACCTCCCGGCACTAGGACCCGCCGAAGTTGGACGAGGCCTGCCACCGGGTCGGGGACCGAACAGAATGTGCACGACGTGTAGACCTGATCGAAGCTTCCGTCCTCGAACGGCATGTCGTGCACGTCCATCTCGCGGAGCTCCAACCGTCCCGGGTAGGCCTCCGCCCTCATGCGGGCCCGCTCGAGCATCTTCGGACTGATGTCGATCCCCACGATGTCCTGATCCTGCGGAAAAAACCGAATGTCGAGACCGGTACCCACCGCCAAGAACAGGATCTTCCCGCGCATCGCCGAGAACAACTCTCGCTTGTACGGCGCCCAGCGCTCCTCCGGCCCCCGCCCGGCCATGAAGTCGAGCGTCGCCGAAGCAGCGTCCCACTTGGCGATCGTCCGCCGCCTGGTGGCCTCATCCATGGCGTGGCCGGCGGGTGAGGTGAGCGTTCAGGGCGTAGCTCGAGACCATGACGCCGAGCCCGAGCAAAGCGCCGGCAGAGGCACCCCACGTCAAGCTCACATGCGCCCCGGCGGCGAAAAAGCCGATCGACATGCCCGCGACCATTCCCGTGAGAGTGACCGGCAACACGACCTCCATCGCTCCGAAGAAGACCTG
>BTRA01000179.1:0-5213 GCA_036986155.1 Gemmatimonadota bacterium | reverse complement strand
CCTGTGCGGCCTCGTGGAGTCCCCTCTTTGTGACGCGGTTACTCTCGGCGCCCTGATCGGGGTGCCCAAAGGGCCGGGAGAGGTCGCGTTACTGGGTAGGCTCGCCAGCCACGGCCCCGACCTGGCCGCCTTGATTCCCGGGATCGAGATGGTCTGTGTGGATGGCGGGCTTCGCGAGGTACCTGAGCAGCCGGGCGTTAGCCGATTCGCCGCCGGACCGAGGCTCCCGTTCCGATCAGGCGTCATGCGGGGTGTGGCCATGCTCGCTTCAGACGATCATCCACGCCTCGGTGAAGCTGCTCGAATCCTGGCCCGGGGTAGCCGGCTCGTGGCGTTGAACGCGCCTACCGGAACGGTGGAAGAGTTGGGCCGGTTGGACCTCGAGCTCGTGTTGGACGAAGGTGGGACATTGGTGGCTCGGCGCCCCTGAGTGTGAAACTCAGGCAGACGGTGGCGTTGCGTCCGCTATTCCACGATCCTAGCTTTCCGTGATTCCCAAAGCGTTTCGAGAGCTTGGTTTGCGCCCGGAGCGCTCATGATTCTCCCTAGCCGGGCGTCCTCTCCATGGCGTGGTGGAACAAGCTCTTTGGTGGTTCTGCGGACTCCGGACGGGTCGACTATTACGGGGAGGGTCTCGCCCTGATGAAGGCCGGCAAGTCGCACGAGGCCCTCACCTCCTTCCGCCTCGCCCTCAAGGAGGCGCCCGGTGACGGCGTAGTGCTGCAGCAGATTGCCATGGCCTACACCCGCATCGGGATGACCGAGGAGGCGGTTAAGACCTACCGGCACGTGCTTCAGAAGAACCCACAAGCTGCCGGCGCGCATTATGGTTTGGCATTCTTGCTCGCCCGCGGTGGGCAGGCGGAAGACGCCATCCCGCACCTCAGGGCGTTCCTCGAGAACGCCCCGTCCGATGCCGACGCTGGCGAGTATGTGTCTCATGCGCGTGAGACGCTGGCGGGTTTGACGGGCGAAGGCGGAGACGGCGCCGCCGAAGCGATGCCCTCTCCGGCCGACCTCCCCACTCAGGATGATCTCTTCTAGTGGGCTGTACGGGCACGCGCAAAGTGGCTCGCCCCCCCTCCGAGACAGGCCTCTAGAGTGTCCGATCTCAAACACATCACGCTACGGTGGTCCGGTGAGGACCTCGTGTTCGAGGGGAGCGGCGCGTCGGGTGGCCCGATCACCATCGACGGAAACAGCGGTCGGGGTCCTTCTCCCATGGACACGCTGCTCCTAGCCCTAGCCGGGTGCATGATGGCCGATATCCGGACTATCCTGGAAAAGTCCAGAGTCCCGCTAGACAGGCTGGAGGTCACGGTGGGGGGCGAGCGAGCGGACGAGCCCCCGCGTCGCTACACACGAATCGAGATGGTATTCGGTCTCTCCGGTCCGGGCCCCGAACACGCCGCCAAGGTCGAGCGGGCCGTGGCGTTGTCCCGGGAGACCTACTGCAGCGTGATGCACACATTACGGCAGGACGTCGAAATCGATATTCGGGTCGAGCAGGCCTGACCGACTGCGAGGCGTTCGAACGCCTGCGGAGACACACACATGGCGACGCTCGATCACACGTCTGATGCGGCCAATCTCACGCCGGGAACGCTAGCACAACTCTTCTTCGCCAGGGTCGAGACGAGAGTCGGGCAAGTGGCTTTTCGGTATTTTCCGGACGATAGCCCGAAACTCCTTGAGATCACGTGCGGCGAGATGCTCGCGCAGGTGCGGGCCGTGGCGGGCGGTTTGCGCTCGCTCGGGCTCGAGCGGGGCGACCGCGCCGCGATCCTGTCGGAGAACCGCCCGGAGTGGGCCGTGGTGGACTACGGGTGCATCTGCGCAGGAGTGTGGGATGTGCCGATCTACGCAACCCTCACAGTGCCCCAGGTGGCCTACATCCTCGACAACTCCGGCGTTTCGGCCGTCTTCGTTTCTTCGGCCGACCAGATGGAGAAGGCAGTCACCGCCTGCTCCCAGGTTGATGGCTCCCCGCACATCGTCGTGTTCGACGCACCGCCCGACCTGCCCGAGGGTGTGATCTCATGGACGGATTTCATTGCTCGGGGAAAGGAAGCCATGGAGGGAGTGACGGCCGATGCGTTTCGCGCGGCTGCGTTGGAGGCTGAGCCCGATCAAGTAGCGACGATCCTCTACACGTCCGGTACGACGGGGAATCCCAAGGGAGTGATGCTCACGCACAACAACCTGTGGTCGAATGTGCAGGCGTCCTCGACGCACCTTCCACTGAGGGAGGACGACTCGACCATGAGCTTTCTCCCCCTTTCGCACGTCTTCCAGCGCATGGTGGACTACCTGTTCTTTTCCTCAGGCGTGACGATCACGTATGCCCACTCCATGCGCACGGTGGCCGACGACTTCAAGGTCGTACGCCCTACAGTGGCCGTTTCGGTACCCCGCCTTTACGAGAAGATCTACAACGGGATTATGGAGGCGGAGGGCCTCACCAAGAGGGTGATCGAATGGGCTCGCGGGGTGGGTGGCGCATGGGCCGACGAGGTGCTCGCCGGGAGAGACCCGGGCATGCTCCTGAGGCTACGCTACCGGCTGGCGGACATGGTCGTCTTCCGCCGAATCCGTGCGGCGGTGGGGGGGCGGATCAGGTACTTCATAAGCGGGGGGGCACCGCTCGCGCCCGAGTTGAGTCGCTTCTTCTACTCGGTGGGGCTTCCGATCTTGGAGGGGTACGGTCTCACGGAGACGAGCCCCGTGACCAATGTGAACACCATCGATGCCTTCAAGATCGGCACGGTGGGGCCACCGGTTCCCGGGACCGAGGTACGTATTGCCGAAGACGGCGAGATCCTCGTGCGCGGACCGCAGGTTATGAAGGGGTACTACGAGCGGCCCGAAGCCACAGCCGAAGCGATCGACGAAGACGGTTGGTTCCACACGGGCGATATCGGGGAGGTCGACGAAAAGGGCCGGCTCAAGATCACGGATCGCAAGAAGGACATTATCGTAACCGCTGGCGGAAAGAATGTGGCTCCCCAGCCCATAGAGAACCGTCTCAAGACCAACGATTACATCGAACAGGTGGTGATGCTCGGCGACCGTAGGAACTTTTGCTCCGTGCTCGTCGTGCCGAGCTTCCCGAACCTCGGTTCTTGGGCTAAGAAGGCGGGCATCCGATTCGAGGACATGCGGAGCCTTCTATCCAATCGCGACGTGCAGGAGTTCATGGAGACCCAGGTGTTCGGTTCACTGCGCGGGCTCGCCCGGTACGAGACCCCCAAGAAAATCGGACTCCTGGAGAAGCCGTTCACCATAGAGGACGGAACGCTCACCCCCACCGAGAAGGTCAAGCGGCGGGCGGTGTCCGCGCTCTACCAGGACCTCATCGATTCGTTCTACGACGAAGAGTCCTACGACCAAACGACCTTCATCGGGTGACGGGATGACGGATGAAGTTCGCGTCGTCCTGTTGACCGCACCCGACTTGGATGTGGCGCGTGAGCTCGGCCGCAGGCTCGTCGAGGAGAAGCTCGCCGCTTGCGTCAACATCGTGCCCGGGCTCACGTCGATCTTCCACTGGGACGGTGAAGTGCAGGACCAGTCCGAGGTTCTCCTGGTACTGAAGACGACCGACTCCGTCGTTGGCGCTCTGGTCGAGCGGGCGGCGTCGCTCCATCCGTACGACGTTCCCGAGGTGCTCGCCTTGCCGGCTGTGGAGGGGTACGGCCCTTACCTGGACTGGGTGCGCTCCGAGGTGGGAGCGGAGAGACAGGGTGTCTAAGCGCAACAAGTCGGGTGCGCGAGGCGGCCGGAAGGGCGATTCCCGTCGAAAGGCGGATCGGCACGGTGCCGACGCGGCGCTCGCACGGGCGCATCGAATAAGCCCCGACGATGTGGCCAGCCGGGCCGGAATGGGAATCCTCCAGTTCAGGCGGGGGCTTTATGACGAGGCTGAGGCAACCCTCCGTTGGGTCTGTGACCGTCGGGAAGACCATGGGCCCGCCCACCTCCACAGGGGCGAGGCGCTCAATCGCCTCGGGAGGATCGATGATGCTCTGGCCGCGCTGGAGAGGGCCAGGCGGTTGGATCCTGACAACCCGAAGGTCTACCAGACGCTTGGCATGATCCATGACAAACGAAGTGATCCGGACCATGCCGCTCTCATGTACAAGAGGGCCCGCAACTTGGGACGCCGATGATCTCCGTTCGGCTTGCAGAGCTGGATACCGTGCTCGCCCAGGCCGTGTTTCGGGCCGTTCGGTGGGATCTCAAACCACTGACGCCCGGTGGGCGAAGTGTGGGCCTGGGCGCGGGCGAGGCCATCATCGAGCGCCTCGAGCAAATGGGCGATTTCCCGGTTGGTGGTGCGGTGGTTACACCGGCTGGAGACCTGGCGGTGGACTTCATTATCCACCTCGTGATTGAGTCGGTGGAGGAGCCCGTGACGGAATCGGGTGTACGAAAAGCCTTGACCAATGGACTCCGGCAGGCATGTGCTTGGGGAGTGGAGAGCGTCGCGATCCCCGCCCTCGGTACGGGCGCGGGGTGCCTCGATGCCGAGGCGTCGGCACGCGTGATCCTGCCGGTGCTCAAGGCCTTTATGGGTTCGGGCGAGTCGCTTCGCGAGGCGACTGTCGTTGTGACGAACGAGTATGAGAGGGCCGCGTTCGAGGCTGCTGTCGAAATCGATGGGCAACAGCCTTCCGAGGGCTCGGATGCTGATTCGGGGACTTGAGGGGGAGAGATGAAAAGAAGACTCATCGGGCTGGGGATCATTCTCACATGGTTTACCATGCTGGGTTGGAATGTGCGCCGCGAGTACTATCAGCCGGAGCTCACGCGCCTCACCACGGCTGCCATGGCCCTCGCTCCCGGAGTGAGCTTCTATACGCTAAAGATGGGTGACCGCACGGTCGGACAGGCGACATCGCGCTTGGATACCGTCCCCGAGGGTGGATTCGAGCTCGAGGACATGATGTTCATCGACCTGCCCGCCCTCGGCCAGACCGGATCGGCCGTCGCTCGGTCCAAGGTCCATCTCAGCCCGGCCCTGGTCATGGAGTCGTTCTCGTTCTCGCTGGATTCCGAGATCGGCCGCTTCGAGGAGGGAGGGAGGCTTGGAGCCGATTCCACGGGGAGAGTTTCAAGGAAGGGGGGCGGCAGGAAAAAAGAGATAGAGGAGCGCATGGAGGAGGGGACCATCTTTTCGGAGGGGGGTCCCAGAGAGGAAGAGAACACGGCTG
>BTRA01000178.1:0-5264 GCA_036986155.1 Gemmatimonadota bacterium | reverse complement strand
GAGCTTCGGGTGGTCCAGCATGGAGAGGCGGTGGGTGACACCAAGGCCCAGGCCGCCCCCTGGGCCGCCCTCGCCGATGACGACCGAGATAAGCGGCACACGCAAGCGGGCCATCTCGCGGAGGTTGAATGCGATCGCCTCGCTTATGCCTCGCTCCTCGGAGCCCAGGCCCGGGTAGGCACCCGGAGTGTCGATGAGCGTGATCACGGGGCGTCCGAACTTCTCCGCTTGACGCATGAAGCGGAGGGCCTTTCGATAACCCTCGGGATGGGCCATACCGAAATTACGGCGAAGGTTCTCCTTGATGTCGCGTCCCTTTTGGTGGCCGATCACCATGACCGATCGGCCGTCGAGGCGGGCCCACCCGGCCACGATGGCCTCGTCGTCGCGGAAGGCTCGGTCGCCGTGAAGCTCGATCCAATCCGTAAAGACACGCTCGATCTGGTCGAGGGTGTAGGGTCGCCGCGGATGGCGCGCCACCTGCACCTGCTCAATGGGAGTCAGGTTCTGGTAGGTGTCTTCCTTCAGCGTATCGAGCTTCGTGCGTAGGTCTTCGAGTTGTTCAGTCACGTCGAAACCACTCTCTTCGGCCATCTCCACCAACTTCTGGATCTGGCCTTGAATCTCGAGGATGTCCCTCTCGAATTCCAACCTCGGAGAAGCAGCCAAACATACCTCCGTTGGGCGCGTTCAGGCAGCTATGGGAGCGGAAGTATTGTAACCGACTCGCGTTGGCGCGGGCCATGGGTGGCCCGTTCGGAGCCATCAGCCGTCGCCGATGATTTCCTTGAGGATCCACCCGTCGGGATCGAAGGTGATGCCCGTCGGGCCTTGGGGCAATGTGATCCTCACGGTCTGATCCCTGTCACGCACGTCTACGGACGCTCTCAAGAGGCGGCCGGGCAACTCGAACTCCACATCGGCGGCGAAGCGGAATGTCGGCCACGACTGGGGCTGTTCCTGGCGGATCCGGATCTCGAGTTCGCCGGTGCCGGGAATCCAGGCGGTCGAGATCGCGAGGCGTGGATACCCAGGCTCATACACCCATTGCCTGAAGAACCATTCCAGATCCTGACCAGAGACATCTTCCATGGCCCGCTGGAAATCGGCGGTCAGGATCACGTCACCCGCATGGCGACCGAAATATTCGCGGATTCCCGCGAAGAAGTCCTCGTCCCCGAGTACGCTGCGAAGCATGTGTAGGACCCACGCGCCCTTCTGGTAGTTGTTGCGGTTGAGCAGGTCCATGAGGTTGTTCTCGGCCCGTACGATCGGCTGGCCTACATCGTCCGAAGAGACGTAGGTGCGGCGGCTTTCTTCCATCCGCCTGCGGAACTCATCCGATCCGTCCGCATATTCGAAGAAGAGCGCGCCGAAATAGGTCGCGAATCCCTCGGACAACCACAGATTGGACCACTCGGCCTCGGTCACCGAATCCCCGAACCACTGGTGGGCGATCTCGTGCGACACCGTTCCTTCGGCCATGGTGCCCCGAGCGATCGCCTCCTCCGAATAGAAGATGGCTGAGGCGTTTTCCATGCCGCCAAAACGCGTGGCTGACTGTACGTTGGCCAACTTCTCGAACGGGAAGGGGCCTATCAGTTCGGCGAAGAAATCGACCATCTCCGGTGCTCGGGCGAAAAGTTCCTCAGCAAACGATGTGTCGGCCGGGTAGACCCAGTAGGACACGTCCACACACCCATCGTCGCGCACAGTCGCCGGAGCCCGGCCACAGGCTGCGGTACCCACGCTGCGTATGGCGAACTCGCTCGCACCGATCACCATGTTGTAGGTGGAGACCGGCACGCCGGTCTCCCATCTCCAGGTGCGGCGGTCGCCAGCGCCTCCCAGCGCTTCGGAGTCCGTCGGGCTCGGGGTGCCGACCATGCGGCCATTCGCCACGACGCTCCAAGCGGAGGGGGCGTGTACCGTGAAGCCGACGGTGGCCTTGTCGGACGGGTGATCGATGGACGGAAGCCAGAGACGGGCGCGATCGGGCCAGTTGTCCACGAACGCCGAGCGGACACCGCGGGCGTTGTTCCGGAGGATGAGCCCATCGATGGGCGAGCCGCCGTAGAGAACTTCGACGACCAACTCCTCACCCACCTCGGCACTGGGGGGGATGGCGACCGAGAGCGTGCCGCCATTTCGCCGAAATGGTGTGTCGGTACCGTCGATACGGACCGACTCGACCTCGAGGCCGGACAGATCCAACGGTAACTCCTCGGGCCGTGGGTCTTGGAGCGCCAGCCGAATCGACACGCGCCCCTGGAAGAATGACTCGGAGTGCTCCAGCGAGAGTTCCACGTCGTAGGCGAGCACGTCGATTCCTAGTACGGCCGCCGGGGGGGGCGGCACGCTTCCGAGTCCCATTAGTGCCGTCACCGCAGCGGCGGCCGCAGTTCGGCGAATGCCTCCGGTCATAGTCCGCGCGCGCTCACATCCTCCAGTGGCTCGACGAGCGGCTCGTCGTCGAAGCGCGACCAGTAGCGTGCCGCGGCCATCACGTAGTCCCGACTCACGTTCTTGAGGTCACAGTTTTCATAGACCGATACCGCGTCCATCTTGGCCTTCAGGTATGAGCTCACGGGCCGGAACATGGTCGGCTCGAACTCCATGCTCGAGGTGGGTCCCTCATATGCGAGGAGTTGGGCGATGTCGCTTCCTGCCGTCGTGCAGACGCGGAACGTGTTGATGCGGTTCTGCTCGCGGTCGCTTTCGGAGGGCATGTAGAGGACGGACGGGTTCATCTCTTCGATCAGCGCGACAAGAATCTTGGCAGCTCCTTGGATATTCATACCCTTTGGCTCACCGATGTCACCGAACATGAGTCTTGCGCCCATCTGGTCCGCGGCCCTCTGGGCAGCGGTGCTGAGACAGTCGCTCCCGTCCAGCGAGCCTCCCGCGATCACCAGGATCGTCACGTCGTGACCCGACTCCACCTCGTAGAGTAGGCTTCCCGCGCATCCGATCTCGATGTCTCCGGGTCGGGCGCCAACCGCGACCACGGTCTCCGGACCGGTGGGCACTCCCTTCACGCCCAGGTCGATGAACTCCGCCACCTTCGAGAGCATCTCGTCCTTATCGAACGGCTTCTTGAGCACGTACTTGGCGCCCACCCGAAACGCCTGGTCGAAATAGACCTGACCCGTGTAGGAGGTCATCGCAATGACGGGCAGGTCCGGGTGTAGTTTCACCGCCTCCTTGATGACCTCGATACCGTCCCGGCCAGGCAGATTCAGATCGACAAGGGCCAGCGCCCACTCACCTTTTGCCAGGACCTCGATCGCCTGATCGCCGTCCTGCACGAGCACGATCTCAAAGTCCCCGGCTTGCAACAGGGACGTCTTGACGAGGAGAGCCTCGTCCATCGTGTCTTCGACCAGCAGGACCCTCAGTTTATCAAGTGACGAAGCCACGTCGAAGGAACCCTCCTCGGATTGCACATGTCCGGACGGTCTGCGGATGTTCTAATTGTATTATGGGAACCATGGTCGCGCACGTTCGGATGTCACTCTGCCGGACCTCCAGTTGGCGTCCACCGTATGCGTTTCGGCGCTCTGCGGAGCAGTCGCAGTCAGTCTGCGGCCGCCATCGCCGGATGTGACTCTGGCTCGGGCAGCATCAGCCACACGATAATGCCCATCGTGAGCACAGAGAGGGCCGCGATGATCGTGTTGCTCCAGTATCCGTACCTGGCGAAGAGCGGCCCGGCCACGGCACCGCCGAACGCGAAGCCCACCTGTCCCAGCGCGACCGTCAGGCTGAGGAGGGACCCCCTCCGCTCGTCGCTCACCAGTGCGGTAAGAAGCGCTGAGAAGGGGCTTATCCGCATCGCTACCAGGATCATGACGGCGAAGAACAACGGGAAAGCCATCCAGAACTCGCGCACGAGTACCGTGGTGAGCAGCATCGTGATCGAAAGCCCCACGCAGGAGAGGATAACGATCCTCTTGCGCCCGATCCGGTCCGAGAGTTTTCCGGCTCGCGGACCTGCGATCACGTTCGCTATGCCACCCACCATGAACAAGATGGCGATCCCTCCGGCCGTGGCACCCATGCTGCGCTCCAGCCAAGTCGGGAAGTACACCACGTAGAACGATACTCCCAGGAACATCGTGAAGAACGCGAAGCATGCCGCCGCGATCTCCTTTCGGCGCAGCAGATCCGCATAGCCGGCCACGGCGCGCTTAAAGGTCAGGCGGCCCTCCGTTCGCTTCACATCGGGCTGGGGGACTTTCGCCCAGATCAAGATGTAAGTGAGCGCCATCGTGACGGCGAACAGGTAGAACGGCGCCTTGAATCCGAATGCGCCGGCGAGCACTATGCCGATCGGGATGCCTGCTATCTGGCCGAATGCCGTGCCGCTCATGACCCAGCCGGTTGCCCATCCACGCCGTCCATACGGGAAGTAATCACCCACATACGAAACCGCGGCTCCGCTCAGGATTCCGCCCGCCATCCCCGCCAGCACACGCAAAACCAGGAACGACACGTACCCGGTGATGAAGTGGTGGAGAGTGAGGGCCACGGTCATGGCAGCGGTTCCAAGGAGCAGAATCCGGCGTCTCCCGATCTTGTCGGACACAGGTCCCGCCATGATGGCGAAGACGCCTACCATCAGGGAGTACGCCGATACGAGCGTGCCGAGAACCGCGTCGGTGATGTCGAGTTCCGCGCCGATCTGTGGGAGAATCGGCGACATGATCATGATCTGACTGCTGGCGCTGAAGACCAAGAGCCAGAGGGCGAAAACGATCAGTCCCTCGGAGGACCGGTGAGGCACTAGGCTTGCGGTTCCTTGTGCACGACGTGGGCGCTGCGCTGATCGGTCGGAAGGATCACGAGGTCCAAGACGTCCACGTGCTCGGGCCGGTTCGCGACGAACACCACGGCCTCGGCCACATCCTCGCCCCTCAGGGGCGTGTAGCCTTCGTAGACGGTGGCTGCCCGCTCAGTGTCTCCGCGGAAGCGGACTTCCGAGAACTCGGTCTCGACCAATCCGGGGTCGATGCTGGAGATCCTCACCTTGGTACCGGCCACATCGACGTTCATACCCTCGTTGAGTGCTCGGACGGCGAACTTGGTGGCGTTGTAGACATTCCCGGCCGGGTACACCTGGTGACCGGCGATACTGCCGATGTTGATCACGTGCCCGGAGTTGCGGGCAACCATCATGGGCAGGATCGCCCGCGTCATATAGAGAAGCCCCTTGATGTTCGTGTCGATCATTTCCTCCCAGTCCTCCACGTTCCCCGCGTGCA
>BTRA01000177.1:0-5357 GCA_036986155.1 Gemmatimonadota bacterium | reverse complement strand
TTTGCCTGTCCCTGAGCTCGATCGGTAGCGTCGCCTCCGTGAGGAGGTCCTGGACCTTGGGCGACTCCTCGCTCGGAAGGACCACCTCCCAGCGGCCGACCAAGCGGCCGGTGCCGGTGTATATGATCTTGGCCGACAGCGGGGGAGGCTCCTCGCCCGCTCCGATCACCAGCACCTCCTCGTCGCCGGCGAACGACACCTCGACGTCAACCAAGGAGAACGGCACGCGCGCTCCGCCGCCCGTCATCCGGCAGGTGACCGTCACGTACTGGTCGGGCCCCACGCCGGTGGGGTCGATGAAGCGGCGCACGTAGAAGAACGACGACACGGCGCCGTCCAGCGCGGCCTGGTAGGCCCGGCGCGCCACCGAGGGCGGGATCGACATGATGTCGGTGAAGCCGTCCTGGCCGCTCGTGGCCGAGAGGTTGAAGCGGAGCGGCAGGCTCCCGAAGATCGTCGACGGATCGCACATGTTGCCGATGTCCGGCGCGGCCGGGATCAGCTCGCCGCACCACAGGGCCTCGTCGGCCACGTAGCCGTCGAGGTTGCCGAACGTGAGGAACACGGTGGTGGCCCCCTGGGCGTTCACGTTGACACCCGTCGGGTTCCGTGAGATCTGTGCGTGCGCCGGGGACACCGAGAGCAGGGCCAAGACGAACGCGCCGATGACCGTGGTTCGGATCGAGGTCATCATCCTACCTCCCTCCGAAGCTGAAGCTGAATCCCGTGTTGAGCGTCCATCGCTCCCGTCTTTCGTCCCTGTCTCGAACGGTGTCGAGGCTCTCCGACACGTTGCGTGCGTAGCGGATGTAGTATTGGCCGTTCTGCCGCGTCGTACCGGGGATGGCCCCGCTCCAGCGCAGATCCAGCCTGGTGTCGCTGCGCTCGCGCGTCTTGGCCTCGTCGTCCTTGAAGGTGTCCGAGAACTGGATCGCGAGCGTCGAGCGTTTGATGGGCTTCCAGTTGATGCGCGTACCGAAGCGACGCGTGTTGTTGATCTCGTCGCGCTGTTTGTTGTCGGCCTCCTCGTAGCCCAGGTCGAACGTGAGCGAGAGCGACCGCATCGGGTTTATGCCCAACGAGAACGCATTCTTGAGGTTGCGCAGGTCGGCGTCTTCGCGACCCTCCTGCCTGTTGTCCTGGTTCGAGAGGTTGACCTGATAGCCGATGTTCACCTTGCTCCATCGCCACTTGGCCGACCCCGTGTGGTTGACGCTGACCTGGTCGGGCACGTGAGAGGCGCTGAAGCCACCGTCCTGTGGCAGCTCCTCGCCGAATTGATGCGTGCGGTCCACACGGTAATTCAGGGTGGGCAGCCACGCCTTGCCCGACGCCGTGCGGAAGATGGTCGGCAGCGGCACCCCGACGTTCAGGCCGCGCCGTTCTGTGTTGGATTTCAGGATCGAGGCGATCTCGTCCAGGTTGTCCTCGGCGTCGGAGAGGTTCGCCCGGATGGAGACGCCCGCGATGTCGGCCCGCACGTCATACTGGTTCTGGATGTTGTCGGCCCGGGCCGAGGCCCCGACACTCTTGAAGAGCGGATCGACGCGCTCGTGCTTGTACCCGAACGAGAGCTTGGCCGTCTTTCCGCCACCCAGCTTGAGACCCTTGAGCAGGTCGATGTTGGCGTTCATGTAGCGGGCGTCCTTGGTCTCCTCTTCTACCTCGACAATGTCGAACCCCTGGTTCAGCGTCTGATCTACGGGGTTGTCGAACGTGCTCCGCGTGAGTCCGGCGTCCAGCCTCAGACGGCGGCCGAGGCCCTTGGCCTGAACGCGGAAGCCGTATCCGTTGCTCTCCTCCGCGTCGTTGACGGCGCCTTGGTTGAAGTTGTTCCTGGGCAGCTTGGAGGCGTCCAGATAGGAGAACTCTACGCGCAGGGCCCCGGCCGTCTTGAATGCCTCGAGCCCCACCATCGCGTTGATCATCTGGTGATCCGAGTCGCTCAGGCCCAGGAAGTTGTCCCAGCCGACGATGCTGCTTCCGTTGGTTACGGCCACCTGGGCGTCGATCCGCGAGCTCGGCGCCAAGCTCAGCGTGACACCACGCGCGCTGAATCCGCTCATCAGGTAACGCTGGTTGCCCGTGCGCAGGTGGCCCACGGAGACGTCGAACTTCTCCGAGGTGAGGCTCAACATGTAGCTGGAAAGGTCGACCTTGGCGGCGTCCTTTCCCTTCTCGCGGAATCGCAACGCCTTCTCTTGGTGGTTGAAGCCCAGGAACAGCGAGTTCAGCCCCAGCGTGAAGCCCGAATGGACCTGCTCGATTTTGAGGTCGAACTTGCCTTCGATGTCCGTGAACGTTTCACGCTGTGGTGCGTTGGATTCCGGATCGTGCCCTTCGGCTGGCTGGGCCTTGAAGGACAGGTCCACTCGCGGTGTCACGTCGCGGGATTGAAACCCGAAGATCCCCTCCACCTGCAGGGCCACTCTCGCGACCTCGCTCCACGTGCCGGCAGCGTCGATCAAGTGGACCACCAGTTCGCCTTTTCCCGAAGGCAGCGGCACCACCTCGGGTACATAGCGCAGGCCCGACTGCGTTGGCTCGAAGAGTCCCGTAAAGTCGGTCGCTCCGATGAACACCGCGACCGACTCGGTGGCGGGATCGAGCGGCCGGTTGAACGTGAGCTCGATGGCCGCGTCGCGGGCCAGAAAGCCCTGCGAAGGGATGTCGGTCCGGATGGTGAGCTGTTGTGCGGCTAGGGCGCCCGGGGCAATGGCCCAAGCACTGAGCAGAACGAGAGCGGCGTTCAGCGCAACTCGCGTCCCACTGTCCCTGACAGCAGCGTGACACATTCGATGGCACTCCCGTGAGCGGGAAGTGGCGGGGCAGCGTTCCTCCATCAGTGACGCACCGAGGGCCGTATGATTCTCACCCCTGTTGGAGGGACGGTCGCATCCACCGTTATCGCTATCACCGGATGCGGACTCCCGGGGTCCTTACCGAGGGTGGGTCCCAAGCTCTGGGATCAGGGCATCGACGGATGGGAGATCCAACCGCCCTTCCGGTCCAAGAGGCCAGGCAATGCATGCAGTGATGGATGGTCCGGCCGTGAGGGAGGAATCTGGGTAAGGGCACACCGAAGCGTGATCGGGTGGAATGGGCGGCAGAAGTTCAGGGGACTGGAGATGGCGGCCCGGCTTGGCCCCCGGCACCTGGACGAGCGGCGACCGCGTTGACCGACAGGCCCGCGGGGGTGCTCGCCGGGAGCCCGGTTCCACAGCTTGCGCCAAACCACCGAGCCACAGCAGCTTACGCCCCCGACTCCTATCACGAGGTCCCCGAACCCAGGTAGTTTCATGCCGTCACGAACTCTCCATCGTCCCTCGCCGCCGAGTATAGCCCTTGTAGTGTTCTCGCTCCTTGGGGTGATCACCCTCCCGGCCGCGATCCACGCCCAGGATGGCGGGTCTCCCATTGAGGCGGCGGTAGCGAATCTCGAGTGGCGCAACATCGGGCCGACCATCATGGGCGGCCGGGTTGCGGACATCGCCGTCGTGGAGTCCGATCCCTCGATCTTCTACGTGGGCACCGCCTCGGGGGGAGTCTGGAAGACCGTCAACCACGGCACCACCTTCGAGCCGATCTTCGACAACGCCGAGACATCCTCGGTGGGTGACGTGACCCTCTCGCCCTCGAACCCGAACATCGTTTGGGTGGGGACCGGCGAGCCGCAAAACCGTCAGAGTTCCCCGTGGGGGAACGGCGTCTACAAGTCGATGGACGCGGGGCGTACCTGGAGCCACATGGGGCTCGCCGAGACGCGCCACATCTCGCGGATCCGGATCCACCCAAGGAACCCCGACATCGTGTACGTGGCGGCGGTCGGCCATCTCTGGGGCGCCAATCCCGAGCGGGGCATATACAAGACCACCGACGGTGGCGAGACCTGGGAGTTGGTTCTGTTCGTCGATGAATACACGGGGGCCATCGACCTGGTCATGGATCCCGATGACCCGAACACACTCTTCGCCGCCATGTACCAGCGGCAGCGCACAGGATGGGGCTTCAACGGTGGAGGCCCGGGCAGCGGCATCTACCGCACCACCAATGGTGGCTCCTCCTGGTCGGAGCTGACCAACGGCTTGCCCCAGGGAGACATGGGGCGCATCGGACTCGACCTCTACCGGGGCGACGGCAACCTGGTGTTCGCCATCGTGGAGGCGGACGCTCGGGTCGGCGGCCGGGGTGGCGGCTTCGGCCAAGGCGGCGGCGGTGGTGGTGCGAAACAGAGCGGAGTTTACAAGTCCACCGACAGGGGGGAGACGTGGGAGCAGGTAAGTACCACGAACAACCGGCCGATGTACTACAGCCAGATCCGCATCGACCCGAACGACGCCGACCGCATCTACACCGGAGGATCGGCACTCTACAAGTCCCTGGACGGCGGCAAGAATTTCACACCGGACGCGGCGAGTGGAGTACACTCGGACCACCACGCCCTCTGGATCGACCCGGCCAACTCCGACCATTTGATCCTTGCTGGGGACGGTGGGGTCTCAATGAGCTGGGACCGGAGCGAGACGTGGCGCCAGCTCCGTAATATCCCCGTCGCTCAATTCTACGAGATCGGCGTGGACATGCGTGACCCGTACCACGTGTGCGGTGGTCTTCAAGACAACGGCTCGTGGTGCGCCCCGAGCGATACGTGGTCCAATCAGGGCATTCGCACGCGCGACTGGTACAACGTTGGCGGCGGGGACGGTTTTTTTACGGTGATGCACCCCACCGATTCGAGGATCATGCTCGCAGAGTCCCAGGGCGGGAACCTCACGCGTGTCGACCTGGCGACCGGTGAGCGGGCCAGGATCCGCCCAGTGGCGAGGCCGCAGGACAGCGAAACGCCGCAGACGCTGCGCTGGAACTGGGATACACCGGTTCTGATCTCGCAGCACGACTCCAACACGATCTACCTCGGCAGCAACATCCTGTTCAAGAGCACGGATCTCGGGCAGTCCTGGAGGGAGATAAGCGGCGACCTGACACACGCCATCGACCGTGCCACACTCGAGATCATGGGCGTCAAGGGTGACGAGCCGATGATGTCACCGCACGACGGCATCCGCTCATACGGCAACCTCAAGGCGCTCGCCGAGTCGCCGATCGACCCCGAGGTTCTCTACACGGGAAGTGACGACGGCAAGGTATACGTAACGCGGGACGGCGGTATCACGTGGACCGACCTGACGAACAACTTTCCGGGCCTGCCCGAGCGCACGTATGTGAGTAGGATCGTGGCGTCTCACGCGGACGAAGGCACCGTCTATGCCACGTTCGACGGGCACCGAAACGATGATTTCGCGCCGTACGTATACGTGAGCGACGACTTTGGGCAGAACTGGCGGGCGATCGTGGAC
>BTRA01000176.1:0-5387 GCA_036986155.1 Gemmatimonadota bacterium | reverse complement strand
GGGCTTCCCGCTCGCCGGTGCACGCCAGGCCTCGAGCGCGGCATCCGAAAGCCAGACGGTCAGGTCGCCACGCTTCTGTAGACCTGCCTCGTACTCCGCCCAATCCCGCACCCGATATCGAAACTTCGCGTACTTGTACTGGCTGCGCTTCGGATACCTCACGGGTGCTCACTCCAGGGTCAGGGATTTCGCATCACCATGAACCTACAACCAGGAGCCATGCACCAAGGCCGGTGGAGGGTAGGTCGGGAAACAGGTCGGGACACTCACCGACAAAAACCCCGACTCCCGTGCTCCGCGAAAAGTCCATCCGCGTGGATTCTTGGACATCAGAAGTCGATGAGGCCGTGACCGATGTCCGTCCGCCCGACTGCTCCGGGCCACCGGGCGCGTACTGCCAAGTTATCTGGTGCGGAGTGGAGCCGTAGCTGGGGATCCGTCAGATTTGCTCAGGCGGCCGTGGCCGCACTCCAGTTTTTGAAGGCGCGAGCCCGCAGCCACCGAGAATTCTCCGAGCCCATCCGGTGACGAGAGAATCTGAAGAAATTCAGGATGACCCCGTGGACCGGAAGAAACCGCTGTGCTTGCCCGACTGACTTGAACCGTCGCATCTGACGCTCTCGCTGTCGCGTCGGCTGATGCGATACCTCTGCTCGATTGTTCTCGTAGCGTACAGTGGTGTGATTCACAGAAGGCATGACGCTTCGGTGCGCGGCCCCGTAGCTTTTCAGCTTGTCCGTAACTAGCTGCCACGGCGGGCTCCCTTGCCCCTTCAGCAGCTTGCGAAAGAACCGTTTCGCCGCCCGAGCGTTACGATATCGCTGGACCAAGATGTCGATCACATCCCCGTCCTGATCCACGGCCCGCCACAAATAGTGACGCTCACCTCGAATCTTCACGAACACTTCGTCGAGGTGCCAGATATCGCCTAGCCGTCCCTGGCGGCGCTTGAGATTCCGCGCGTACTCGGGTCCGAATTTCCCGCACCACTGCCTGATCGTCTCGTAGGTGACAAGGACTCCACGCTTCGCCAGGAGTTCCTCGACATCGCGGAGGCCCAGGCAGAACCGATGGTACAGCCACACGCTGTGACTGATGACCTCAGGAGGAAACCGATAGCCGTGATAGTTGTTGGGGTTCGTTTTCATCAACGGAGTCTGCCGCGGCGGGGCTCAAGTTGACAATACCCTCTAGAGCCCCAAGAACAGCCTCAGCCCCTCGTCGATGGCCTCGAGGTCGGGGGAATCCACGGACCCGAAGATCCTGGTCACCCGCCGCTTGTCCAGCGCACGGATCTGATCGACGAGGGCGTAGGCGTCACGTCTCAATCCACTCTCTCCGGCGGAGATCCTGGGGTAGAGAGCGCCCTCGCCGGGTGTCCCGGTGATTGGGATCACGCACACCGTGGGGTAGCGCTGGTCTCCCGATGCCTCGGGGTCACTGACCAGCACGCCTGGGCGGGCGCCTCTCTGCTCATGTCGATGAGGAGGATCGAGTCCAACGAGAACGATGGTGCCCCGCTCGAGCCTCACCCTTCACCCGTGCGGGTCCACCCGCACTCAGGCGTCCACTGAACATCGATGCCGGCGTCCGGATCGAGTAGCTGGTCATCCTCCGCAACCGCCGAGCCGAGCCATTCCTCGAGCCCGAACCCCCCCACTCCGGGCGTCTCCTCATGGGGTCGGCTCAACGACACCCTGAGCGCTTCCCGTTTACGCCTCTCGAGCTCTCTGCGCACCGCTTCGCGTATGAAGCGACTACGGTTCCGCTCACGCCGATCAATGTCAGCCACGAGTTCGTGCGGCAGCGTAACCGTGACCCGTTCATCCGAGCTCGGCATCGCATTCTCCCTGCGAATCGTAGGTATGATCATACTATATCTCTTACTTCTGCGAAAACCAAGGGGAACACTCAGTGAGACCAGCAAGAGACCCCTACCGTGGAGACGCGGGCAGGCCCATGGTCGACAACGGCAATCGCGCCATGTCGGGAAAGATGGTCGAGAAGCTGGGAGAGCGTTGGCCGTCCGAGTATCGACCCACTCTCGAACCTTCAGAAGCCTGTTTGTCTCGACTCGTCTGCGGGTCGACCCGGTCGTGGCGTTTCGTGAGAAGTAGGGACGCCGACTCACCCTCTTCTCTTGCCTGTGCGGCCCCGCCCGTGAACATTGGAGCACTTTTGAGGGCCTACCAACCCCGTCGCGTTGGGGCCTACCGTCTCCCGCCTGGAGCCCCCATGGATGCCCCGGCCACCGTTGAGAGCCCGGATGACGACGGGCGTAGCTCGCTTGCTCGCCGGCAGTCGGCTCTGATTCGACTGAGCCACGAGATCGCTTCGGCTCACAATCAGAGCGAAGTGTGCCACAAGGTCGTGGAGGGGCTCCACGACGATTCGCTCGGCTTCGAACTCTTGGGTCTGTTCCTGATCGATCCGGAGAGCGGCGATCGGGTGCTCCAGCACTCGTTCGGTTGGACGGACGCCGAGCCGGAGTGGCGCCTGGCGCCTGGCGAGGGCCTGAACGAGCGGGCCATCCTGGACGGCGAGCTCCACTACAGCCCGAGGGTCGCGGAGGAACCGCACTACGTGGTGACATTCGGGAGTGGCGCCCAGGTGGACGTGCCCTTGAAGTCGGGGGACGATGTCATCGGCGTGCTTACGGTGGAGAGCACGGAGGAGGACGGATTCGCCGAGGAGGACTTCGAGATCCTTCAGGCCGCTGCCAACCAGGCGGGGATCGCCATCGCGCGTATGCGTCTTCTCGAGGCCGAGCGCCGCCGTGCCGACGAGCGGGAAGCACTTCTGGACACGATCGCGGACCTCTCGTCACAGCTCGATCCGAACGATCTCCTCGACTCGGTTCTCGGCCGAGCGGTCACGCTCCTCGGGGCCGTAGGGGGTGAACTGGCCACCTACCGCGAGGAGACGGGTCTGATGACCGTGGTCTCCAACTATGCGATGGAAGAGGATTCTCGCGGGGCCACTCTGGCGTACGGCGAAGGCGCCATGGGGTACGTGGCGAAATCCGGCGAGATGCTGATCATCGACGACTACCAGAACTGGAAAGGCCGCTCCGACCAGTACGCTCGGATCGCGGCCCGGGCCGTTGTCGTCGCGCCGCTGCTGATAGGGCAGAAGCCCGTCGGAGCCATGAATGTGTGGCATGAGGATCCCGACGCCCGCTTCTCCGAAGCGGACATCGCGCTTCTGAATCTCTTCGGCCAGCAGGCGGCCATAGCGATCCACAACGCGCGGCTCTTCCAAGAAGCCCGGAGCCAGCGGCAGTATCTCCAGTCGGTGATGGAGAACAGCCCGGTCGCAATCGTGACCCTGGACCTGCAGGAGAACATCGTCTCCGCCAACCCGGCGTTCGAGAAGCTCTTTGCATACAGTCTCGACGAGGTCGTGGGGAAGAACCTCGACACGCTCATCACGACCGAGGAGATGCGGGCCGAGGCGATCGCATACACGCGCCAGGCTCGAGAGCGCCCGGCACACGGAATGGCCCGACGCTGCCGCAAGGACGGCGCCCTCGTCGACGTGGAGATCTTGGCGGTCCGCGTGGAGGTCGAGGGCGAGTGGGTCGGGATGATGGCGCTTTACCACGACATCACCGAGCTGCTGGCGGCGAGGAGGGAGGCCGAGCACGCCAACCAGACCAAGTCCCAGTTCTTGGCGAACATGAGCCACGAACTCAGGACCCCGCTCAACGCCATCCTCGGCTACAGCGAGATGCTGACCGAAGAGGCCCAGGACGACGGGAACGCGGAATACGTCACCGACCTCGAGAAAATCCACTCGGCCGGGAAACACCTTCTCGCGCTCATCAATGATGTACTCGACCTCTCCAAGATCGAGGCCGGGAAGATGGAGCTGTATCTCGAGACATTCGACGTAGCCGCTCTCCTCGAGGAAGTATCGAGCACGGTGCGTCCGCTCGTGGAAAAGAACGGCAACACGCTCGAGGTCCGTTGCGGTGGGGATGCTGGCGAGATGCACGCCGATCTCACACGGATGCGCCAATCGCTCCTGAATTTGCTTTCGAACGCCAGCAAGTTCACGGATAGGGGCACCCTGTCCATCGAAGTGGCGGTCGAGCAAGGGTCGTCCGGCGACACGATGCTGTTCATGGTGACGGACAGCGGTATCGGGATGAGCGAGGAGCAGGTTTCGAAGCTCTTTCGGGCCTTCACGCAAGCCGACGCATCCACCTCAAAACGCTTTGGCGGGACGGGTCTGGGGCTCACCATCACCCGGGAATTCTGCCGGATGATGGGAGGCGACGTCGAGGTCGAGAGTGAAGAAGGGGTTGGATCGACGTTCACGATCCGGCTCCCGCGGCGCGTGGAGGAAGCCCGCGCGTACGAGTCGGAGGTCGGTGAGGGTGACGGCCCACTCGTTCTCGTGATCGACGACGACGGCTCGGCCCGGGATCTGGTGCGTCGGCATCTCGAGCGGGACGGCTACCGGGTCGCCACGGCGTCCGATGGTGAGGTCGGGTTGGCGATGGCGAAGGAACTCGTGCCGGTCGCCATCACCCTCGACGTCCTGATGCCCGGGACTGACGGCTGGTCGGTGCTCACCACTCTCAAGGCCGATCCTACGCTCGCACACATCCCCGTCATCATGTTGACCATCCTCGATGAGAAGCCGCTAGGTGTGGCACTCGGCGCGTCGGGCTACCTGACGAAGCCGGTCGAGCGGGAACACCTGCTCGAGGTGGTCGGTCGGTTCGCCGAGGACGCGAGCACGAGAGTCCTCGTCGTCGAGGACGACGAGAGCACTCGCGACATCGTGCGGCGCACGCTCGAGGGCGTCGGCTGCACTGTGGTGGAGGCCGAGAACGGACGGGTGGGCCTGGAGCGCGTAGACGAGGAGACGCCATCCCTGATTCTGCTCGATCTGATGATGCCCGAGTTGGATGGCTTCGGCTTCTTGGAGGCGCTTCGCGCAAGGCCGGACGGTGCGGATGTCCCCGTGGTCGTGATCACCTCCAAGGACTTGACGGACGATGACCGTGCGAGGCTCAACGGTGGAGTAGAGCGGGTCCTGGAGAAGGGAGCGAGCCTGCGCGAGGAGATCCTTCTCGGACTCCGCCACGCGGTTACGGACGACCTGGGCGGACGAACGAGCGAGGCCAACTCGTGAGTACGCAGTCCCAACACTCGCCAGAGGCGGCCGCCGACACACCGGAGGTTCACAGGATGGCCGCCCTTCTGCGGTTGAGCACGCGCATCGCAGCAGCCCACGACGAACACGAGGTGTGCCGGAGCGTCGTGGACGGTCTGCGGGATCCGGCCATCGGATACGACTTCGTGGGTGTGTTCCTCGTCGATCCGGAGACGGGGGACCGCGTGTTGCGGGCCAGCGTGGGCTGGGAGGGCAAGCAT
>BTRA01000175.1:0-5425 GCA_036986155.1 Gemmatimonadota bacterium | reverse complement strand
AGCACTCCATCCCTGAGGGAAACAGAAGGGCGGGATCCGCCCGGTAAAGATATAGACGGAAGTCGCTGTTGTTTAGTTGCAGAAGACGACTCGGCGGCGACCGCCGGCCTACCGCACGTCTCCACCGCCGGAGGCTACGAGGCGCCGTAGGCGGATCCGGCCACCGAAAGTCTCGACCTCGAGGGTCGCGCTACCGTTCCCCAGGGTGAAGCTCGCCCTCTCCCCCCGGCGGAAGCTCTGGGGGGCGCCCGGCAAGTCGGACGAAATGCTGCCGTAAATGGTGGCGGCGGTGATGCTGACGTTGGACGATCCAGGAATGGCGATCTGGATCGTGCCGCCGTGCGTCGAGAAAAGATACTCGCCGCCGTCGTGGACGGCGCCGTTGAATATGATCCTGCCGCCCACGGTGCCGGCCTCGACGATGGTCGCGTCGACGTCTTCAAGGATGATCGACCCCCCCACTGATTCGGCGACGATGGTCCCCGACGAGCCGACGATCCGAATGTCGTCGGCGACGGTCTCCACCTCGATGGCGCCGCGAGCATCTTCGATTCGCACCGCGCCTGTCGTGGACGACGCCCGAACCTGCCCATCACCGCCGCGGATGGTGACGTTGCCCCGCATGGTTTCAGCCGACACATCCCCGTCGGCTCCCTCTACGGTGATGTCGGAGAACATCCCCTCGAGTCTCAAGTCCATGGAGCGCGGCACCGTGATCTCATAGTCTACGATGGTGGTCGGACCCCGCCGGCTCTCGGCTTCGATGGTGATGGCCCCTCTCCGGCGCCTGACCTTCACGGAGGTTCGCGAAGAATGCCCCGCGCGGATCCGGACCTCATCGCGATCCCACGTGGTGACCGTGATCTGCCCTCCTGTGTTTTCCAGGTTGAGCAGGGTCGCTCCGTTCGCAGCGACGGTGGTGTCTGTCTGCTGCGCCATGGACAGAGCGATCACTGCTCCAATGACGATGCTATTCATCACTCGCCTCTATCTCTCTCGTATGGGCACATGGGCTCATAGTCGGGTGGCCGCTGCCGCCTGGTGCAGCACACGTAGCTTGGCCTGATGATGGTTGATCAGGAGTCGATGCAAGAGATCGCTGTCGGGATCCTCGGCCAACGCGTCCTCGGCGTCCTGGATGGCGTCTTCGATGCTCTGCAGGCTGGTTTCCAGCGTCGCCAGCGTCTCGGGCCCGAGAATATCCCTCTCACGCTCGAGGATCTCCTCGAGGCTGGCTACTGCCTGCTCGTATTGGGAGGTCGCAGCCTGCATCATCGGCAGAGGACCGCCGAGAGCCGGCTGGGTGCTGAGACTAGCGGCGGGGGTACGCGACATGGCTAGCCAGACCGAGCCCCCGGACACGAATGCCAGCACAATGCTCGCCGCTGCAAGCTGCCGCATGGTCATCGTGATCCCGCGGCGTCCCCATCTGGGAGTGCCCGGGAACTGAACGGTCTTTCCGCCCTCGACCGCCGTGGCGATGCGGCCACGCACGTCGGGCCAGACATCCCTGTTCGGCTCGGCCTCTTTCGGCAACCCGCCGATGGCTGCCACAAGATCCGACAGCACGGCCAGATCGCCCGCACAGCGCTCGCACTCCTTCACGTGCTTGTCGACAGCGGCGCGCTCCGCCGGCTCGAGGAACCCGTCCAGGTAGTCGTTCATCCCTGCTTCGTCGATGTGACCGTTCATCGATCCAGTGCCTCCCGCACCAGCGCTCTCGCTCGGTGGATTTGGGCCTTGATCGTCCCCAGGCTCACACCCGTGAGCTTTGCGATCTCTTCGTATTTGTAGCCCTGGACGTCTCGAAGAACGAGGACGTTCCTCGCCTTCGGCGGCAAGCCGGCGATGGCCCGCTCCAGGTCCACCCGAGTGCCCGGCATGGCGCGCCTCGCGTGCCTACCGTACCGGTCCAGGTCGGCCACCGGTTTTTCCCTGGCTCTCCGTCTTCCCTTCGATCGCCGGTCCTGAAGTACCAGATTGACCGCCAATCGGTGGAGCCAGGTCGTGAATCGGCTCTCACCCCGGAACGATCCAAGGTTCTGCCAAGCCCGGACGAACACGTCCTGTGTGAGCTCCTCTGCCGCAGTCGAGTCACCGCTCATCCTCAGGCACAAGGCGTATATCCGCCCCACGCTCGCGCGGTACACGTCCTCGAAGGATTCCGCGTCGCCCATCTGGGCGTTCCGGACCAGATCTTCGATCGGCACCCCTGACTCGCTGCCGGCTTTTGTTTCTCGCAAGAGAGCGGCTTCCATGGGCTCCGGGACTCAGGGGTCCTTTTCGACCGTCACCCCATTGGATTCCGGATTGGGAGGAATTGTTTGAAGTGGCTCAGCGGCCCCAGAGGGGGTCGACCAAACTGAGCCCGACGTAACCGGCGCTCATGGCGCTCGGGAAGCTTGGAAGTCGGCCTCCAACGCATCGAGGTATTTGGTGATGGTCCCCTCATATCCCAAGACATACTTGGCAATGAATCGGAAGAAAGCGTTGTAGATCTCTCCGTTCTCGGTGATCGTGAGCCGAGTTCCCGATTCGATCGGCTCTAGCCGATAGGTCCATGAGCCGCCGAAGGGCTGGCCCTCGTCGATGATCTCGAACACGAGGCGGGTGAGCGGCTCGGCAACGGTAGCCTCGAGCGTAAGGACGCCACGGCCGCCCAGTTCTCGCCAGGCAGGAAGCATGTTGGACGGGCGCTCGATCAGTTCCACATCGTCCACATCGGGGCGCCAGCGCGCAAAGTCGTCGAGGTTCGTGAGGCGTTCCCAGACCTCTGCTACCGGAACGGGCAGATCACGGGATAGCGTGACGCTGTGGTTTTGCGGAAGCCCGAGCCCGATGAACGAGACCGCCGCGATCGCGGCGATGAGGCCACCGAGGGCGATGAGCGACCAGCGTATCATGGGATTCCCTTTCCCCAGCGGGCCAACTTCGTACAGCCTCGTCGGCGTCGCTCGTCAGGCACGCTGGCTTTGGAAATGGCTGTGAGGTCGGAGAGCATCCGATCATCCGCTTCCAAGTGAGACCCTCTGGATCGGGCAACCTGACCCACCTGGAACGCCGACCGCAAGATTCACTCGTTGAGGATCACTCCGACTGAAGTGCCCTCACCGGCTGAATCCCCGCCGCCCGCCGAGCCGGCAAATAGCTTGCGACCACGGCAACCGCCACCAAACTCGCCAGGACGAGCGGGAAAGCCCCAGCGGTCAAGTCTGCGACCCCGTTCAGGGCACTCGCGATCACCTTGGTCATGGCCCAAGCCAGCGGCAGTCCGATGAGAATGCCGATCCCCGAGAGCGTCAGACCTTGGCCGGTAACCCGCCGGACTACGGCGGCCTTTTCGGCGCCCAGCGCCATGCGGATGCCGATCTCCCGCGTCTGCTGGCTCACCGAGTGGGAGATGACACCGTAGATTCCGAGCGCGGACAGCGCCATGGCGATCACGCCGAAGATGGTCAGGAAACGAGCGATGGTGATGGGTCCCGACAGGGACTCCCAGACGTGATCGTCCATCGTCCTGAGGAGCCCGATGGGTTGATCTGGGTCAACAGACCAGACCGCAGCCCTCACATCGGCTGAGAGTGCCGTCGGATCATCTGCCTCCGACCGCACTGCAAAGGCGATGGTTCGCCGGGTCTGCTGCGCCAACGGCAGGAAGATCAACGGGTCTGGCTCTTCGAATCCGTCGTCTGAGACCATGCGGCTCTGGAGCACGTCTCCAACTACGCCCACGATCTCTCGAGACTCACCCCGCACCGTGATGCGGTGCCCAATGGGCTCCTCATCGGCGAAGAACCGCGAAACGAAGCTGCGCGTTACGACCGCCACACCTGTCGCATCCACCCGGTCCGACTCGAGCAGGAAACGCCCGGCTACGAGCTCGACGCCCAGGTTGTCGAGGTATTCGGGGTTGACGGTCTGGTAGAGCGCCGACGGCTGCTCGTTGGGCTCGGGCTCCGGCCGTCCATCGACGGTGAAGGCGGTGCTCGGATTTCCACGTGACCTCGGAAGCGAGGCCATCGCGGTGGCGCTCTCGACGCCCGGCACGTTCTCGAGTCTGCGAAGCACTTCCTCGTACATCACCAGCATGGCCCGCTCGTCCGGATACTTCTCGTCGGGGAGCGAGAGCTGGAAAGTGAGCAAGCGCTCCGGGGCGTATCCGGGCGGTGCGTTCACGATCTCGTTGAAGGCCTCGGTGAGCATGCCCGCTCCCGACAGCATGGCCAGCGCGACCGCAATCTCGCCGATCACAAACGCGTTCCTTAGCCGTCGGCGGCGCACCCCGACCGTGCCGCCCCGGCTCCCGTCTGTCAGGGAGTCCCTGAGGTCGCCACCTACCGCATAGAGCGCGGGGGCCAGGCCGAAAGCGATCCCCGCGAGCAGGGAGACGCCGAGCGTGGCGAGCAGCACCTCGGGTTTGAGGCGGGGCAGAAAGGCGTCGGGCAGCACGGGCGGCATCACACTTTGAAGCAGAGTGACGGCCTTGATGGACATGACCGTGCCCAGCACCCCGGCCACCAGCGCCATGAAGATGCTCTCGGTCAGGAGCTGGCGGATCAAGCGCTGGCGTCCGGCGCCCAGGGCCGTTCGTACCGCGACCTCCTTCTGCCTGCCCTCCGCCCTGGCCAACAGCAGATTGGCGACGTTGGCGCACGCGATCAGCAGAATCAGGATCGTCACCGTAGTGAGGATGTACATGAGGGCCGAGTCGGCCTCACCGGGAAACAGATCGCCCAGCGTGTCGACGTTGATCCCATAGCCCTGGTTGGCCTCTGGGTACTGGGCCTCCAGACGCGCGAAGATCGATGACATCTCGGCCTGGACCTGATCCTGCGAGACACCGGGATCGACACGTCCCATCACGATGAGGGCCCTCCTATCCCTCTCGCCGCTCATGTCTTCAAAGTTGGAGGGAGTCCATAGCTCGACGTTGGCGGGGATCAGGTCGAAGTCCTCCGGCATGACGCCTACTACGCTGTATTGGGTGCCGTCCACCGTGACGACCTTCCCCAACACACCCGGATCGCCAAGGAAACGCGCCTGCCAGAAATCGTTGTGAAGAATGGCCACGCGGTTCGCGCCCTCCACACCCTCTTCGTCACGGAAATCCCGGCCGAGGGACGGCTGCACGCCCAGAGTCCGGAAGAGCCCCGGCGTGCTGGTCACGACGTTGATCTGGAGCGGCTCATCCACACCCGTGAGGTTGGCGGGATCCACCGAGTATGCGTCGAGCGAACGGAACGTCGTGGTGGCCATCCTCAGGTCGAGAAAGTTCGCCGCAGACACGCCATCATTCTCGGTCTGGCTGCGATGAGTCTGCCAGATCAGAAGGAGCTCGTCCTGGTCGTGGTAGGGGAAGGGCTCCAGCATGAACGAGTTGAAGATGGAGAACTGCATCGAGTTGACCGCGATGCCGAGCGAGAGG
>BTRA01000174.1:0-5432 GCA_036986155.1 Gemmatimonadota bacterium | reverse complement strand
CCAGAACGAAGACTGCCGCGATGCGCAGCGAGGGAGTCGACAGGGGGATGGTGACCCGCGCCAGACGGTCGAGCAGCCTCCAGGCCGCAGAGGGTAGACCCATCACGAAGCTCACCGGTGATCCGACGGCCTGGGCTGTGAGCCATCCCATGTACGAGCCGAGGATATCACGCATGGGTTCCGGAAGCTCACGGGCCGCGGCGCCCGACCAGATCACCCAGGGCAGCGCTACACCGATCGCTCCAATCGCCGCCGCCGCCGCCTCACGGCGGTGGCCCCTGGTGAGTAACGCGAGCGGCACCGCTGCGCCGACCACCACCCCGATGGTACGCGTGTGGAACACCAGTGCGAAGGCCGCGAGGAATAGCAGCAACCGCCCCCACCCGGGTCTCTGTTCCAGCCCGGTGGCGACCCAGAGCGAAACGATCAGCAGCACGATGAAGAGCGGCTCCGAGAGCGGGACCATCGCCACACGCCACAGGTCCACCGAGAGCCACGCTAGGCCCGCAACGCCCACAGCCGCGGAAAGCGGAAAGCGTAGTGCCCGCCTGAGATACGCGGCGAACAGCACACCGCCCGCGATCAGCACGGCCACGTTGATCAAGCCGAAGACGGCCGTTCCTCGCGGCAGGTCGGGAAAGAGCCGCCAGACGAAGGCGAGGGTCAGCGGATAGAGGGGTGGAAACTTGGGGGCCAGCGGCGCACCGCTAACCCCTACGTACCGCAATCCGTCACCGTTGGCGAGAGCTCTCCCGAGCAAGAGATAGACCCCGTCGTCGTGCCAGATGCCCGGCGGAAACGGCTCCCACAAGTAAAGCGCGAGCGTGCTCAGTGCGGCAGTGAGCAGGCCGAGCGAGAGCCAGAGACGGCCGTGTATCAGGCGGACAGCACCGCCCCGATCTCCTCCAGCGCACCTTCGAGCACATCCTTACCGATCACCAAGGGCGGAGCGAAGCGGATCACCTGGCTGTGGGTTTCCTTGGCCAGGATGCCTCTCTGCTCGAGCGCTTCGCAGAACGGCCGTGCGGTGCCAGACGACTCCTTGATCACGACGCCGATCATCAGGCCCCTACCGCGCACCTCTTCCACGTGGGGCGACTCGATGGCCCGTAACCTGTCCATGAACCAGCCGCCGAGTTCGTTCGAGCGTTCCGAAAGGTTTTCGTCCAGGATCACGCGGAGGGAAGCCCGTCCGATCGCGGCGCCCAACGGGTTACCGCCGAACGTCGAGCCGTGATCCCCGGGAGTGAACACGTCCATGAATTCGGAGTCGGCGATGGTCGCCGAAACAGGGTAGACGCCGCCGCCCAGGGCCTTCCCGACCGTGAGCACGTCAGGCCGCACGTCTTCCCATTCGCAACAAAAGAGTTTGCCGGTACGCCCGAGTCCGGTCTGGATCTCATCGGCCATGAACGCGACGCGATTCTCCCGGCACACATCCGCAGCCTGGCGTAGGTACCCTTCGACCGGCACGACCACCCCGCCTTCCCCCTGGAGCGGCTCGACGAGGAACCCGACCGTGTTCTCGTTGATCGCGGCGCGCAAGGCGTCGATGTCACCATACGGGATCAGCCGGAACCCGGGAGTGAACGGACCGAACCCGTCCCGATATTGATCCTCCGACGAAAACCCGACGATGGTGGTAGTGCGACCGTGGAAGTTGTTCTCACAGACGATGATCTCGGCCTGGCCCTCCGCTACGCCCTTGACCTTGTAGCCCCATTTCCGGACCATCTTGATCGACGTCTCGACGGCCTCGGCACCCGTGTTCATCGGGAGCGCCTTCTCGTATCCCGTGGCCTCGCACAGTTCCTTGAGGAAGGCGCCCATCTGGTCGTTGTGGAAGGCGCGGGACGTGAGCGTAAGCTTGTCCATTTGGTCGCGGGCAGCGGCGAGGATCACCGGGTGCCGGTGTCCCTGATTGAGCGCTGAATACGCGCTCAACATGTCCAGGAACTTGTTCCCGTCCACGTCCCACACCCACACCCCCTCGGCTCGCTCGATGACGACCGGCAGGGGGTGGTAGTTGTGGGCGCCGAAGAGGTCGGCTTCCTCGAGGTACTGCTCGGTGTTGGACGCGCTTGTTTGAATCATGGATCGGCTGCTCGGTTGCGCTGCGCCGGAGCGTCGCGTAGGTAGCTGAAAAGCGGCGACTCGACTTGGTCGCTAGTCGCCGCAGGATCGGGATGTGCTACACCCCACGAGCGATGATGTGCACCATCCCGTTCGAAGGCAAGGGGACCGGCGTGGCTTGGTGATCACCCCTCCGCAGGGTACTCCACGGGCGGCTTGGGCGCCTCGTCGACGGTGAGTCGGAACACGTCCGGCCGCGCGTAGTGGCCCACCACGTCGAAGTCGAATTTTCCCCGCACAACCTCACCCATGTCGAGCTCGGAAGTCAGGATGCCCTCTTCGTCGAACAACGGTCCGGCCAACACGTCACCCGTAGGTGAATAGATCGCGCTTCCCCCACGGCAGAGCAGTTCCGGCCAAGCCTCCAGCTCGTCTTCGATCTCGAGATCGTCGGGATACATGTCCCGGGTCACGTACTGGTTGCAACCCAGCACGAAGCACCTACCCTCGAGCGCGATGTGCTGGAGAGTGCTCTGCCACCGCCCCCGTGCGTCCGCTGTGGGTGCCAGGTAGACATCCACGCCCTTCCCATACATCGCCATGCGAGCCATCGGCATGTAGTTCTCCCAGCAAATCAGCCCGCCAAGCCTGCCGAACGGCGTGTCGATCACCGTAAGCGTGCTGCCGTCTCCCTCACCCCATATCAAACGCTCGGCCGCCGTAGGCTTGAGCTTCCTGTGCTTGCCCAGCAGGTCGCCATCCGGCCCGATGTAGAGCAACGTACAGAACAGCGTCCCGCGGCTATACGTGCTGTCGCGTTCGACGACCCCGATGGCCAAGTGAACGCCGGCCTTCTTGGCAGCCTCGGCCAGGCGGTCGGTCTCGGGGCCGGGCACGTCGATCGCCGCCTTCCAGTAGCGCTCCCAGGTACGCCGGCCCGCCGGGCTTCGTCCGCCTACGGCCGTGCCGAACGCCAGGCCCCAGGGGTAGCCGCCTACATACGCCTCGGGGAAGACCACCAGCTCGGTCCCTCCTTCGGCCGCCTCGGCAATGAGCCGGCAGGCCTTCGCCACGGTGCCCTCGAGGTCGAAGAGAAGCGGAGCGGCCTGCACTACGGCCGCACGGATGGTCCTGGTCTCGCTCATTGATCCGCCACCTTCATCCACTCCGGTACACGACTTCGGCCACCACCTCTCCCACGATTCGCAGAGTCGCGGCGCTCGTGTTCTCGGGAGTGTCGTCGATCGTGTGCCAAAGGCTGTTCTGCGGCCCGTAATCGAAGTCGATTATGTCGACTGTGGGCACACCTGCTTCGTTCAGCGATACGTGGTCGTCGTTCACACGCTGCCCCACCTCGATCGGGAAATACCGCCCGTATCCCAAGTCACCCGCGATGCTCCAGATACGTTGAGCGACCTGCGGGGCGTACTGCGAAGAATAGCCTTCGATCGGGAAGCGCGGGTCCTGGTCGCCCACCATGTCCAAGAGGATGGCGAAAATGGGTGCGTCCCCGGCACTTCGGGTCTCGGCGTAGTTCCGGGCGCCGAGGAACATGTCGGCCGTCGTGGGTCCATAGTCCTCACCATCCACGAACAAGAGGTCGACCCGGGTGGGCGGCGCTTTTTCGGCGAACATGCGGGCCAACTCCATGAGGATCGCCACGCCGGAGGCCCCGTCGTTGGCGCCGGGGAGCGGCGTCGCCTTGTCCTCGGCCCGGCGGCTCTGGTCGGACCGTGGCCTGGTGTCCCAGTGGGCCAAGAGTAGCACCGGCCGCCCTCTTTCTTCGCCGAGTCCGCCGAATCGAGCCAGAACATTGGTGAGCGCCAACTCCTCTCCCTGCAGCGTCGTGTGCGAAAACGCATCGAGAATCACCGTGTCCGCCAAGGCACCGAGCTCCTCGGCCATCCAGGCGAGCTGGGCGGCATGGCCGTCCGTGCCGGGCACTCGAGGCCCGAAGTCCACCTGCGTCATCAGGTCCCGGAACGCGCGCGCGGAGTCGAAGGACGGTCGGTCGGCGCGGAAACTGGCCGCGCCGCCGGCATCGCCGCCCGAGTCACCACCACACGCGATCACCGTCGAGATCGCAAAGGCCATCGCCCACTTCCCCACTACCCTCAACCAAAACTCCTTCTCGAAGGTGTGCCGGTTCCGGCTCCGCGGCCGGAGTACAGCGCACGAACCTAAGGCACGTGCCGTCTCGGGCACAGGAGCCGGTGTGGAGCGGAGGTCCCGCCGCCATTCGATGGCGCCACGAATCCGTTTTGACGGCGCGGTTCCTCTCGGTCATCTTTCCGGCCTCGAGGCACAAGAGCCTTTTCTCGGAAGGGTGGACGATCGATGAAGAGCATGATCCGCTTGATGACGCCGATCCTGTCGTTGGCCGCCGCCGGAGCCGTCCTGACCGGACCGCTCGCCGGACAGGTGACCTATCCCGAGACCAGGAAGGGCTCGGTCGTCGACGACTACCACGGCACGCTCGTGGCGGACCCGTACCGATGGCTGGAGGACACGAACGCCCCCGACACCGAGGGGTGGGTCGACGCACAGAACGGTGTGACGTTCGCCCATCTGGCGACGCTCCCCGACCGGAGCGCCATACGGGAGCGCCTGACGGACCTGTGGGACTATCCCAAGTATGGCACTCCGTTCAAGGAGGGCGGGCTCTACTTCTTCTCGAAGAACGACGGCCTCCAGAACCAGAGCGTTCTCTACGTGCAGGAATCGCTCGAGGCGGAGCCCCGAGTGCTACTGGATCCGAACACGCTCGCCGAAGACGGCACGGTGGCGCTCACGTCGCTCGCGGTCTCGGACGACGGCCGCTACTTGGGTTATGGGACCGCGGCCAGCGGCTCCGACTGGCAGGAGTTCCACGTGCGCGAGGTGGCGAGCGGACAGGACCTCACCGACCGCATCCGCTGGGTCAAGTTCTCGGGCCTGTCGTGGACCAAGGACGGAGAGGGCTTCTTCTACGCCCGGTACCCGGAGCCGGTCGAGAGCGAACAACTCCTTGCTCAAAACGCCGACCACCGCGTCTACTACCACCGTGTCGGCACCGACCAGAGCGACGACGTGCTGGTGTTCGAGCAAGCGGACCGGCCCGATCAGCTCTACGGAGCCGCCGTGACCGACGACGGCCGCTATGCCTTCGTGGTGGTGTTCAAGGGCACCGACCCGGACAACCTGCTCTACTACCTAGACCTCGGTGATCCCGGGGACCCGACCGTCTCGGTCCCCATCGTGCGCCTGATAGACGAATACGAAGCCGCCTTCCTGCCCGTTGGAAGCGACGGTTCCACGATCTTGGTGCAAACCAATCTGGACGCGCCCAAACAGCGTGTGATCGCGATCGATCTCGATCG
>BTRA01000173.1:0-5652 GCA_036986155.1 Gemmatimonadota bacterium | reverse complement strand
TCTCGGAAAACGAGTTCGACGAGACTGGGTTCTCCAACGCCATCCAAAAGCTGTATCAGCGTCCGGTGACCAGCGCCCTCGAGGGCGCCAAGCAACCAGTGCGTCGCCTGAGTGCCTCCGAACGCCGTACCGTTGTGGTGCTCGGTGGTGGGGTGGGTGGCGTGGTCGTCGCCCACAAACTACGGAGCCGCCTGGCGCGTAAGCACCGTGTGGTGGTGCTCGACAGATCGTCTGAGCATTTGTACCAGTCGTCTCTACTGTGGCAGGCCGTCGGTCAGCGGCGGGAGAGCCAAATCCGGCGTCCGTTGAGCAGGTTGTCGAAGAAAGGGATCGAGTTCCGCAAGACCGAGATCGAGGCGCTCGAGCTCGACCGCAAACTGGTACGCACCAGTTCCGGGGATCTCCACTACGACTTCCTGGTGGTTTCGCTGGGAGCCCAGTTGGCGCCGGAATCGGTGCCCGGGTTCGAGGAGATGGCTCTCAACCTCTATGACTCTCGGGGCTGTCGGCAGATTCACGACGCCATCGAACGTTTCACCGGTGGAAAGGTCGGCATCTTGATCACCGAGATGCCCTTCAAGTGTCCCGCGGCCCCCTATGAGGCGGCATTTCTCCTCGAGTCCTTCTTCCGCAAGAAGGGAATACGCCGGAAGGTAGAGATCCATCTGTTTACCCCCGAGCACACCCCGATGCCCGTTACACCCGCGGCGCTGGGGGATGCGATCGCGGACATGCTCGCGGCCCGCGGTATCCACTACCATCCGCTGTATACTTTTACGGAATTGAGGCCGGAGACACATGAAATCGTGGCCGCAGGCGGACGTACGGATCAGGTCGACCTGCTGATCGGGGTTCCGCCCCACCGGGCACCTGAAGTTGTGAGAGCCTCACCCCTGCTCGGCACGTCGGGTTTCATCCACGTGGACGCCAGGACGCTACGCACCGAATACGACGACGTGTTTGCCATCGGCGACATCACCACCGTAAAGCTGCCCAACGGCAAGGCGCTACCCAAGGCGGGCGTGTTTGCCCATTTCGAGGCGGAGGTTGTCGCCAAGCAGATAGCGGCTGCGATCAGCGGAAAGAAATCCCAGGCGGAGTTCGACGGCAAAGGCTATTGCTGGTTCGAATTGGGTGATGGCCGTGCCGGATTCGCCGGCGGCAACTTCTACGCCGAGCCCAATCCTCGGGTCGCCATGAGGAATCCGGGGCGCTTGCTGCATTGGGGCAAGGTCGCCTTCGAGAAGTGGTGGCTTACCCGTTGGTTCTAGTGCACTTCAGCCCAGCCGCTAGGCGCAGAGCGATGCTTGCAGGAACTCTATTACTGCGGTGCCATAGCGTGAATCGGTGATGACGTCCGAGTGGCCACGACCGGCGAGCACCATTCGGTGGGTGCGCTGCGGCTGCGCCCTGGCATAGATGGCTTCCATGTCGGAAACCGGCACCATTCGGTCATCTGCGCCGTGGATGAGCAAGACCGGTACCTCGACTCGACTGATTCTATTCTGCGGAGCGACTTCGGTCATGGTGGTGCCCAAGTAGTAATCGATGATGCGACAAATGAGCCAGAGGAAGGGCCCCCGTGGGAGGTGGAAGTTGCGCATGAATCGCCGGGTGAGCGACACCGGATCAGCGAACGCCGAGCTGGTGACGACGGCCTGGATCTTCGGCTCCATGGAGGCGGCCACTATGGCGGCGGCACCACCTATCGAGTGTCCGACGACACCCAGGCGTGTCGGGTCCACCCGGGGGTGGCCTTCCAGAAATCGAACAGCCGATACTATGTCTTCGGCAAACTTGAGAATAGTGATGGCTCCGTCGCTGCCGCTGGCACCGTGACCCCGGGCGTCGAACAGGAGCAACCCGAAGCCGGCTTCGTGGAGCAAGGCGGCGACCGGCAGCATCCTCGCCTTGTTGCGAGACCAACCATGCGCGATGATGACACTGGGTGGTGAATCCACGCCAGCGGGGTCGGCGGCAATGAACCAGCCGTCGAGCGGCACACCCTGACTGGCAAACGTCACCGGCACGAACGGGAGCCCGTAGTCGGCTGGAGTCTCGGCCAGGGCCACCCGCGTGGGCCTACCGTAAAGCCTGGCGAAGACCCAGGATAACCCGATGCTGAGCACGAGGACGGATGCGACGCCGATCGCTGCCACGATCACATAGTCTGTAGCGGACATTCTGATTTCCCGTCACAGGCGGGTTGCGGAATCCCGGGGGGGGGGTACGCGAGTCCATCGGTGTAGTTCTTCACGAATCGAAGCTGCCCGGGAAAGTTATCTGCACGGGCCCAATCCGCCAGCATTGACACCCACGATGTGCCATCTTTGGTGACATGAAGGCCGAAGACTCGTCAACTGGATCGTCATGAGAATCTTGATGAGCCTCATATTCTATCCTCGGGGCGGAAGCGCGCAGGTGGCCCGCTATCTGTCGCGAGCCCTGATCGGGCTAGGCCACGAAGTGCGTCTGATCACGGGTACGTTGCGCGACGGCGACCCGCAACACGACGCCAACGTGTTCTTCAGCGACCTTCCCCTGACCTTGGTCGACTATACTGATGCGTGGCGCGGATTCGAGCAGGGTGAAGATCCGTTGTCCGACCGGTGGAGGATCCCCTTTCACCCGAGTTATGAAGACAAATTTGGAGTACCCGACCGTGTTTTCTTCAAGCTGACGGACCCCGAGTATGCGGCACAGTTACGGTGCTGGACCGGCGTGTTCGAGGAGGTGAGAGAGCGCTTCCAGCCCGATCTTCTCCACCTCCACCATCTCACTCACGCTCATGTTGCCGCGGGGCACGTGTTTCCGTCGGTGCCCAAGCTGACTCAGCTGCATGGGACCGAGCTCAAGATGCTGGAGCGTCTCGACCAGCTGAGTAACGAGTCCGGCAGTGCCAAGGAGCTGGGTCGCGTTGGACGGGGCATCCTCGCCGAAGCGGCCACCATGACCGACCACTTCATAGCCATCAGCCCGGACATCCGGGAACAGGCCACCGCACGCTTGGCGATCGACGAGCAATGCATCACTACGATCCCCAATGGCGTGGACACGTCCCTGTTCCGTCCGCTGACTTGGTCCGCAGACGATAAGTGGAGTTTCTTGCAGAGGATTCTGGTGAAGGAGCCGCAGGGCTGGGACGAAGGCGGTGTTCCGGGGAACGTACGATACGACCAGCAGGATATCGAGAAGTTCAAAGACGACCTAGGAAACTTCAAACCATTGGCGATATTCGTCGGTCGCTTTCTCGAGTTCAAGCGCGTCCCTATGTTGCTCGAAGCGGTAGCTCGAGTAAATCAATCGTTCGACGGCGGTAGTGATCCCCCGTTCAACCTGCTCGTCTGGGGAGGGATGCCCGGGGAGTGGGAGGGCGAGCACCCTCACACGGTGGCCCGTTCCCTCAATTTGCCGAACGTGTTCTTCTGCGGGTGGTTGCCGCACGATGTCCTTTCTCAAGGACTCAACCTCGCCGATCTTCTGGTGGCACCGTCCTACAACGAACCGTTTGGCCAGATATACCTGGAGGCGATGGCCACAGGACTGCCAGTGATCGCAACCCGCAGCGGCGGACCCCTGGATTTCGTGGTGGATTCCGGACCGGACGCCAATGGTTGGTTCTGCGAGGTCGACGACCTGGCATCCTTGGCGGCTACCCTGCGCCGTGCCATAATGAATGAGACGGAGCTCGAGCGCCGTGGCGCGAACGCGCTGACGCTGATCCGCGACAACTACGACTGGCTGGAGATCGCCCAGCGGTACACCAAGGCATACCGGCGCGTGATCCAGTGAACGACAGTGATAGGGCTGTTCTCAAGTCACCCCGGAGGGCTTCCATGAGCCGAAAGATGACTGTGATGATGGCGTTGGCCCTTTTCGTCGGCTGCGGACGTACTGACGCCACGCGCGATACGGGTGCCGAAGCCGGCTTGGTGGCAGAAGCGCTGGCGATCGCCGACGAGTACGTGGTGGGATACTACGATCAGTTTCCGGAGGATGCCTACGAGACGGGCTATCCCGCCCCCCTCGATCGCATGGGTGACCACAGCCCCGCGGCCACGGAAGCGTGGCAAGCACGCGAGGACGCATGGGTGGCGCGTCTACTGGCCATCGACGCCGGCGAGCTGGAGGGCACCGAAGCCGCCGTACCGTACAGGTTTTCCCTGGAGCGGCTGCAGGCTTCGGTAGCGAGACGGGTATGCCGGACCCGCCTGTGGAACGTGAGCCCCACCTGGACCGGCTGGCAAAATTTCTTCGGCAGCGTGTTCGCCAAACAACCTGTGGGCACGGAAGACGCCAGGTCCAACACTATCGCACGGGCGCGCGACGTTCCCCGCTACATCGACACGGAAATCGAGAACCTGCGTCTGGGAATCCGGGAAGGATTCACGGCTCCACGATCCAACGTGGTCCGCGTGATCGCCCAGATAGACGTATTGCTATCGGTGCCGCCCGAGGAATCGCCGTTTCATGAACCAGCCACCAGGGACAGTGACCCTGATTTCGCAGCCGAACTGACCGCCGTCATTGCGGCTGAGATCATGCCCGCCGCACGGCGCTATCGCGATTTCCTGGCCGACGAGTACCTGCCGGCGGCGCGAGAAGCGATCGGCGTTACCGCCGACCCGGGAGGCAGGGACTGCTACCTGGCTTCTGTGCTGTATCATGTGACGCTTTCTCTCACGCCGGAGGAGATTCACCAGACCGGGCTGCGCGAGATGGAACGTATCCACGGCGAGATGCGCGAGATCGGCCGCCGCAGCTTCGGCACCGAAGATGTGCCGACCCTGCTGCGGATGGTGAGAGCCGATCCTGCCTACAGCTTCGAGACACCGGAGGAAATCGTCGAATTCGCCCAGGATGCGGTGGACCGCGCCAAGGCGGCGATGCCGCAGTGGTTCGGCTTCGTGCCGCAGGCGGAGGTCGCCCTGAAGCCCTATCCGGATTTCATGCACAGAACGGGCGGCGGCTTCTACTCGGCCGGAGCCCCGGACGGCAGCACTCCCGGGACCTACGAATTCGGAACCTACGACCCCCGGGATCTCAACCGGGGCGGTGGCTTCGAGGCCACGACCTTCCACGAGACTTACCCGGGGCATCACATGCAGGTGTACGTGGCGCTCGAAGGATCAGGGGTACATCCCGTGCTCAAGTATTTCTTCACCTCGGGGCTCGGCGAGGGGTGGGCCCTGTACAGTGAACGACTGGCGGACGAAGCCGGCCTCTACACGGCCGACGTGGATAGGCTCGGCATGCTGTCGAACGAGGCCTTCCGAGCGGCGCGATTGGTGGTGGATCCGGGCATGCACGCGCTTGGCTGGAGCCGGCAAGAAGCGGTGGAATACATGTTGGCCAACACCGCCGCCTCGAAAGCCGGCGTCGAGTCGGAGGTCAGCCGGTACATCGCGGTGCCGGGGCAGGCTACCTCGTATCTTACCGGGAGCCTGGTGATCCAGGACCTGCGGCGACAAGCGGAGCAGGCGTTCGGCGACCGGTTCGACATCCGTCAGTTTCACGATCGCGTCATCGAGGACGGCACGGTCACGCTCTCCATGCTCGAGGGGAAGATTGGTGCGTGGATCGAGGCGGAGCGGTAGGGCGAGGGCGGGGTGGGGTGATCCTTCCCGTCTCGGGAAGAAGTCGGGGCCTGTT
>BTRA01000172.1:0-5722 GCA_036986155.1 Gemmatimonadota bacterium | reverse complement strand
CATGATGTCCAGCGCGGGCGACTCGCGCACGTCGTTGACGTCCTTCTTGTACGCGACTCCCAGCACCAGGATGCGCGAGCCGTTCACGGCCTTGCGGTGCGCGTTGAGCGCGGTTCTCACCTTCCTCGCCACGAAGCGCGGCATCTCCGAGTTGATCTCGGACGCCAGCTCTATGAACCGGGTGCGGTAGTCCAGCGTGCGCATCTTCCAGGCCAGATAGTGCGGATCGACTGGAATGCAGTGGCCTCCGAGTCCCGGTCCCGGTGTGAATCTCATGAACCCGAACGGCTTGGTGGCCGCTGCGTCGATCACCTCCCACACGTCCACGTCCAGGCGGTCGGCGATCATGGCCACCTCGTTCACCATGGCGATATTCACCGCCCTGAACGTGTTTTCCAGGATCTTGACCATCTCGGCCGCCTCGGTGGTCGACACCGGAACCATGGTGTCGATGAAGCGCTCGTAGAGCGCCGTGCCCACTTCGGTGCACGCCGGCGTGATGCCGCCGATGACCTTGGGAGTGTTCTTGGTCTTCCAGGTCTCGTTCCCCGGATCCACGCGCTCGGGCGAGAAGCACAGAAAGAAATCGGTACCCACCTCGAGGCCCGTCTTGTTGAGCGCGGGCAGCAGCACCTCGCGCGTGGTGCCGGGATACGTGGTGGACTCCAGAACGACCAGTTGGCCCTCCCTGAGCGAGGCCACCACCGCCTGGGTAGCCGCGATCACGTGCGAAACGTCCGGGTCGCGCGTCTTCGAAAGGGGTGTGGGCACGCATATGGAGATGGCGTCGCACTCCGCCAGGCGCGACATGTCCGTGGTCGCCTCGAGCCGCTCGGAATCTCGAACGGCCGCGACGTCCTGGTCCGTCAGGTCGTCGATGTGGCTGTGGCCGCCGTTGATGCGATCCACCACGCCCTGATGCACATCGAAGCCGAGCGCGTTGAGCCCACTCCGCGCGATCTCAACGGAGAGCGGAAGTCCCACGTAACCCAGCCCCACGACACCGACCGTGACTTCGCCAGTGCGGAAATGCTCGAGCCGGGCGCTTGTCATTGAATAGTCGAAATCCCAGAGGAGGCAAGGGTTAACAGTCTTTTTGGCGGTGGCTCAAATATGGTGAGCGGGTTGGAGGGGGACAAGCGGGGAGGCTCGAGGGGGCATGGGAGCATGCCGGCGGGCCGACCACACGGGCAGAGTACGACCCGGATATCGATGCCTTCCAGGGCTACGTCATCGGAACGCGAGATCAGATCGTGTTCGAGGGTCGCTCGCCCAACGATCTTCGTGATTCGATGAAGAAGAGGAAAGGAAGCCGGTCGTGGACTCGTCAAGCGGGTGCGAGAGTTCCTGGCGAACGCCGCGGCCCGCCAAGAGCTTCTGGGGCCCCCGGGGCTCCACTGTTGAGATTTCCCCGGGTAATCTCGACTATGGGGTCATGGGCTCCTACTCGAATGATGCCCCCGAGTCGCTGACGACCGGCCGATGGCGCAGCCTGGGACGTACGCTCGCCCCCTTCATCTTGCGCGCCCTGGGCTGCGTCGGCGTCCGCTTCCGCCGCATCCGATTCCTCAGGCTCCAGTATTGCCGGGGCGACGGCGTGGAAGTCGGAGCCGGCACTTCACCGTCGTGCCCCCCGCTGGACGGAACGGTCATGGTCGATCAGGCCGCGATCCCGCCGGGTTCCAAGGGCGCCCTGGCCACGGCGGAATCCCTGCCCTTCTCTGACGGCGATTTCGACTTTCTCCTCTCGGCCCACTGCCTGGAGCACTGCCCCAACACGCTGGCGGTTCTGGAGGAGTGGTTGCGTGTCCTTTCTCCGGGCGGAATCCTGTTCCTTGTTCTTCCTCACGGGGAAAGAACCTTCGATAGGGGGCGGGCGCTGACGACGCTCGCCCACCATATCGAAGACTACACGAACGGTGTGACGTACGGAGAAGACACGCATTTGGCCGAGTTCGAGGCGATCGCACTGGCTCAATACGACCCGGAGTGGATGGGTGACGCTTCGGCCCGCCTGGACGACGGCGCACTGGATTGGGACTGGATGATCACCAACGGCCTGGTTCACTATCACGTTTGGACCGAGCGAGAGATGAAGGCCGTCGCTCTCCACTTGGGGTGTGAGATTTTGCGCGCGGTCCCAATGGCGCCCGACCGCCCCGACAGCTTCGTGATCGTCGCCCGAAAGACCCCGACCGCTAGGTAGGCTCCTCCGCCCTCAGCGACAACTCCAGCCTGTACACGTCCAACGATCCCTTGCCGTCGAGATAGTCGCGCAGCGTTTCATCTTGAGACCCCGTACCGTCCGGATGCTCGAGCACGACCACGGCATGGGCTCCGCAGTCTCGCACCGCCCTCTCCAGCCCCTCGACGCCGCCGAAGAGCGGGTAGCCCTTGAACGCGCCTTTGCGGCCGAGGTACCAGCGATCGACGACACATACGGGCCTCAGATGTGGCTCCGTGATCCTCTCCAGCGCGTTGAACGCGAGCTCGGCGTCCCCCAGCGTCCCGAGCACGATGGCCGCCGTACCTTTCTGCGACCAGCGTTTGAGCGCGCCTTCCATGAGCAGGAACGAGAACCGCCCGCCCGTCGTGAGCAGGGTAGCCACGAGGAAGTCTACGATCACGACGCCGCGGGAGAGCCCCACGCGGTTGACGAGCAGGAGCACGGAGACCGTGAGGAGCGTCCCGAGCACGTTGGCCCTCAGCAGATGCACGACGTCGCCGGACCCGTAGTGGCGGAAGCGCGGCGCGTACACGCCTGATCCGGCGAAGGCCACCAGCTTCAGGGCCACCACGAGCACGAGCGTCTGCTGGAAGTAGATCATCTCCGCGCCGAGCTGCGCCGCGTCCCACCGGATGATGTAGGCGGCGAAATACGACAGCCCGACGAGAACGAGGTCCAGCATGAACGCGAACACCGGAACGCGCTGGGTGAGCTCGCGCAGTCGATAGAACGCACCCGGTCTGCCGTTCTCTCCGATATCCACGCTGGCGGCCTCGGAGGCCGCCAGTCTCGACGTGAGCAGGAAGGCGCCGATGAGCACAAGCACGAGCAGTAGGACGCTGCCCAGGAAGTAGGCGAACGTGCGGCTCGAGGTACGCACGAGCAGGCCGATTCCCCCGCCGAGCAGCGCCAGGGTCCAGAGCACCCACATCGCGCGCTCTTCGGAGACTCCGAGCGCGACCAGACCATGCGACGTATGGTCACGCCCGCCCTGGGAGATCGCCCGGCCCTCGACCAGCCGGGTCACGGCGACGTAGGCGGTATCCAGGATCGGAATCGCGAGAATCACCACGGGCACCGCCATGATCGCGAACAGTCCCCGTGACAGGCCCGGCGTGGGGGACAACGCGAGCCCGGCGAGGGTGATGCCCAGGAAGAGCGACCCGCTGTCGCCCATGAAGATGCGAGCGGGCGGGTAGTTGTGGACCAGGAAGCCCACCAACGATGCGGCCAGCACGAACGCGATCAGGGCCAGGCCGGGCTCCGAGGCCTGCAGGAACGTGATGCCCAGGAATCCCGCGGCGATCGCACCTACACCTCCCGCTACGCCGTCCATGTTGTCGAGGAGGTTCATGGCGTTGGTGATCGCCACGAACCAGAAGAGCGACAGCAGCGCGTCCAGGGCGTACACGCCCGTGAACCAGACGCCGATGCCACTGGCCGTCAAAACGCCGGCGGCCACCACTTGCCCCACCAACTTGGCCACCGGCCCCAGATGTATGAAATCGTCCGTCAGGCCCAACGCGAACATCATGAGTGCCGCGACGAACAGCCCCGCGGCTGGGCTCCACGGCAGGATACCGCGCGTCGTGATCTCCAGCGCGGCCAGGTCGGGCTGCCTCATCAGGACCGCGACGCCCAGGGCGACCACGACCCCCCCCACGATGGCGATCCCTCCCACATTGGGCGTCGGCCTCGTGTGCCACCGGTCGGGACGGGCGTCCGGGACCCGGCCGGCGCGTATTGCGATGGGGCGGACGATAGCCGTGAGCACCACGGTGCTGGCCAGCGCCAGCAGGGGCACGAGGATCAGTACGGCGGTCGGGCTCACGTCTGTAGGACCTCGTCGGCGGGCGCCGCGCTAGCCATCGCGCGGAACAACTCGCTGGTCTCCATCAACTGATCGTACCGCCCGGAGGTGACGATCTTGCCCTGGTCGAGCACATGGATTTGGTCGCAATCACGGAGACTGACCAGCCGGTGTGCGATCCAGATCATGGTCTTCCTCGGCTCCAGCGCTCGAAGGGCCTCGGTCACTTTGGCCTCCGTCACTCCATCGAGAGCACTCGTTCCCTCGTCTAGAATGAGCACGTCGGGGTTCCGGTAAAGAGCCCGGGCGATTCCGATTCTCTGCTGTTGCCCTCCGCTCAGCCTCACTCCCCGCTCCCCGATGACGGTTTCCAGACCCTCGGGAAGCTCCGCAATCACTTCGTCGAGTTGGGCGATTCCCGAGGCCCACTCTACTCGTTCACGATCCACCTGCTCCCGAGGAACGCCGAACGCGATGTTGTTGGCGACGGTATCGTCCGTGAGAAAGATCTCCTGCGGAACGTAGCCGACGTGGCGGCGCCAGCCGGACACCAGGGGACCGGTCACGCGTCGTCCGTCCACCTCGAGCGCTCCATTCTCGGGAACCAGCAAACCGAGGATCAGGTCCACCAGCGTGGTTTTTCCCGAGCCGGTGCCGCCCACGAGTCCGTGTGTCGTGCCCCTCGCGATGGTCAGGTCCACCGCTTCCAGGCTGGGTCCCGGCGCACCGGGGTATGTGAACGAAACTCCCGCCAGCCGTATGCCCTGCTCGAACTCCACGTCCGCAGGCTCGGACGCCGGCGTTTCTGCGGCGGCCCGCGGTGCCACGGGGCTCCCGTCGCGGAGCAGGTCGTCCCTGAGGGTGTCGAGCGCCGGTTCGTAGAAGCGCACCGTCGTGAGGCCCTCGAACAGTTGTTGAAGGGCGGGCAGCAGCTTGTAGCCCCCGAAAGCATAGAGGCTCAGAGGCGGAATGATCTGGCCGAGGTCCTGCCCCCGCGCGAGCAGCGAGACGACGATCAGGAGAATCCCGCCGAAGGCGATGGTCTCCATGGCGTATCGAGGCAGTAGGCCCACGACCTCGTTTCGAACCGTGTTGGTCGCGAAAGCCGACGAGGGCTGGGCGAACCGGGCGACGAACTCGGCCTCTCGCTCCAGCACTTGGATCTCCTTGACCCCGCCCAGCGCTTCGGCCGCCATACGAAACCGCTCGGAGTTCGCCTCCAGGCGCTCCGCGCCGTACCTGGCCTGCCGGCCCCGGACGAAGTAGTAGATGATCGCATAGGCCCCACCCAGCGCCACGAAGACAGAGACCGCCAGCCTCACATCGACGTACACCAACAGCAGCATGATGAAGAGTGCCGTGGTGCCGCGGACCAGGACGTACATTCCGGGAATCAGCACGCCGGTCACCACCACGAGCACCTCACCGAGGATGTTCTTGCTCAGCTCGGCGGTATTGCGGTCGAGGAAGGCGGTGTACGGCTGGGAGAGGTACTTGCTCAGGAGCATCGTGGAGAGGTCGTGGTTCTTGCGGAACGCGAAGGTCATCAACCCCCAGCTCGTGAGCCCGGCGAAGGCGTTGCTGAGCACCAGCAAACCCAGCACGACCACACCCAGTAGGATCTGGAAACTCGTCAGGTCGGCCACACCCGAGGCTCCGTAGAGCCAGGCCAGCCACTGGCTTTC
>BTRA01000171.1:0-5727 GCA_036986155.1 Gemmatimonadota bacterium | reverse complement strand
ACGGATACCTTCGATGTTGACTCCCCGCCCTCGCTCGGCCCCGGTGGTGTCGTGGCAGTAGGGACAGACGCCCTCATCAGTGACCGGATTCGTGAGCGTGGGGCTCTCACGCTCTAGGCCTGCGGCCACTTCCGCTCCATCCTCCGCTCCCGAGCCTTCGACATCGGACGCGGTCGCGCGTTCTCTGAGGTCCAGGTACCGCACGGGATCGTTGACAAATGCATCCCGACAGCTCTCCGAGCAGAAGTGGAAAACGGATTCGTAGGGGCTCAGCATCGTGGTGGCGGCGGCCTGCTCCGGCGGGAAGCGCATACCGCATACCGGATCCCTAACGGTCACATCACTCTCTCTCACGACTCTCCTCCTCGTGTCGGCCTGCTTCCCTTCACAGGCGCCCCTCATCGGCCGTGCCGGGCCACCCCTACGACACCAATGATGACGACCACTGCCTGAAGAGAGGGTGAAGCACTTGTGAAGGTTGGTTCACGCTGTCTGGGGCACCGGGGCAGGCCCACGCGCCGCTCCGGACTTCGCAAGGGGGCACGCGGGGGTGCCGGCCGACGTGAAGACACCTTCACAAGGAGTTCATGTACGCTTCAGCGCCGACGTGCTATGCTGAACCCACGAACTAAGCGAAGGGCGGAGGCCGGAGAGCTATTCTCGGGGCTGAATCGACCTTCGGTGACCTCTTGATCAGGAGTGGTTTCGATGTTCAACAAGGTATTGACCCTCTCGGCTGCCCTGCTCCTTTGGGCTCCATCGCTCGGGGCTCAGCAGTCCCATGAGCACGCGTCCGGGGAAGGGCAGGAAGCGGGTATGAAGGCCGGAGGCATGATGGCGAGCGGCGGGATGGGTCAGGGCATGAAGGGCATGATGGGCGGAGGCATGGGAATGATGTCGTCTTCCGCTCCTGGGCCCGCGATGCTGATTCGGATGGGTACGATGTTGGGCCTGACGGAGAAGCAGACCACGGACCTCAAGGCCATTCAGGCTGAGCTCGCGGACAACCGCACTTCGCACATGCCCCTGGTCAAGCAGGCGCATGAGCGGGCCGCAGCGTCGATCGCCGGCGACGAGACCGACCTCGCCGCATACGAGGCTGCTCTGCGGGAGGCCATGGACCACATGGTCAGCGTACATGTGAGCGTTGCGCGCGCTGCCGTCGACGCTCGTGCCCTACTCAACGACGAGCAGCGCGCTCGGCTAGAGGGTGCGACGGCGATGATGCGGCACATGGAGGGCATGAAGGCCGGGGGCATGCACGGGACGCCCGGTCAAGATGCTGGAACCGCCGGTCACGAACACGGCAAGTCGTCCGGCGGGTAACACCACACCACGCAAGACATCGCAGCGAACACGGAGGGCGTCCCGCACGGCGGGGCGCCTCTCCGTTTCCCGGTCCCCCCTGCCGCCACCAGGACACGATGCGACCCATCAACCGGCGTCGGATTCAGCTTGGCCGGGCATGCCCGCCTACCGTGAGGAATCCCTCACGATGACTTCACCCGGACTTCATGCCCTGGCGGGCAGTTTCTCACATGACCCCGCACGACTGTGAGGCAGGCTCGGGAGTAGCGACATGATGACTCGATCCCACAGGGAGCACCGACCCTTCACCCTCGTCCTCGGCGGTGGTGGAGCCAGGGGATTCGTCCACGTCGGGGTGCTCAAGGCCCTGGAACACATGGGGTATCATCCGGCCGCGATCGTGGGCGTGTCCATGGGTGGCGTGGTCGGTGCCACGTACGCGTTGCGTCCGGACGATTGGTACGAAGCGCTGCTTTCCTTCGATACGACCGGATTACCCGTTCCAGCCCGTTCGAAAAAGGGCCGCACTGCCCTTCGCGATCGGCTCCACGACCTATTCTTCCAGGCACGGGCGCTCTTCGATGTCGCCGTTGGGTGGGGTCCCGGCGAGCGGTCTCTCGAGGCTGGCCTTGACATGCTCGAACGGCTGATGGGCTCAAAGGATCTACGCGACGGAAGGATTCCCGTCGCTGTTAGTGCTACCGATCTGATCTCCGGCGATCGTGTCGTCATCAGGTCGGGCTCCGCGGTGCAGGCGACCTACGCGAGTTCAGCGTTGGCCGGCGTGCTTCATCCGATGCGCCGCGGAGCGGAGCTCCTGGCTGACGGAGCGTACTCCGACATCGCCCCCATCGATATCGCTCGAGAGGTTGAAAACGCGGTGGTCATCGCTGTGGATCCTGGACGGCTTGGCGAGCCCGGGCCCATCAGGACGGGCCTCCAAGCAGCGCTTCGCGCGGTGGAGGTCTGCTACACTCACCATTCGCACCTGCGCTTCTCCCTCGCCGACTTCGTCCTCAGGCCTGTCTTCCCCCGAGACATCGACACGTTCGACTTTGGGGAGCGGCGCACGTGCGTGGCCACAGGCATCCGACTCGTTCGCGAGCAGCGAGACCAGATCGAGGCTCTCCTCGGTGGGCGTCCGACGTTAGAGGCTCTAGCAGGGAACGATGATTCGAAACATAGTCCCTGTCTCCGAGCTTTCGACGGTCGCCCGGCCTCCTAGTCCTTCCGCCACCGACTCAACGATGGCCAACCCCAGCCCCGTTCCGCTCACTGTGTACCGATGCGCTGTTCCGCGGTAGAAGCGATCGAAAACCCTAGTTAGCTCTTCCGACGGTATTTCATGTCCCGAGTCGGATACCGAAACCTCCACCTTGGTAGCATCGGGCCGACGTAGCCCGATGGTGATGACTCCACCGGTCGGTACACCGTATTTCAGAGCATTGTCGAGCAGATTATTCAAGGCTCGCTCCAGCAAAGAGGGGTTTCCCTGGACGGTAATCCCCGGCTCTGCCTCGACGACGATCCGAACACCCCGGCTCGACGCCAATCCTGCGAATTTCGATCGAACGCTGAGAATCAGGGCTCCGAGATCCACCACCTCGCCATCCCCTGGCGTGGCTTTCGCCTCGGCACTCCTGGCGAGTGCAATGAGATCCTCGGCCAGGTTCGAGACGGTCTTCAGATCGGAAAGCGCCTGGGCGAGCGTCTGCCGGTACTCGTGGGCCTTCCGGTTCTTGCGAAGGGCCACTTCCAGGTCCCCCCTGAGGATGGTCAGAGGAGTTCGAATCCCGTGACCCGCGTCCGCGAGGAAGTGTCGTTGACCCTCCAAGAGATCGTCGATGCGGGAGAGCATGGAGTTCAGGACCCGGACGAGGCGCTGGAACTCCCGGGTCTCTGTGGCGGCGGAGAGCCTGTGTAGGGGAATGCCCGCACGCATGGCCTCGGCCTCTTCGGCGATCTCGACGACCGGCCGGACGGCCTGCCCCGCGAGCCACCAGCCGAGCCATGCAGCAGCCATCGTCCCCACACCGATCAGTAGAGCGAGCAGCCGGAGCGTGCGAGAAAAGACCCGCTCGACTCCGTTGGTCGAGGCAGCGATCTGGAGCAGGTAGACCTGAGGTTCGGGTCCAGGGAGCCCCATGGGGTACAACAGGCTACGGTACTGCTGGCCGTTCCACTCGAAACGGAACTTCTCGGCGACCACCCGCTCCGCGACGCGCTGCCGAATGGCCGTCGGCAGAGGCAGATCCCTCCCCCGGAGATTTCCGGTCCGGAGAACAGGCTCTCCATCGAGAGACCAGAACTGTGCATACCGCGTCAGGAGCGCTTCCGAGCCCGGGTCCCCTGAAAGAAAAACCTGATCATGGAAGTGGACCCGGTCGTCGGAACTGTCGGACGTGGCCGCTGCCTCGATCGAAGCCAAGCGTCGAATCGTGAGGTCCAGTTCCTGATACAGGGTGAAGCGGAGCACGAGGTACGCCACAATCGATACGGCCGTCACGAGCAGAAAGACGGTGCTCGCGAACCGAAGGGCAAGGCGGCCGCGAAAGGACCTTCCACGGATCATTCGCGTCCTGGGGCCGCTAGACTGAACCCGATTCCTCTTACGGTCGTGATGACGCGAGGTCTTCCGCCCGCCTCCAGCTTGGATCTGAGGTTAGCCATGTGGACGTCCAGCAGTCCCGTACCCGGGTCGAAGCTCTTCCCCAACACCGAGTCCATGAGTTCGGAACGGCGAACGACTTCGCCCGGCCGCCGCATCAGGGCCTCCAGTAGCTTGAACTCGGTAGGAGTGAGCTGGATCCGGGACTCAGACCTGTGCACCGTGTGCCGCAGGCGATCCAACGTAATGTCCTGGAAGCGCAGAACGTCCTCGACGATGGATGTCTTTCGTCGACTCAGCGCCCGAAGCCGAGCAAGCAGAACTACGAAATCGAAGGGCTTCGTGAGGTAGTCGTCTGCCCCGACGTCGAGGCCGTGGGCGACGTCCCTGGGTGTATCCAGCGCCGTGAGCATAAGAATCGGCGTGGTATTCCCTTCGGAGCGCAGACGCGAGGCGACGTGAAAACCACTCTGGCCGGGAAGCATCACGTCCAGAACGATCACGTCGTACTGGCCGACATGGGCGAGGGCCAGCGCTTCCGCAGCATCCGACGCAATGTCGACGTCGTGTCGCTCCTCATTGAGTCCACGTTTGATGAACCGTACGACTCGAGGCTCGTCCTCGACGAGCAATATCCTCATGACGGTGCCGGGCTCTCCGTTTCCATGACGGGTTTCGAGGCTACATAGAGGCGGATGCTGCTGGAACCACCGGTGGCGCTGGCCACGCGTGGCCAGATTCACTCCAATGCTGCCGCTTCCACCAGCCCGCAGTCCTATCCGAAGCTTCGACCAATGCACGCCCTCCCGCCATATTCTCAGGAATCTCTCGGGGCGCAGTCAAGGTCACCCCAACTCCTACCCTGCCATCTTGTCGCGCCAACCGTCAACCCACCCCGGTAGACCGGTGCCGAAGCGGTGTCAGACAGGATGGAGGGTGTACGGGAGGCGGAGTCTTGAAATCTACACGGATTACTCCCGGAAAGGGTGTTTCGGGAAGCAGATGTGTCGCCTTGCCCGTCGACCGGGCGGCGGCGAGATTGCACGCGTCGGTCACCGCCGCTTGCCCGGCGACCGCTGAGCACGGGGACGCCGCCGCGCAGGTATCCTGAGGGCGTATCCATCCATTGAACTGCGAGGTGTAGGCCATGGCCAACCGGATTCTTGCGACAATCATCTTGGTGGCGCTGTGGGCAGCGTCAAGCCCGGGAGAGGTAGCCGCCCAGGACGATGACCAAGCAGCGATTGTCAAGATACTCGAGGCCTTGGCCCAGTACTCTCAAGACGGCAGACTCGAGGCGATAGACACGCTCTATGCCCCGGGCCGCGGAGTTCACATCATCGAAGGTGCCGGCGTCAATCATGGGTGGGAGGACTACCGCGACCACCACCTCGCTCCGGAGATGGAGAACTTCGAGAACTTGGAGTATTCCTACTCCGCTATCGAGCCGCAGGTCAGGGGCGACGTGGCCTGGTCGTCTTTTCGCTATGAGCTATCGGTGGATACGCCCGGCGGTCATACCGAGATCGAGGGGAGGGGCACGGCGGTGCTGGAAAAGATGGACGGCCGCTGGCAGATCGTGCACATACATACGTCCGGAAGGCCCAAGCGCGACGGTGGCTGAAGTGGAGCCCGCGGGGCCGGGTTGCCGGGTGGCTCCTCCCCCTATCTGATCGATCCAGGCTCACGCACACATCGTCCATGTGTTCTTCGGGGTGAGAGAGGGGCGTTGAGGTGAACCTACCCCAACGCCCCTCGCCTTGGGTTACTCGACGATCAGAGTCCCGCGCATACCCGCTTCGTAATGCCCG
>BTRA01000170.1:0-5820 GCA_036986155.1 Gemmatimonadota bacterium | reverse complement strand
CTACCAGTTCACCAAGGGTCTCGCCCTCGCCAGTTCGATCATCACCCTGGTCGTCATCGGCACGATTTGGCTGGGCGTGTTAAGGCACATAGGCACGTTCCTCGGACTTGCTACGGCCGGGGCAGCACTCGCGCTGAAGGACCTCATCGCCGACTTGGCGGGCTGGGTGTTCATCATGTGGAAACGACCCTTCGACGTGGGCGACCGAATTCAGATTGCCGGGTTCGCCGGCGATGTGGTTGACATCAGGATCTTCGAGTTCACGCTGCTTGAGATCGGAAACTGGGTGGATGCGGACCAGAGCACGGGTCGAGTGGTGCACATACCCAACCAAAAGCTTCTCAGCGACCCCATCGCCAACTACACGGCCGAGTTCCCGTACGTGTGGAATGAGATTCCGGTGCTCGTAACGTTCGAGAGCGATTGGAAGAAAGCCAAGGCGATCCTGGGAAAGGTGGTGGAGGAGGAGACTGGGGAGCTCAGCAGACGGGCCAAGGACATAATCCCACGAGCAACCCGCCGGCTGCTCATCTCGTACCGCACCCTGAGCGCCACGGTGTATACGACGGTGCGTGACAGCGGGGTGCTCCTGACCGTCCGGCACTTGGCTGAGCCCCGGGCCCGGCGGGGAGCCGAGCAGGCCATTTGGGAGGGCATTCTGGATGCGTTTGCGGAGGAGCCCGACATCGAACTCGCGTACCCGACCCGGCGCATGTTCTCGGCCGAGCATCGCGAGTCCCATCTGATGACGCCTCGGCCACAGCTTCTCGAGGGCGACGAATCCGCCGCCGACACGGTGGATGGGGAAACGCGATCGGGCTGATTGCGGGCCGGTCCACCCCCCGCTAAATTGACCCCGACAAACTGAATTCTGCGGGCTGGGCATCTCGGAAGCCGGTGAGACTCCGGCACGGCCCCGCCACTGTGTTAGGCCCGGCGTACTAGAGCCGGAACGCTCTCTCGAAGACCACTGGGATCACGGTCCTGGGAAGGTGAGGGGAGCGGCCTTGAGTCAGGAGACCTGCACGCCCGCGCGGACCATGCACTCTTCGAGAGGAAGACGTGCGGGCTTTTTATCTCATATCGACTTGGCCGCGTGGCCGGCCAACCGCGTTGGCCGGCGTGCTCAGCCTGCTCGCGCTCGGGGCTCTCCACCCGCCTCGAGCCTCGGCCCAATGGCCCGGCCAGATCCATGGATCCGTGACGGACGCTGTGACCGGGGCGCCCGTATCCCAGGTAGCGGTCCAACTCGCTGATCAATCGCGCGCCACTACCTCGGACCAGGCGGGCGCGTTCCGCCTGCGCGGCGTGGACCCGGGTGCGCACCGCTTGATGGTAACGCGCCTTGGATATGCGCCGGCCGAGGTTCTCGTCTCGGTGGAGAACGGCGCGATTGCCCGGGTCCGCCTGGTAATGACACCGACACCGATTGGGATCGGCGGCCTGGGGGTGAGATTGGATCCGGCGGTCGCCCCAGGAGCCTATTCCATAGGCTCGCCTGAGATTCGCGATGCTGGTGCGAGTACGTTGGGTGACCTGCTACGCGGCCGACCCGGCGTAACGGTAAGCGAGCGGGGTGTGGGTGGCGCGCAAACCATCAGCATTCGAGGTGTTGCGGGGGACGGCGTGCTGGTCCTGATCGACGGGGTTCCACTCAACGATCCGACGACCGGTGAAGCCGACCTCTCGCGGCTCGCGGCCTCTTCCGCCGAGGAGATCACCGTTCTTCCCGGCGCGCACACCGCGCGCTTCGGCCAAAGGGCGCAGGGTGGCGTAGTGCTGGTTCGGACGAGAGCAGCCGGATCCGGGCCCAGGCTGCGAACCGAGGGAGGGTCGCTCGGCCGTTGGAGAGCCGCCGCAGAGTGGGGCGCTTCGGCGGGGGGGTTCCGAATCGGAGCGGGTGGAGAGGCCTCCGGCGCGGATGGTGGCTTCACCTTCACTCAACCGGGCGACATAGGAGGAGGCGAAGCCCATCGACGCAACGCTGATGTCGAGCGCTGGACCGGGTGGGCGACGGTCAATGGCGTTGTGGCCGAAGGGCTCCTACGGCTGAGGCTGGGCTCGGAGCGGATCGAGCGAGGACTGCCGGGCAAGAGCTTCGCACCCTCACGATCGGCCCGACAAACCGCCACACGCTCCCAGGCGTCGATTGCCTGGAGTCGTGTCGAGCAGGGCTTGGACTTGGGAGCGACCCTGTTCGGCACTTTGGACGAGGCGCACCTCGAAGACCCCGACCCTCCGCTCGGACGTTCGTTCGACACGCGAACCCGGCTTTCGAGTGGAGGCCTCAAGATCGCCGTGACCCGCCGTTGGTCCGGGATATGGCGCCCGGAGGTGGGAGGTGGCCTGGACGGCGAGTACCAGCGGGTAAACTCCGGCGCGCTCAGCGAGACTTCGCCTCGCCAGCGGGCCGAGACGAGCGCGTATGCCCATGGTGCCGTGACGCCGCCGCTCGGAAATGCCGCGCCGACCCTCTCCCTAGCTGTTCGGGCACATCGAGACGGACTCAGCGGAATCTGGAGGACTACGCACGAGGTTGGTGTGGCCTGGGCCCGCGGTCCGGTCTCTCTTCAGGTCTCGCAGCGAAGCGGCTTCAGCCCTCCCAGCCTCGGCGATCAATACTTTCGTGAGGGCGTCGCTGTGGTGCCGAACCCCGATCTCGGACCCGAGCGCGTGCCCTCGGAGTGGGAGGCCGCGGTCGCCTTCGCGGGCGGCCGCGCCGTAGGGTGGTCGGGGGGACTGAGCGCCTTTCGAGGGGACATCGCCGGAATGATCGTTTGGCAGCCCGACTTCCGCTTCGTATGGAGCCCACGCAACATCGACGTAAGGCGCGATGGCCTCGAGGCATGGTTCGGCGCCGACGCTTACTTCGGTGGTGGTGGATCCCTCAAATTGAAGGCCGAGTTCTCGCTCGTCCGTGTCACCTATGACCGCGACGACCCCGAACCCGTGCAGGTACTCTACCGCCCACGCCACACCGGCGCCCTGCGAGCCGACTTCGAGCTGGGATCCTGGAGCGGAGGCGGTAGGGCGCGCTACCTGGGTGCCCGCTTTCCGGTGCCTTCTCCTGTGAACGAGTTGCCCGGTTTCTGGAGCATCGACGTTGCCATCCGCCACACCTGGCGCCCTGCGGGCTGGCGGGTACGGGCAGGTCTCCGCGTGGACCGGCTTCTCGATCAAACGGACGCTTTGATCTTCGGATTCCCACAGCCCGGACGGACGCTCGGGCTGGCCATGGAAGTCCAGAGACTTCCATGACGTGTCATCTTCACTGGAAAGCGAGGCAAGGAATGGGAAAGCCCGCCGAGCCGCGACGCAGTCAGCACCTGATAGGGTCCATGCTGGTCTCCCTGAGCCTGACGCTCGTCATGGCGGGCTGTTCAGACAGCTCGGGACCCGAATTGCCCATAGTGAGGGAAGTGGGGGTGGTCCTCAATTCAGTGGATATCTCGCTAACCGTATTCGGCGTGAACTCCCAGGGTACTCCGTTCACGATCGGGTTGGCGCCCGATGGATCTCCGGTCAGCATGGCGGTGCGTGGCTCGTTGGTCGCCGTGCCCCTTGGGCTCGTTCCGGCTGTCGCGGTCGTGGACCTGACGACGGGACTCGTCACGCGCACCGTCGCGCTCCCGGAAGGGTCGGGGGCGACCGGGGCTGCCTTCTTGGACGATGAGCGGGTCATGGTGGCCAACCCCGGCCTGGGGAGCGTGTCGGTCGTCAACGTGGTCGATGGCACGTTGGTCACCTCGATCGACGTCGGAGTGTTCCCACAGGGAGTGATCGTCCATCAGGGCAGGGCCTTCGTGTTCAACGGTGAGCTTGGTCCGGACTTTCTACCCACCGGCCCGGGCACGATTACGGTACTAGACGTGGCGAGGCTGGAAGTGCTCGCGACGATTGACGTGTCGGGCGAGAACCCCTCCTCGGGAGCGGTGGGCCCCGACGGCCGAATCTACGTGGTCAACGCCGGGCGATTCTTCGGGGACAACGGTAGCGTCTCGATGCTCGACGGCTCGATTCCTGGAGAGGTCGACTGGCAGGGGGGGTTCGGGGACTTCCCCGGTGCGCCCGCCTTTGGTCCGGAGGGTGACCTCTACGTGCCGGCATTTTCCTATGGGGTGGCGATCTGGAGTCCTGTTTCCGGGCAGTTCGTGCGTGCGACGGAGCGCGCAATCGAACCGGAAGGTGTTCCGAGCGCTTCAGGGCTCGGCTTCGATGCGGCGGGCCGCCTGTACACCCTGCGCCCCGACTGTGTGAGGCCGAGCGCGATTCTGCGGCTTTCGTCTACCTTCGAAGTTGAAGCGACGATGCCCGTCGGGGTTTGCCCGATCGCCGTAGCCTTCACCGAGATCCCAGAAGGGTAGGCGTGGATTCGCTTGTTCGGTGTTTCCGCTTCGGATAGCTTTGACTTCGTCTGCCGGCTATTGAATCACCCGTCTCGCTGAATCACGAGTCCCCGCGTATGACCTACTACCTCGACTACGCGGCCACGTCGGCCATCCGGCCCCAGCAGGTCGTCGACGCGGTATCGGATTTCCTCACTGGGTGCGGAGCCACCCCGGGGCGGGGGGGGCATTCTCGGGCGCTCGCGGCTGGGCGGATGGCCCTCCATTGCCGACAGCAGGTCGCCAGACTCTTGGGCGTCTCGGGGGATCCCGGTCGGATCGCATTCATGCCGAACGCTACCTATGGGCTGAATGCGGCACTGGCGGGCTCATTGAGGGCAGGTGACACGGTAGTGATCTCGGAGTACGACCACAACTCCGTGCGGCGGCCCGTACACGCCCTGGAACGCTCCCGAGGCGTCGTCGTCAGGTCGATCTCCGGATCTCCCGACGGTGCCGTCGACCTCACGGAGGTCGAACGCTTGCTCGAGGGTGCCACACTCCTCGTCGTGAACGAAGTCTCGAATGTTCTCGGAACCAAGATGCCGCTGGCCCAACTCGCCGACCTTGCCCACGAGGCCGGGGCACTCGTTCTTGTGGACGCGGCCCAGTCGGTTGGACACGTGCCGGTGAGTCATGGAGCGGATGGCGCGGACATGGTTGCGTTCACGGGGCACAAGGGAATGCTCGGCCCTCAGGGAACCGGGGGGCTTTGGGCTCGAGAGGGTGTCGACATCGAGCCGACGGTTCTCGGCGGTACCGGCGGCGTGCACTCGCAGGCGGTGAGTATGCCGGCGTCGATGCCCGACCGGCTCGAGGCGGGCAGCGTCAACGGCCCTGGACTGGCCGGACTCCTGGCCGGCTGTCGATTCCTGGACGAACGCGGCGTGGCATCGATCCATGAAGAGATAGGGGCCTTGAAGACGCAGTTGCGTGACGGGCTGTCCGAGATTTCCCGAGTCCGTGTTCTCTCGCCCGAAGCGCCTGATGGGGCCGGGATCGTGACGATCACTACCGCTGCCATGGATGCGAGCACGCTTGCGAGCCGACTGGACACCGAGTGGGGGGTGATGGGCAGGGCGGGCTTGCATTGTGCGCCCGAAATCCATCAAATAATAGGCACGGCCGCATCGGGTGCGTTCAGGCTCTCTCTCGGGTGGGCCTCGACGGTGGAAGATGTCCATCGAGCGATCGAGGGTGTGCACGCTCTCGCGAAGAGCGCGAGCGTACCCGTATCCTAGATACCGAGGCGAACAGAAATCCCGAGGAAGCTCGAATGCGCCTTTTCGTCGCACTGAACCTCCCCAAGAAGGAAAAAGATCGCGTCTACCGCGCAACGAAGCCACTTCGGGACGAAGGCCTTCCAGTGCGCTGGGTCGAAGCGGCCACGTACCACATCACGCTCAAGTTCCTCGGCGAAGTCGGAGACCAGCGC
>BTRA01000169.1:0-5948 GCA_036986155.1 Gemmatimonadota bacterium | reverse complement strand
CGGGGCTTTCGCGCCTACGGGCCCGGTACCGTAAACACTGGAAACCTCACCCTGACGTTTGCCCGAGGGAGAAACAATGAAGTCTACCAGTGGTGGCTCGATACCTCGCAAGGCAGAAGTACGCTCAAGACGGTCACGGTTTCGCTCCTCAATAGGGGCGGGTCGGTTGCGCGCTCCTACACGTTCTTCGACTGTGTCCCCGTGAGCTACAAGTCCGGGAATGTCAGCCCGGGCTCGTCCAACGCGACCGAAGAGCTCGTGGTCAAGATCGGCAGGATCGAATTCAACTAAAAGCGGGACGCAAAAAGGGACGCACTCAGACGACCTGGCGGACCGGGGTCGTCTGAGTGCGTTTAGGGCGGTGGGTCTTCCAATACCCCGCCAGGGACTCGAACCCCGAACCTACTGATTAAGAGTCAGTTGCTCTAGCCAGTTGAGCTAGCGGGGCGGGTATTCCCGACACGGTCGGGAGCGAGGAAACCTACCCGAAAAGAACCGGCGGTCAAGTTGCTGGGCGGCCTCCGAGCACCTCGGGGCGAAGCTCGATCAGAAAGCGGCGATTCCCGTCAGAGCCTGACCCAGTATGAGCGAGTGAATGTCGTGCGTGCCCTCGTAGGTGTAGACCGATTCGAGGTTCGCCATGTGCCGCATGGAGTGGTACTCCACCAGAATCCCATTCGCACCCAATAGGCGACGCGCTTCCCGCGCGATGTCACACGCCATGTTGACATTCGCCCGCTTCGCCAACGAAACCTGTTGCGCCGTCATGGTACCGGCGTCCTTGAGACGGCCGAGCTGGAGGGCGAGGAGCTGGCCCTGCGTGATCTGCGTCAGCATGTCGGCCAGCCGGACCTGCTGGATCTGCTTCCCGCCGATCGGGCCATCGAACATGACGCGCTCGACCGCGTAGCTCCGGGCCTCGTGTAGACAGGCCATCGCAGCACCCAGAGCCCCCCAGGCGATCCCATAGCGCGCTTGTGTGAGGCACATGAGCGGGTTCTTGATCCCCGTCGTCTCAGGCATGAGTGCGGAATCGGGGAGGTGCACGTCCTGGAGGTGCAGCTCACTGGTGTCGGAGGCCAACAGCGAGAGCTTACCCTTCTGGTCGGTGGCGGTGAAGCCCTCCGTATCGGTCGGTACCACGAAGCCCCGGATTCCCTTGGTGTCCCCTATGTCACCCGTCTGCGCCCACACGACAGCTACATCGGCCATGGAGCCGTTCGTGATCCACATCTTGGTGCCGTTCAGCACCCAACCCTCGCCGGACTTCTTTGCCGTCGTGATCATGCCTGCAGGATTCGACCCGTAGTCGGGCTCCGTCAGACCGAAACACCCGATCTTGGTGGCGGCTGCCAATTGAGGGAGCCACTCACGCTTCTGCTCCTCGCTTCCGAAGGCAAAGATCGGGTACATCACGAGTGCGCCCTGCACCGAGGCGAATGACCGGATACCCGAGTCCCCGCGCTCGAGCTCCTGCATGATGATCCCATACGCCACATTATTCAGACCAGCGCACCCGTACTCCTCGGGCAGATTGGCCCCGAGCATCCCCATCTCGCCGAGTTCCGGGATCAACTCGGTGGGAAAACGGCGCGCGATGTAGGCCTCGCCGATCAGGGGCATCACCCGATCCTCGACCCATTCACGAATCGTGTCGCGAATCATCCGCTCCTCTTCGCTGAGGAGTCCATCGAGATCGTAGAAGTCGATTCCTTGGAACTTGCCGGCCATCAATCGGTCCAGGTCACAGGTGGGTGTCTCGGGGCGACGGAATCTAAGGACAGAGCGGGTGTCAGCGGAAGCGGACCCGGCGCTCCTCCTCCAGGGAAGGCTCGGAGGCAGGCCCGGCCTCCACCGCGGGCGCATTCTGGATTCGCATGGCGCCGTAGATCACCTCACGGGCCGCCTTCGACGCCACCCAGAAGGCAGCCACTACCGTGCCGATCCAGGCCCCGATCAAGAGGGTCGGCTGCACCACCAGCCAGATCCACGCCGACAAGAGGACCGTAAGAGCCATCCCGACGACCCAGCCCCAATTTCCCGCCCGCAAACGGGCCACCGCACGGCAGTCCTCGCACCAGAGCAGCCGATCGAGGTCGGGGCGATCATGTTTCTCGAGACAGCGTACGCAGACTGTGTCACCGAGGTCGTCTGCCGCTGGCGGTGTCACCGCAGTGCCCGGACGAGAGCCTCCGTGAACTCACCCGTCGACGCGGTCCCACCCATATCCCTCGTCCGGCAGACGTTGCCGACCACCGTTTCTTCGAGCGCGACACGGATTCGTGAGGCCGCTTCAAGCTGGCCAACGTGGTCGAGGAGCATACACGCGGACAACAGCAGGCCCGTTGGGTTGGCTACGCCCTGCCCCGCAATGTCGGGGGCAGACCCGTGGACTGCCTCGAACATGGCCGCCTCGGTTCCGATGTTGCCGGCCGGCGCGAACCCCAACCCACCCACCAACCCAGCCATCTGATCGCTCAGGATGTCTCCGAACATATTCTCCATCACGAGCACGTCGAACTGGTAGGGGTCCAACACCAACGCCATGGCGGTGGCGTCGATGATCCGGTCCTCGAACTCGACGTCGTCGTATTCCTTGGACAGCTCATTCCCGACGTCGAGAAAGAGTCCCTGCGTGTATTTGAGGATGTTGGCCTTGTGGGCCAGGGTCACTTTCTTCCGGCCGTGCGCACGCGCGAACTCGAAGGCGTAGCGTACTATCCGCTCCGCTCCGTACCGGGTCACGATCATGACCGATTCGGCGGCGGCCCTTGGGTCGCCATCCAAGCCGATGTAGTGCTCGACACCGACGTATAGCCCCTCGGTGTTTTCGCGGATCAACACGAGGTCGATGTCCTCGTAGCGCCCACCGGGCAGCAGGGTCTTGGCCGGCCTGACGTTTGCGTAGAGATCGAACTCCTTGCGGATGGCCACGTTGATCGAACGAAACCCCGAGCCGAGTTGGGTGGTGAGAGGTCCCTTGAGCGCGAGGCCCGTACGGCGGATCGAGTCGACCGTCTCTGAGGGAAGAGGGGTCCGCACCTCGTCGAGGGCCGCCAGACCCGCAAGTTGACGATCGTATTCGAGGTCCGCCCCGGCGGCCCCGATCACCTCGACGGTCGCTTGTGTGACCTCCGGCCCAATGCCGTCGCCCGGGATGAGCGTGATCGTCTTGGCCATGTGTCAGCGCGGGACCCAACGGGTGGAGTACTCGAACTCCGTGTGATCCTCTCCCCACTGTACCAGGTCCTCGAGCAGCGATGGGCGCTCCGTCCCGTCCAACCGTGCCCGCCCGGCGATGTTGCGCGCCCTTCGCCACGTAAGGTCGTTCAAGCTATTCCGAGCGAGGAGCGCCGTGGCCACGAACTCATGACGTGACCCCGTACGTGTGGTCACGCGCACTCCGGCCAGCCCGCCGAAGTCGTTGAAGAGTTGCTCGGTCGTAGTGGTGAACAGGTAAACGTACGGACCGACTCTGGCCCACAGCGCACCACCTCTGCGAAGCTGTTGGAAGGGCTGGTCCACTTTCACGGTCAGGACGTTGCCACCGACCTCGACCGTGATGCCTGGCGTCTCAGCGAAGTAGGCAAGCGCCTGCGCCTCGGTCGGCACCGTGAGATCGGACTTCTCACAACCCCCAAGGGAGAGGGCGAGAAGTCCCAAGCCCACCCCCAACGTCTGTCCCCAGTGTATCGTCATCGCTCTCACCTCACCGTTGCCCATATCGGGCCCTCACTCGTCCATATACCAAAGAAGCATCGAGGCAAGCGCATCCACCGCCGACGCCGCTATCTGAAAATCATCGGCGCTTCCCGGCTGTCCTTCCACCACACCGAACCAGATTACCCTCCCCCTTCGCACGTCGAGCAGCGTCGCCATTATTTCGACAATGTAAGACCCGTCCAGCTCCACCCGCCTTCGGGCCTGGACCGGGATCAACACGACCTGCGCATCCGAGACCGCAGCAGCGCGCCGGAGATACCCATATAGCGGATCGCCGACCCGGTTCACTTCTCGGGTCACGAATACGCCCACCGGCAGAGCCGAGAGCGGCACATCCAGCCCGGGCGAGCGAGCCAACATGCGGGCCAACTCGTCCGGCAGGATCCAGTTGGCACCTGCGCCTTTCGCCTTGAGCGCGAAAGCGATCTCAGGGTCCAAGTCGTCACGTAGGCCGGTCCTTCGCTGCAATGGCATCACCATGACTCGCGTGCCACGCAGGTCCGGCACGAATCCGCGCATCGCCCCAGGCTGGGGAGCTTCGACCCGACCGGAGCCGCAACCCGAGGCGATCAAAGCTGCAAAGAGTGTGCCCGCGAGGGTCATTGTCCCATTCGTCAACCTGGTGATCGTCGCCTCCAATCCAGGGCCCGCGTCGCCTGTCAGTCCTTTGACTGTACAGCCGAGAAAAATACTTAAATGGCACCTCATGAAACACCCCAGGATCACCGCCGATCCCCCCGCCGTGCACACTCTCGCCCACGATTCCCATCAACCTCGTCCACGAATCACATCTTCCTCTCCTCAATGCTCGAGGCCAGACGGTCTACGCCCGGCGTGGCGTTCCCGACCGAGCACTGCTTAGGTCACTCCTTTGCAACACGACACTCTGAACGACGTATCTTTCGGGTGGCGCCCCCAAACAAGGGGGGAGACCCCTCAGAGCAGCGCATCGTGCGGAGATTTCCGTCCTTGAATCGAAAACTACTCCTCAGTGCCCTACTGGCCATCTCGACGGCCACCTGTAACGACAGCACCACCTCCCCCGGTACTGCGAGCCTGGCCTTCGATGTGAGCCACATCGAACTGGGGGAGGACCGAACCAGTCAACTGGGACTCAGCAACACGGGCTCGGTAGCGGTGGGGCCCATCCAATTCGTGTCGGCCCCCGTGCTGGACGCGCAGGGCACGCAGGTCATGGGTGCGAGCCTGACCGTTCCCTCCGGGGACATTCCCACGCTAGACCCAGGTACTTCCCGCCAGATCACCGTACTGGTGACAGACCAAGCGCTTCTCCCTGGACGCTACACCACGGTGCTGAGCGCCAAGGTCGGATCCGTGGCGATGGCCGACGTGACGCTTGCGTTCAACGTGGTGGTGCTCGAGCAGCCGGACGTCGCTTCCCTCGTGATTACGTCCGGCCCGACCCAGGTGACGCAGGGAGACCTGGTTACCTATCAGGCGGAGGCCCGCAGCGCTGCGGGTGTGGTAATCGCCGGTTCGACGGTGAGTTGGTTCCTTACGCCTGGGGTGGCAGGGCTCATCAGGGCAGACGGCGGGTTCGTGGGCTACGAAGCGGGTCTCGCCGAAATCATCGCGGTTGCCGGTGTGTTCGCAGATACCATCGAGGTAACCGTTACGGCTCGGATCCTCACCGGCCAGCTCAACCTGGTGGGCCTCGGTAGGCTGCCTAGCGGGCGGGGCACGTCGGATCTTTGGGTGCACGGCACCCATGCCTATACCGGCACGCGTCAGATCGTCATCAACGGGGTGGTCACGCTCGGAAACGCCCTGATGGTTTGGGACATCAGCGATCCGACCGCGCCAATGCTTACGGATTCGGTGGTGGTTGACTCGCGCCACGTGAACGACATCAAGATCCGGGCCGACGGAACGCTGGCGGTCTTGACCCACACGAGGTCGATGGACGGCCAAAACGGGGTCACCATCCTCGACCTGACGGACCCCGCCCACCCGACCATCATCACCCGCTTTACGAACGGGCTGGAAATGGGTGTCCACAACGTGTGGATCGAAGGCGACTTCCTGTATGTAGCCGTCGAGCCACCCGGCGGCGACATGAAGGTCCTGGATATCTCCGACCCGGCCAATCCAACACTGGTGGCCGCCTTCTCGATGCCGACGAGCTTTCTGCACGACATCTACGGACGCGACGGCTTGCTCTTCCTCTCCTATTGGGACGAAGGGCTCGTCATCATGGACGTGGG
>BTRA01000168.1:0-5965 GCA_036986155.1 Gemmatimonadota bacterium | reverse complement strand
CAATGCACCTTGGATCACGACGTGCATAGCCGTGACGTCCTGGACCACGCACACCCTCCACCCGGTGGGCTTCATCCGCAGGTTGCCTTGAATGCGGCTCGTGAACCGATACAGCCTCGATTCTTCATCGAGCGTGAACGTGAAGCGGTGGCCGGTCACGGCCGCACGGATTCCGTCGCTCGAGCTCGGGGGGGGTGAAGTCTTCATACGTACTTCCTCCAGGAGGGCACTTCAGCGTGTGGTGCGTCGCCCGGCGGGACTCGGAAGCCCCCGAGCTCGCGCACCATGGTCCACCATGCCTGTGCCCAGGGGGGCACGGTGGAATCGAAGGACAGGCCGTAGTTGTGACTGGAATCTCCCGGTCGGTTCGCCGGGTACTGGCAGTCCGACGTCTTCCCGAAGCGTCCCGTCGCCAGACACTGCTCGTAATTCTTGCGGAGGCGCGTCTGATCCTCCCAGGATCTGAACCCGGAAGTGACGGTGACAGGGATGTCGTAGTAGTCGGCCCACGCGAGCGCCCACTCGGCGTTGCGCTTCACGTCGGGGTGAAGGCCAGCGAGCTTGATCCGGCCCGCCGCCATCTACGGAACCGGGTACTCGTCCCACTCGAAGAACCCAAGGACTGTGGCGTTGGCGATGCTTACCTGGAACTCGAAGAAACCGAGCAGCGCCGGATCTCCCGTACCGACAACCCAACCCAGGTTCTCCAAGAGGATTCCGTCGGCCGGCATACGGATCTGCCCTTGCTGAGTGCCGAGCGCCGCTATCTGGGTTCCCGTAGTGAGAACGCCCGAAGGGGTCTGTGCGCCCCAAGGCGCGCCCGCGAGTAGGCGTCCATCGGTGAAAGTCTTCGCCGGAGTGGTCGCGAGTGCCACGATCGTTGCAGCGTTGCCCCGGAATCCAAACCGTAGGTTCTGATTCGCAGTGCTGCTCTGCAGGAAGATCCGCTTGATAACGCAGATCGTTCCGCCAATGGACTCAAAGCGTCCCGTGAAAAGCTCCCCCACCGTGGCACCGATGGAAATGTGAGCGATCGCACCACGTCCGATGCTGGGACCGAACGCCTGGGAAAGGTCGCCGAGGAGAACGGTGGGGATGATGAACTCCTCGAGCATGGGCCGGACTCGGCCCTTAACTTGAAAAGCTCGAGTGAGGATATCCCCCGGTAGGGGGGTCCCGATTTCCTTGGCCATCGACCCCTCTACAATGGAGTGATGCGAACCAGTGTTCTGAGGTCCGCGACCCCTCCCGAACCATTGACAGCCTGGACGCCGAGCCGCTCGCCGGCGGCGGCAACGTCGTTCAGGAAGAAGTGATCCGGGTAGATGATCGGGGTCGCGGTCGCGAGAATCGGCGCCGTGCTCGATTGCATCAGCACGTCGCTTCCGCTGAACACGCTGATCGTCCAGGTGTCACCCGTGTCCGCGTAGATCGCGAACTCGACCAGTGCGTCGAAGGGGAGATACTCGTACTGGCTCCCCTGCAGCGGATTGACGGTCGCACCGGCAGCAGCTCCGGTCACCGTGTTCAGAATGCTAGGCATGTTTCGTGTCCCATATATAGGGGTTTGGATCCTCGACCAGATCGTCGTCCTGGTCGTGCTCGCCCACCCCCAGGAGTGAGCAAAGGCGGGAGATGCGGTGTGCCTCCGCACACATCGAAGACAACTCGCCTACGCCGGGAACCGTCTCCTCGATGCCCCCCTGGAGCGTGGCAACCCGGAGTTTCTTCCGACGTAGACGAGAATGGAACACCTCAGTGGTGCGCCTTGTGCTTGCCACCGGCCGTGTACTTGCCAGTGGAGATCTCCGACAGGGTGTTCTGGAATCGCTTGCCCCCGTTGATCCGTGCGATCGCGGACGAGAGGGCTCGAGCATTCATCGGGTTGCGCCGTCGATACTTGACGCACCTCGAGCCAGCTTCGATGAAGGTACCGTCCATCAGGAAGTAATCGCTCTTGTTTGGGCGGTACCCCTTGGGACAGGCGAGTTTGACCATCTCCTGCCCCGTCTTCCCGCCCGGGACCGCCGCCTGAACTCCTCGGATGAAACCGGAGGGCTGGGCGGGTCGCGCCGTCGGTCCGAACGGTATCGAGCCCAGGGGCTGTGAGGGCCTGCCGGGACGGATCGATTGCTGAAACGCGGTCAACGCGCCACCGGGGCCGCCCGTGGCGAACCCGATCGCGGTGCGCGCAGCCCCTTTGAGGAATCCGAAGATCCCTGGGTCGCCAGCGCTGACTCGGCGACCGGCTCCGATTCCTCCCTGGCTACCCGCACGGGCAACTTTCACGGCTAGACTCACGGCTGTTTCTCCGGTTCCAGGGGCGGGAGTGCGAGGTCGGACGACGGCCCTTCGTGTGTCCGTGAGGGGACTCCGAGTCCGCGGAGTGCCGCGGCTCGAGCCCGGAGCTCGGCCTTGTGGGACCGTGGGAGCGGGCGCGATGAGGGCTGTGGGTCGAGCGCCTCGGACAGGGCCTTGATCCGCGACTTTTCCGCCTTGGCGGCCCGGGCGAGTTGGGCGCTGTATCGCTGCAGGAGGTCGTTGAAGACCTGTTGGTACTCGAACCACTGCCACAGGATCTCGTCGGGTACGAGGCTTCGGCCCCGTAGGACGTGCCACAGCGACCGGAAGTAACCGGGTCGGGCTGGGCGTTCGAGCTCTGGTGCTTCTCTGTCTTCCGACTGCCCCATTCAGCGACTCTTCGATAAGGAGCGACATCTTGACCTATGTGTATAATGTGTGGAAAACTCAAAAGCAAGGGCAAAGAGACGTGGAACCCCGCCCACTTCCCGAGCCCCCTAGGTGAGGGAAGGAAGAGGGGCGCTCGGCGCACCTCCTGCCCGCTGACTCCAACAGCGCTATCAGCGGGGTGGGCAGGTAGTTGGCCTGCCGCTCGGACTTATCGGACTCCCCAGGCGCGTTGCGCCGTCGATGCCCATGGCTCTGAGGGCGATGCTGACGCCCTCAATCGACTATTTGCCGGGCCGAGCTTCACTATGGTCGATTCTCGAGCTCGCAGCTCAGAAACGGAGCTCGAGGATCGCGTGTAACGCACTTCGTGGACCGACCCCTACCCGAGGGGTGGGGGAAAATCGGGGTTGATAGCCTCGGGCCTGTCGCTCCGGTCCAGTGCACCTTGGATCACCACATGCATATCCGTCACGTCCTGGACGACGCAGACCCTCCAACCGGCGCGCTTCCGCCGCAGGTTGCTTTGAATGCGGTTCGTGAGCCGATACAGCCTCGATTCTTCGTCAAGCGTGAACGTGAACCGGTGGCCGGTTACGGCCGCACGGGTTTCGTTCCTCGAGCTCGGAGGGGGTGAACTCCTCATACGTACTGCCTCCAGGAGGGCACTTCAGCGTGAACGATGTCCCCCGGTGGGACTCTGAAGCCCGCGAGCTCGCGGACGCTGGTCCACCATGCCAGTGCCCAGGGGGGCACGGTGGAATCGAAGGAAAGGCCGTAGTTGTGGCTGGAATCGCCGGGTTTGTTTGCTGGAAACATGCAGTCCGCCGCCTTCCCGAACCGGCCGGTAGCCACGCACTGTTCGAAGTTTCTGCGAAGCCTGGACTGCTCTGCCCAGGATCGAAAGCCAGATGTCACTGTGACGGGGACGCTGTAGTAGTCGGCCCACGCTAACGCCCACTCCGCGTTGCGCTTAACGTCGGGGTGAAGGCCCGCGAGCTTCAGCCGACCACTCACGATTCAAGTGCATACTCGACCCACTCGATTCCACCTCGCACCGCCTGATTGATCGTTTCGGATTGGAACCAGATGGAGACAGGGTTCACCCCTCCGATCGGGTTGTAGACGATCCAGCCGGGGTCTTGGTACACGAAGCCGTCCGTGTTCGCGGCTCCTCGCCATTCCGTTGCGATGGCCGGGATTGCCGTTCCATACAGCAGCTGCCCCCACGGGATCTCACCGGCGACTGTCAGCCTCGCGTCTGAGAACCCCGACGCCGCGAGCGAGCCCGGGACACCCACGGATTGCAGGAACTCGGCGCGGATCTGATCAGCCGCGGTTGGCCGGAAGAAAAACGACTTGAGGACCGCCATCGATCCTGGCTGCATTTCGATCGACCACGTGGCCGCTTCCGCCACGACAGCTGGCTGGTAGAACGCGGCGCTACACCGGCGGGTCGGCGAGGGAAGGCCGAGGGAGGACAGATCCGCGATCTGTACGGTCGGGACGATGAACTCCTCGAGCTGGGGGCGGATCCGCCCCCGGAGCCCGAACTCCCGGCCGAGCGCCTCGCCCGGCCGGGGGGTGTTGATCTGAAAGGCCACGGTCCCCTACAGCGGAGTAATGCGGACCAACGTCCGCAGGTCCGCCGCGCCTCCGCTCCCGTTCACAGCCTGGACGCCGAGCCGTTCACCAGCGGCGGCCACGTCGTTCAGGAAGAAGTGGTCGGGGTAGATGATCGGCGTCGCCGTCGCGAGGATCGGCGCCGTCGAGCTCTGCATCAGAACATCGCTGCCACTGAAGACGCTGATCGACCAGGTGTCACCCGTATCCGCATAGACTGCGAACTCGACGAGCGCATCGAAGGGCAGGTACTCGTACTGCGAGCCCTGCAACGGGTTGACGGTCGCGCCGGCGGCCGCAGCGGTGGTCTGGACCAGAATGCTAGGCATGGGTCACGTCCCAGATGTAAGGGGTGGTGTCACCGTCCAGGAGCTCGTCGTCCTGGTCGGACTCGCCCACCCCCAGGAGTGAGCAAAGACGGGAAACGCGATGCGCGCTCGAGCACATCGTTCGGAGCTCGCCTACGCCGGGAACCTTCACCTCGTTGCCCCCCTGGAGCGTGGCACCTCGGAGCTTTCTCCGACGTAGGCGTGAATGCAGCATGAGCCTAGTGGTGGGCCTTGTGCTTGCCAGCGGCGGTGAACTTGCCGGTCGAGATCTCGGACAGCGTGTTCTGGAAACGCTTGCCGCCGTTGATCCGAGTGATCGCGTTGCTCAGAGCTCGAGCATTCATCGGGTTGCGACGACGGTACTTCACACACTTGGAGCCAGCGGCCACGAACGTCCCGTCGGTCAGGAAGTAATCGCTCTTGTTCGGCCGGTAGCCCTTGGGACACGCGAGCTTGACCATCTCCTCGCCCGTCTTGCCCCCGGGAACGAACCGCTGAGCGGCCCGGATCGGAGCGGACGGCTGGGCGAAGGTGCCGGTCGGTCCGAACGGGATCGCACCTCGAGGTGCCGCCGGTCGGCCAGGACGGATCGACTGCTGAAAAGCCGTGAGTGCGCCCCCCGGCCCCCCGGTTGCGAAGCCGACCGCCGTCCTGGCCGCCCCTTTGAGGAAGCCGAGGAGGCCCGGATCTCCGGACGTGACACGACGACCGGCCCCAATCCCTCCCTGGCTACCGGCACGGGCAACTTTCACTGCTAGGCTCACGGCTCTTTCTCCGGTGCCAGGGGCGGGGGAACGTGGTCGGACATTGGCCCCTCGTAGGTCCGCTCCGGGACGCCGATCCCTCGCAGTGCTGCCGCCCGGGCCCGGAGCTCTGCCTTGTGGGATCGGGGCGCGGGGCGTGAGACGGGCGACGACGGCTCGAGAGCCTCCGACAGGGCCTTGATTCGCACCTTCTCGGCCTTGGACGCCCGGGCGAGCTGGGCGGAGTACTTCTCGAGGAGCGAGTTGAACGTCTGCTGATACTCGATCCACTCCCACCGGATCTCGTCGGGTACCAGTGACTCGCCCTTGAGGACCTGCCAGACGGACCGGAATCGACCGGGGCGATGGGCGCGCCCTTTGCGTGGTGATTCTCTGGCGTCCGACTGGCCCATCAAGGCCCTCTTCGATTAGGAGCGACATCTTGCATGTAGTGGATACAATGTGGAAAACTCAAAAGCAAGGGCAAAGAGACGTGGAACCCCGCCCACTTCCCGAGCCCCCTAGGTGAGGGAAGGAAGAGGGGCGCTCGGCGCACCTCCTGCCCGCTGACTCCAACAGCGC
>BTRA01000167.1:0-5970 GCA_036986155.1 Gemmatimonadota bacterium | reverse complement strand
AGAGCGTCCGCACCGCCTCCCGCCCCGCGAACACGTCATACGCCGTGCCCCGCACTGCTCTAGTGCCCACGACGCGCACCCCTCCGAGCCCTGGGCTGAAATGGCCTCATCCTCGCCCAACCCGTCCAGATCGTGCGCCGTAGCCCCGTCGAGCAGGCGGAGTGCGACGATGAAGGCGGTCGAACCCGGGCCGACCAGCGTGAGCATCCCCGTGCTCGCCGTCACATCCTCCGTAATGGCGAGCCGCGGCGGCACAAATCTCGCGAGATGCCGGATCAATGCCTCGCGACCGGCCGCCGGCACGTCGAGGAGTACACGTTCCTCCTCTGACGTCCCTGTGTGAAAAGCTCTCAGGTCGCTGACCATCCGTCCCTTCGGCGTGAGCACCGCGGAGTATTCCCCGCGTCCGGCAAGTCCCCCGCCGGGACGTTCCACCTGCTCCGCCGGCATTCGCCCAGTGAGGACACCGCTTAGCATCTGGACCGGCGCCTTGCCGGAGACGACCAGGCGCCCCCGGTGCGAGCGATCCACCACACCCACCTCTTCCACCGCAGCGCGGTACTCCGCGGACGGCTGGCCGTAGTGCCGCGGCAACTCGACGCCGGCCACGTTCCCGAAGAGCGCCCCGGCGGCTTCGTGGACGTCACGCACGGCTCGGCCTCACCGCCCACCACCGGGTGGGAGTTCGCGCTTGAGGTCATCGATCATGCCGCGTACGGAGGCCACATCCTCCGCCCCGGGAGAGAAGTCCAAGTACGCCTTGAACTGCTCCACGGCCTCGATCTTGCGGCCGAGCCGAGCCAGAAGCATTCCTCGGTCGCGCAGTTCCCCGCCCAGGCTGGGATCGACGAGCAGCACCCGCTCTACCACGGCGAGCGTTCGCAGGTCGTCCTTCACGTTGACGTAAAGGTTCTTGAGGTTGATGAGCATCCTCAGAATCATGTCACGTTTCGTGGCGGCCTCCAGAAAACCGTCCTGCGTTCGGACCAGGCCACCGTAGACCTTGTCCAACACCTCCTGCGCTTCGTCCTCGAAACGCAGCCGACCCTTATCGAAGGTATCGATCAACAGGCGCTGGTCCTCCCCCCGATATCGCACCAGAAAACGGCCGGGAAAGTTCACGCCTTCCAGAGGAAGTCCAAGGCGCCAGCCCACCTCGAGCATGACGATCGACAGGGTCAAGGGGATGCCGAGGCTTCGATCCAAGACGTCGTTCAGGAACGAGTTTCGCGGATCGTGATACGATTCCTCGTTGCCTAGGAATCCATGGCGTTGGTAGAGCGTGTGGATCACATCCTGGAGTACTACGGGGCCCGCAGCCTCGCCGTCGAGTCGGTCCTTGACCTCCTCGGCCAAAAGGTCGAGTCGAGCCATGTAGCGCTCCAGAGGGAGCTGCGGATACTCCTCCTGGGCAATCAGCAGCGCCGCCTTGGCGAGATCGATCTCTTCTTCGGACTTCCGCAACTCGCGCCCTAGGAGAGTACGGGGAGATTCTGTTGGCAGACTCATGGCTTAGTCTAGCCAGATGGACCCGGCATCGCACTTCCGCACCCGGGCGATTAAGATTGGCACTCGACCGAGAGGGCCCCACTAGGGACCCACCGCCACCAGGGAGGAGCGGACGAATGTCTGAAGAGCCCAGGGACCAGCGGCCAAAGATCCGCTTGACCCAGCTCTCTCACGGGGCCGGGTGAGCATGTAAACTCGGCATGGCCGAGTTGGCGCAGGTTCTGCGTCACCTGACTCCGATCGAGGATCCCAAGGCGCTGGTGGACGCATCCACCGGTGACGACGCCGCCGTGTATCTACTCGACGACGGAAGGGCACTCGTAGTGACCCTCGACTTCTTCACGCCGCTGGTGGACGATCCTTATGACTTCGGTCGGATTGCCGCCGCGAATGCCCTCTCGGACCTGTATGCCATGGGAGCCAAGCCGCTCTTCGCGCTTAACCTCCTTGGCTTCCCGAGAGATCTCTTGGGTGAGGGCCTCGCCGAAGAGGTGATACGGGGCGGTGCCGAGATCGGGAGGATAGCCGGGATCCCGATCATGGGTGGACACTCGGTGGACGATCCGGAGCCCAAGTACGGGATGGTCGCGATCGGGGAGGCCACCCAAGAGGCGTTGGTCACCAATACCAGAGCCCGGCCCGGTGACCGGCTGATCCTCACCAAGCCGCTCGGCACGGGGATCATCGCTACCGCCATCAAAGCGGGCGAAGCCCCGCAGGCGGTGATCGATGCAGCGGTGGAGAGCATGACCAAGCTGAACCGCGCGGCGTCGGAGTGCATGGTCGACGCCGGCGTCGAGGCGGCCACCGACGTGACCGGCTTCGGCCTTCTCGGGCACCTTCACAACCTGCTCGCGCAATCTGGAGTGGCGGCTCGCATAGACGCGTCCGCCGTGCCCGTCCTGGATGGCGCGCGGGAACTGGCGAGCGCCGGCCATGTTCCCGGCGGCTCGCTGCGTAACCTCGAGGACGTGTCTGCCCACGTCGATTTCGGTGACCTGGACGACATCGGTAGGCTCGTTCTCACCGACGCACAGACCTCCGGCGGTCTACTGATGGCGGTGAATCCCCAGGTGCTGGCGGAGCTGCTCGATCATCTCGCGGCCAAGGACGTTCCTGCCGCAGTAGTCGGTGAGGTTGTGGAAGGGACGGCAGGTCGGATCGAGGTTGCGGGCTAGGCCGCCACGAACAGGCCGGTCAAATACATCATCACCAGTCCCGTCACCACCCCCACTGCGTTCCGGGGTGCGGTGAGCCCACCGGTGCTGCCGTGGGAGAGATGCTTCCCGAGCACGATTACGACCTGAACGACCGCCCCCGCTCCCACCGAGAGGAAAAGCACGTTGGCGATCGGCGAAAACGAGAACCCGCCGATCCAGGCGCCCAAGATGGTCGGCGCGCCGGCGATCAACCCGAGTAGACCGAGAGTGGCGAGACTGGGCCACGCCTTCGCCTTTGCAATCGGCGCCACGATACCGAGCCCTTCGGTGGTGTTGTGTATCAGGAAGCCGAACACGAGCGTCGTGCCCAACGTGACTTCCCCCACCGAATAGGCAGCGCCAATGGCGAGACCCTCGCCGAGGTTGTGCAACCCGATCACGACCGCAACCAGGAATGATAGGCCCAGCGCGCCCCCCTCCCCCGGTGCGCGACCGAACCGACTCAGAGAGTGGATGATGAGCGGGGCCCCGACCATACCTATCAGAATCAACGCCACTCCCTGAAACGCCGACGCCACCCTCTCGGTCGACTCGAACGCGCCCTCGAGGGCGTCCACACCGAGAAAGATCAACAATCCGATCGTAAAGCTGAGAAAGAAGGCGAGCCAACGCTCCGGCACCGCCGCCAGGAACGGAAGCCACAGCAGGCCCAAGAATACCGGAATCACCCCTACGTAGACGCCGAGCAGCGCAAAGGTGACCACGTAGCGGCGGTTCACCTCAGGTGAGCGCGTAGCCACGGCCACTTCTTCCGAGAACGTCAGACCGGTAGAAGTCACGATGGTCACTGTGACGGGGTCGCCGTCCACCCAGGGGTAGCGCACTTCGACGACGGCGTCGGCCAGTCGCTCGACCACCCTAGACGGTTCGACCCTGTGCTCCCAGTAGGCATCGTCGACCTGGACCTGGGCGATGGTGACCGGCTCCGGACCTCCGTTGACCAGGTGAATCCTGATCAAGCCTTCTTCGGGGAAGGCGATGCGCTCGAATGTGAGCTCCTCAACGGGCGGGAAGGCCGCACGGAAAACGCCCACGGGACCCATGCGGACGAACAACGCGACGAAGACCGCCAGTAGCGCGATGGGAAAGAGGCCCTTGAGCGCCAAGGACACCGGGCGGATTCCATCCGAAGGTTGGGGTTCACTCATCGATCAGGCCTGAGGGGTCAGGCGGTGGTGCCGGGCTTCACGTCGAATACGCCCATCCACCCCAACTCGGCAAACTCACTCTGGTGGGCATGGAACATGAACTTGCCCGGAAAGTCGTAGGTGAACTCGAGCACCGCACGCTCGCCCTGACAGAGCGCGACCGTATCGGTCCAGTCAAAACGCTCGAGGTCGGTCCCCGTCCGATACGTGCGGAAGAAGTTCCCATGAAGGTGGAAGGAGTTGATGAGATCGAACTCGGTCGTGTTGATCAGGTATAGCCGCACCAACTCGCCCTGGTCGATCTCAATGGGGTGCTTCTGGTAGTGGAACGCTACCGTGTTACACGCATAGACCTCATTGTCGCCGTCGAAATTCGTGTCGAACCCGTTCATGACCATGACCATCTCGTTGGCCTCGGAACGCCCGTCCCTGGGATCGACGATGAAGGCTCCGTAAAGTCCCTTGTGCAGGTGGCGCTTCAGCGGGACAGTATGGCAGTGGTAAAGATGCAGGCCCATCGGCGCCGCATCGAATTCATAGACAAAGCTCTGGCCGGGCAGAACCGGCTCGAACACGCCGTCCATCCCGGCAGCGTGGATTCCGTGGAAGTGGATCGTGTGCGGATGCGACCCCGAGTTCGTGAAGTTGACCTTCAGCCGATCTCCTTCCGTGCAACGAATGGTCGGACCCGGAACGGTGCCGTTGTATGTCCAAGCGGCGAAGTAGACCCCTGGCGCGACCTCGATTTCGCGATCGATCGCGGTGATGAAATACTCGCGCTGAACCTGGCCGCTCGGAAGTGTGGTCACGTCTCCGTAGTCGAACTCCTTCAGGAACGCGGTGGGATCGAATATGGAGGGGTCGATCTCGCCTCCCACTCCCATGGCGTGGTTCGAGTGGGCAGGCTCGCTATCGGATCGGGACTCGGTCCGGGAGAGACTCTTGGCGGTAAGCGCCCCACCCCCCGCGGCTAACCCTACAGCGCCAACCACGCCCGAGCGCAAGAGGTCCCTGCGCGAGAGCCCGTTGGTTCCTTCGTCCGATGAGTGTCCGGGGGACGCGATATCGTCCGGTCGCCGCTTCATTCCATCCGTCCTCGGTCCTCGGCGTAGCCAGTTCGCCGGAATCATGTGATTTAGGACAGACTAAATTTAGACGTTCGGGGACACAAGTCAAGGCCTGCCATGATGTTGTAGTCGCCGGCGTCCAGACTCGGCGGCTATGATGCCGGCAGTTCCCCCTCGGACTTGGCGGACTTGCGCGACTTGGACCGTTTCCTGGGACTCTTCTTGGAGTTATTCGGCCGCAGCGCGATCTCGACGACACGGTCCAAATCCTCGACCAAGTGGACGGTCAGGTCCTTCCGCACGCTGTCGGGCAAGTCCTCCAAGTCGGCCTCGTTGTCGAACGGGATGATGATCTCTCTGATTCCCGCCCGTACCGCCCCCAAGAGCTTCTCCTTCACGCCTCCGATCGGAAGCACGCGACCCGTCAGTGTCAGCTCCCCAGTCATGGAGACGTCGCGCCTCACCTTGCGACCCGAAAGCGCCGACACCAGCGATGTGGCCATCGTGATACCAGCAGACGGACCATCCTTGGGGATCGCGCCCGCCGGCACGTGAATGTGGACCTCCCGGCCCTGGAGAGCCCCTTCTCGTATTCCCAGGCGCTCGTAATGACTCTTGGCGAAACTCAGAGCCGCTCGCCCCGACTCCTTCATCACGTCGCCCAGTTGGCCGGTAAGCACCAGGCCGCCCTCGCCGGGCATCACACTAGCCTCGACGAACATGATGTCACCGCCCATCGGCGTGTAGAACATTCCCGTGGCGACGCCCACCATGTCCTCTTCGGCCATGCGCTCCGGATGCACCCGGGGTCGCCCGATGAGCTCGCGCACGACCTCGGGCGTGACGTCGATCCCCTCGACCTCACCCGACGCCACCTTTCGCGCCACCTTGCGTGCCAACTTCCCCAACTCCCGTTCGAGCTGCCGCACGCCCGCCTCACGCGTGTACTGTTGAATCACTGAGAAAAGAGCCTTTTCATCGACGTTGAACTCGCCCTCTTCGAGGCCGTTCTCCCGGTGCTGCCTG
>BTRA01000166.1:0-6007 GCA_036986155.1 Gemmatimonadota bacterium | reverse complement strand
CGACGAACGGGCAGTAGTACGACTTGTAGAAACGGTCCTTCTGCTGCTGGGCGAGCATCTCCGGCGTAAAGTCGGCCGCTTCGGCAGCTCCCCCGACAACGATCACGTACCGGTCCTGGTAAACGCAGCAGTCGAGACCGGAGACCCGGTAGGGCAGGTCGCTCTTCTTCTGCCACTGGCGCGTTTCCGGATCGAAAGCGAGCACCGCGCGAAACTTCAGCCGGTCGAGCCCGTTGGCCGCGATCGGATCGTGTTCCGGCTTACCACTCGGCCGACCCGGCCACCCCCAACCTCCGCGTCCCTCCTTGTGGACCGCCGCGCCTTGGCCACATCTTGTCGCCCATGACCGACCCCGTCACGCGACTTAACGCAGCCCTGGAAGGCCACTACGCTATCGAGCGGGAGATCGGCGAGGGCGGCATGGCCACTGTGTACCTCGCCAACGACCTGCGGCACGAGCGCAAGGTCGCCCTCAAGGTTCTCAAGCCAGAGCTGGCCGCCGTCGTCGGAGGCGACCGCTTTCTGGCCGAGATCAAGACCACGGCCAACCTCCAGCATCCCAACATCCTGCCGCTCTTCGATTCCGGCCAGGCCGACTCCTTCCTGTACTATGTGATGCCTTACGTGGAGGGAGAGACTCTCAGGGGGCGCCTCGACCGTGAGCGGCAGCTCCCGGTGGACGAGGCCGTCAGGATCGCCACGGATTTGGCCGAGGCGCTCGACTACGCCCACCGCCACAAGGTCATCCACCGCGATATCAAGCCGGCGAACATCCTCCTGCAAGAAGGACGGCCCCTGATCGCCGACTTCGGGATCGCGCTGGCGGTGGGCGCCGCGGGAGGAGCGCGGCTCACCGAGACGGGCCTGAGCGTAGGGACCCCGTTCTACATGAGCCCCGAGCAGGCCACGGGAGATTCGATCGTCGCATCTCAAAGCGACACATACGCGCTGGGCTGCGTGCTTTTCGAGATGCTCACCGGGGACCCGCCGTACCCCGGGTCGACGGCGCAGGCCGTGCTCGGCAAAATCATCGCCGGCAAGCCGGTATCGGCCACAGCCATCCGGCCGACGATCCCCTCGAACGTGGACGCGGCCATCCGATGCGCGCTGGAGAAGCTCGCAGCCGACCGGTTCACAAGCGCGCAGGCCTTCGCGACGGCCCTGTCGGACCCGGGCTTCAGGCATGGTGGGGGGGAAGCGGGAGTCGGGGACCCACGCGGCGCCGGCGTCTGGAGGCCCCTCGCCATCGGGTCCGCGGCGGTCGCGGTGGCTGCCACGGCCCTCGCCGCGTGGGCGTTCCTGGGCCCGGCCGCGAGTCCCGGCGTTCTCCGCTACGAGCTGACCGTCCCCTTGGAGCGCGGCTCGGTAAACGATTTTGGCTCCAACCTGGCCCTTTCGCCCGACGGCTCGACGCTCGCCTACGTCGGTGCGGAAGAGGGCGTCGCCGGACTCTGGGTCAGGGAGCGCCAAAATCTGGAGCCGAGGGCTTTGAGCGGAGGGGAGAACGCCCACCAGCCTTTCTTCTCTCCGGACGGGCAGCGCATCGCCTTCATCACGGGAAGCCGCGCCCTCCGAGTCGTCTCGCTTTCCGGAGAGCCCCCGGTCACCCTCGCCGACTCCGGGATCGTGCGTGGAGGGGGATCCTGGGGTAGGGACGGGTACATCTACCTGTCAGGGGGTGACGGGAATACCGGGACGCCGGACCGCATAATCCGAATGCCCGATACGGGCGGCCCCACCGAGCCGGTCAGCACCCTGGATAGCGTGAGAGGCGAGATCGCCCACATCTTCCCTGAGGCGCTTCCCGGTGGGCGCGGTGTCCTTTTCTCGGCGGTCCGGGAGCGACTCTACCAGCCGGACCTCATCGATATCGCCGTCCTGGATCTCGAAACCGGTGAGCACAAGGTCCTGCTCGAGGGATTGATGGCGCACTGGTCGGTGACCGGGCACATCCTCGTCGTTCGCAGCGACGGAGCCTTGCTCGCGGCTCCCTTCGACGAGAAGAAGCTCGAGCTCACCGGACCCGCGGTTCCGCTCCTCGGCGGCGTCGGCGTAGAGAGTTTCGCTACGGCGGACGTGGCGGTCTCCGAGACGGGAACGCTGGTTTACGCCCCAGGTGAAGTGACGGAAGGAGGCGGGAGTAACGTCATTGTGAGAGTCACGCGAGAGGGCGACGCCGAAGAGATCGATCCCGGCTGGTCGGGCCTCTTTTTCGGTCCGAGGCTTTCTCCTGATGGCGGGCGGCTCGCTGTCAGGATCAATGGGGGCGGCGAACGCCACATCTGGATCAAGCAGCTCGACCAGGGTCCGCTGGCCAAGCTCACCTTCGGACCGAGCCGGAACAGCCTGCCCTCATGGACGCCCGACGGCGCGCAGGTGGCCTTCAGCACCGACCGCCAATCCGACCTCGACCTCTTCCTGCGACGGGCGGACGGAGGTGTCGCCGCTGCACCTCTGCTGGAAGGCGAAGGCCCAGCGCGAGACGTCCTCTTCTCTTCCGACGGCGAGTGGATGGTGTACAACAGCGATGGGCTCTGGGCCCAAAGAATGGGAGGCGATAGCGAGCCAATACAGTTACTTGAACTGCCGGCCTTCGCCCCGGCGCTCTCGCCGGACGGGAGGTGGCTCGCCTACGTGTCCGAGGATGCAGGACAGCCGCAGGTCTACGTCCGGCCGTTCCCCGAGACCGACAGGGGAAAGTGGCTGGTGTCCAACACCGAAGGGGGCCAAGAGCCTGTGTGGGCACACAGCGGGAACGAGCTCTTCTACAAGGGCCTCGACCGAAACCTCGTTGCCGTCGAGGTCCTGGAGGGATCCACGTTCGTCCTGGGAGAGCAGAGAACGCTCTTCTCGACCGCGGGGTATCGAGCCGGGTTCTCGCACGCCCAGTACGACATCTCACCGGACGATCAGTGGTTCGTCATGGTGAGCCTTGGACTGAGTGCCGAAGGCGCCCCGCTGATCGTCGTGGAGAACTTCTTCGAGGAGCTGCTGGAGCGGGTTGGGAACTAGCAGGTCGAAACGCCCCTCGGAACGCGGGCCTGTAGGTTCGACGGGGAAGGACGACGGGTGGATCTTCTTCCAGGCAGTCCCTCCGCTCCTCCTGGGCTCGAGGCGCGATACTCCGACTGGGAGTGGAGCGTCGCCTGGCAATACGGACGCTCAGCGGTGACCTATCGGCTCCATCGCGGGCCCGACAGGACTCACTTCCTCAAGCTGGCCCGCGCTGGCGGCTATCCGAGTCTCGACGGAGAATCCCTACGCATGGAATGGGCAGCCGATCACCTTCCTGTGCCTCGCGTTCTGGAGTGCGGTTCGAACGGGGACACGACCTGGCTGCTCACCGAGGGCCTAGGAGGCCTCGACGCGACCCACGGGATCTGGTCTACTGCTCCGGAGCGGCTGGTTCGGGTCTTGGCTACCGGCCTACGAGCTTTCCATGACGCGCCGGTGTCGGAGTGTCCGTTCGATTTCGGACTCGACGTTGCGATCGCCCATGCCCGGCGACGAGTGGCGGAAGGGTTGGTCGAACCGGCCCGGGATTTCCACGAGGAGTTTGGCCACCTCTCAGCCCAGGCTGCCATGGCCCTGCTCGAGCGGACCTGCCCTGAGTCCGAGTTTCCTGTGGTTTGCCACGGTGACTACTGCCCACCCAATCTCCTCATCGAAGATTGGGCTACGGTCGGATACGTCGACCTGGGTGAGCTGGGAGTCGCAGATCGCTGGTGGGACCTCTCGGTGGCCACATGGAGTGTGACATGGAACTTCGGTCCGGGCTACGAAGATCTGTTCCTAGCGGAGTACGGGGTTGAGAGAGATCGGAAACGCACGGATTTCTACCGGCTGCTTTATGACCTTGTATCGTGATTCCGGCTATCCCGAGGGGTCTTAAATCGTCAGCAGGGACGCGAGGAGGAGTTTGGCTGGCGGCACTCACGAACTGGGGGATTATGCGGCGTAAGGTGGACAACTATATGGTCCGCCCCCAGTGCGCTTACTTGCTCCCTACGTAACACCCAAGGCCGTCTCCTCTCGTTCGATCTCCTCACGGCAGTCTACGTCATCCCGGTCCGGGACCTACGTCACGCGCGTCGTAGAACTACGTAATCCGACGTAGGGCGCCGCTCCCTCCGCTCGACCATCTTGTCAGTACGACATCGCACTACGGCAAGACCGGAGACCACGAATGGAGATGACGACAGGACATTTCCGGAAGCGCCTCCCCCTGCGATTTTCGATTTACCTCGGGCTGGCCGCCGCCCTCCTCATCGCCGGATGCGATCTCCTCTCACCCGGGGAGTCCGGTTCTTCAGCGATCCGATATGAGTCCCCCGACTGCCCGGCAGGCGCGCTGCGTTGCGGCGATTGGCGGTGGTCCCCCGATGGTGAGGAGATCGTCTATCTCTGGTGGCTGCCCTATGAGGGCTCCCGTCCGCGCCACGAGTTTCGGGCGGTCGACGTTTCGAGCCGGAAGGTCCGGACGTTGGTGGAAGCCTTCGATGACCGGCGGATCGTGCTCGCCTGGATCGGCATGCAGGTTTTCGGCTCCTACCTCTACTACAGCGCCACCGACGAAACCGGAATAAGCGACAACGGTTGTTGCTCCGGTCCGGGAAGGGGTTCCGATATTTATCGTGTACGAATAGACGGTGGCACTCCGGAGCGCGTGGCCCAGAACATCGGAACCCGCTACGCCGTGTCCCCTGACGGATACACACTCGTGTCCAAGAGGCTCACCGCCGATGAGCACCTGAGTCGCTACGACATCCGGACCCGGACGTGGTCCGATTTCCCCGTGCCGCTACTCGCTGGGTGGGTCAATTGGGCGCCTGACGGGTCGAGCCTAGCGGTGGTGGACAACTTTGCAGGGCAGAGTGGTAGTGCTGGTGGGCAATTGTACGATTTCTCGACGAAGTCGGTCCGCCGCTGGCAGGAGCCGGAAGGCGTCATCGGCAACGGCGGATCGGAAGTCTCGCGCACCATCGTTTGGGATCGCGGCGAGGCGTACCTCGTGGCGGTACGTAGCCCTGGGACGGTCGTGCGGCGACGGTTACGAGACGACACCGACGCGGTCGTCCATACCTTCGGACCTGGACTCCACGCTAACCGCCTAGATGGGCTATCCGTTTCGGCAGACGCACGGTTCGCGGCCATGTGGCGCACTCGGTGTCCAACTGACGGGAGCGGATGCGAGCAGGGAGTCCTCGAGCTCGTAGTGGTGGATCTCCAGTCGGGCGGCGAGGTGGTGGTGGACATTCCCGAGGACGTGACCCGCCTCCTCGCGCGGGGTTTCCGCGCTCCGTTCCCGCCGGTGCTGGCCCCGGATGGGTGTCGGGTGGCCATCGTCTCGGCGGGACTCTGGATCAGGCCGGTCCCGGGAGCTTGTTGAGCCGGCGTGCGCACAATGATGACCTATCCGTATTGCTGGTTTCGCTCCATACGCATTGCGATCCAACCGCCCTGAGCGTCACCAAGTCCACTCGACCCTATTGCAGGTTGTGCAGAACATCCTGCAGCAGATCGTGTGAGTACACGATGAAGTCGGGGAGGGTCTTCGTCATCACCTCCACCTGCTTCTGCTTCTGCTTGAGATCGGCGATCATCAGATCCTTGAGCTTGGTGCGCCCCGTGAGGTTCTTCTCGATGGTCGCGGCTGCGGAAAGCGCCTCCTCGGGATCGAGCATCGGAAGGGTCTCTGTCTTAGTGACCAGATCCCCGGTGGCGTCACGGACCGTGAAGGAGTAGGTGATCTCAGCGGGATATGTGGTCTTCCGGCTCTCGGCCATCTTGGTGGCGGAGGCAGCAGCCCGGCGGATCTGGGCCATTTCAGTCTTTTTCATGGCCAACTCCTCCGCGAGGTCACGTGCCATTGCCTTCGCACCACCCTTGGCCATCGTCAGGACGTCCTTGCTGACTTCCGCGACTGCGTCTTCGCTGGCCGCGACCCTCCCCGCCCACCCAAGTGCCTCGCCTGCCGTGGCGAGAGCTCTCCTGAGTTGTTCGCGCT
>BTRA01000165.1:0-6067 GCA_036986155.1 Gemmatimonadota bacterium | reverse complement strand
CCGAGTAGGTCCCGAAGCCGGGTCCGGGTGTCACCATCGAGGGATACGAGGGGGACCTTCATGTCGGAGAGGGCATCGGCGGCCACGATCCCTTGGCCTCCCCCGTCGGAGAGGATGGCGATCGCCGCACCGCCCGTCACCGGCGGCTGCGTGGCCAGGGTCTCGGCCACGTCGAGCAGCTCATCCGTGCGTGTCATCTCTATCACCCCGGCCTGCCTGAGTCCGGCGCGCAGGCAGTCGTACGCTCCCGCGACGGCGCCCGTGTGGGACCGGGCCGCCGCCGAACCCGCCGCGGACCGGGCGCCCTTGATGAGAAGGATGGGTTTCTGCTTGGAGACCCGGGCCGCCACCCGGAGGAAGGCCCGGGCGTCCTGGAATCCCTCCACGTAGATGATCACGACCCGCGTTCCGGGATGATGACCCAGGAAGTCCAGGTACTCGTGGAAGCGGAGATCGAGTTCGTTACCCACACCGACGCAGATCCCGATTCCCTCCTCGGCGCGTGCGGCGACCTCGTTCATGAGGGCGAGGGCCATGTTCCCCGACTGGACCAAGAGCGAGATCGTGCCGGGACGGACCCCCCTGGCCCCGATGAGATTGACACCCAGGGGAAGATTCAAAATGCCCGAGGTGTTGGGTCCCACTACGCGGATTCCCGTAGTCTTCGCGGCCTGGAGGAGACGCTCTTCCAGGACCGCACCTTCGTCGCCCGACTCCCCGAACCCCACGGCCAGGACCACCGCCCCCCGGATTCCCCGCTTCCCACACGCTTCGACGGCTTCCGGCACCGTAGCCGCCGGCGTGCAAATGAGGGCCAGGTCAGGGACCTCGGGGAGGGCGTCCACGGAGGTGATCACCTCCAGCTCCAGTATCTCCCCACCCTTTGGGTTGACTGGAAAGACGCTTCCTTGGTACCCCGATTCCCGGAGCGCCTCCAGCACCTGGTAGCCGCGCTTCCGAGGATTCGACGAGGCGCCGATGACGGCCACGGAGCGCGGGACGAACACGGCGTCCAGGGGATGGCCCGATCGCTCAGCCCCAGTGTCACTCACCCTTGTAGTCCGGCGCTCTCTTCTCGTGAAAGGCCGCCACGCCCTCGGCCCAGTCGCGGGTCCCCATGACCTCGCCCAGAGCCCGTGCCTCCAATCTCAGCGCGCGTCCCCGGGACATGGTGCCGGCGACGCCGATGAGACGCTTGGCATGAGCGAGGGACACGGGGGCCAGAGCGGCCAGTCGCCCGGCGAGCTCCATGGCCTCCCCGAGCACCTCTTCAGCAGGGGCCGACCGGAAAGCCACCCCTATCTCCACCGCCTCCTGACCGCTGAAGAAGTCCCCCAGATAGATGAGTTCCCGTGCCTTGAGCACGCCTACCCGTTCCGCCAGGGTGTACACGGTGCCGCCCCCCACGAACGTACCCAGCGCCACCTCGGGAAAGCGGAGCTTTGCCTCTTCGGCCACGATCATGAAGTCGGAGGAGAGGGCCATCTCGAGGCCGCCCCCGATGGCGTGACCGTTGACCGCCGCCACCACCGGCTTGCCGTTGAGCTGAATGAACCGGTTCAGCCGTTGAGCCGTCCCGATGTAGCGCTTCTTCTCCTTTTCCGAGGGGGCCCCCGCACCGTGGGACTTCAGGTCGGCGCCCACGCAGAATGCCCGGCCCTGGCCCGTGAGGACCACGCATCGGATCCGGGGATCCGCGTGTGCCGCACGCAGCTCCTCGAGCAGTCGACGGTACATCGGTAGGCTCACCGCGTTCAACCGCTCGGGTCGGTTCAGCGCAAGCACCTGGATGGAGCCTTCGCGGCGGGAGAGGACTAGCTCCTCAGAGGAGCCCGAGGCGCCCTGTGACGGCTCAGACATGGTTCTCGCCAAGCGCGGGGAGAGGCCCGCGCTTCGGGTGGAACGCGTAACCTCTCCTTGATTCAACGCGGCAAACTTAACGCATTGGAGCCTGCACGACGAAGGTTGGGGAATCAGGCCCCCGACCTCTTCCAGCCGCGCCCGACTCCGTCATCCGACGTATGGACCCATCGGTGGATCGTGGTAAATTCAAGATGACGCACTTCGCGATGGAGGAGCCCCTTGGCTGTCGAGTCCAGCACGTCCCGCCGTTCGTCCCCCACCCGTTCTTCTCGCGTCACATTCTTCCCCAGCGAGATCCCTCGTCCCAACCACCGAACACATGGGAGGTCGCCATGTACCTGCGAGCCCTAGCGCTTCTCGTTCCCGTAGTCGCGATTGCGTGTAGTGCCGGCGAGCCGTCCGAATCTGGAGCGCCGAGTTCCCCTGACGAACAGGTAGTAGTCGAGCACCAGGAGCCGATGCTGCAACTAACCGAAGTCCAGGAGAGCGGCAAGCAGCTCTACGACGTCTTCTGCTGGACCTGCCACGGATCCACGGGGAGGGGTGATGGACCCCTAACTGCCGGCAAGACCGTACTCTCGCCACCGAATTTCATGGAGGGCCGCTACGCTCAAATGTCCGCCAGTGATTTCGAGGCGCGATTCGCCGAGGACGATCCTGCACGACGTCTGCCCGGACATATGGAGTACGTTAGGTCGGTCATCAAGCCCGACAAATTCCGTGAAGTGCTGGCATACCTCCCTGCTCTCACATACCCGCCGGAAATCCCGGGAAGCGCAATCAGCGGCAGCGCCACCTATGCCAGCAGGTGTCTGCTGTGCCATGGCGAGACCGGCAAGGGTGACGGAGAGGTGGGGGTGACCTTGAAGGATATTCGACCGGCAGACTTCACCATCGACACGCTGCTCGCTCAGGAGAACTGGCCAGGGTTGTTCGAGAAGATCAAGGGCGGTGGCCAGGGCCCGCACACCGCGATGCCGCACTTCGGCACCCTGTTCAGCGAGTCTGAGTTGTGGGACCTGGTTGCGTACATCGCGATGTTCCATCCGGGTCTTGTTCCGACACTCGCGGACGTAACCGGGGGATGACCACATCCGATTGCTCACGTCCTCTACACCCAGCGGGGTCCAGACACGGAGTCGTGTGTGGTAGGGGAGGCGGAGCCGGCTGATCTCTTGGCCCAACGCTGCGCAGCCACACCCCACGCCCAGGAGCGAAAGGCCGGGCAGGGCCCGTCCCCTCATTGCGCCGTGGCGTCGTTTTGTGTCGTTTTCTCTCGCTATGGCGATCGACCGGGCGGTCCATCGGTCGGGCGTCGTCGAGTGAGAACCCGAGCGCCATAGCCGCAAGAGCCGAGAATTACCTGAAGGCCTTGCCGACATTCGGTCGACACGACAGGTTGTGCCAGCCCCTTGCTTCCCCCGAAGCACGTTGGTGTCCCGGCGTATTGGTGTCCACGGGTTCGGTATGGAAGCAGACCATGAGTGAGAAGCTCAACCCCATCTTGGAACATGGGTTTCGGATCCCCTTCGACCGGATCCAGCCCGAACACGTGCGGCCAGGCGTGCGTGCGGTGCTCTCCAACGCGGACGAGGCGATCGCTGCACTCATCGCCGACCGCACCCCACCGACGTACGACAACACGGTCGAGCGGCTCGACTCCATTACCGAGAGAGTCAAGGAGCGCATGACCGTGGTCACCCATCTTCTCTCGGTGGCCGAGTCGCCCGACCTGCGAGCGGCCTACAACGAGGTCCTCCCCGAGATCACGGAGTTTTGGACCCGCCTGCCCCTGAACGCCGGCCTGTGGTCCCATCTCAAGGCTTTCGCCGGCAGTGAAGAGGGCCGAGCACTGCATGGCATCCGGCGGCGGCATCTCGACACCCTGGTCCGCGAGTTCCGGAGGGCGGGCGCCGACCTCAAAGGCAAGGACCGCGATAGGCTGAAGGAGATCAATGTAGAAATCTCTCAGCTTCAACAGCGATTCTCCGAGAACGTGTTGGACGCCACCAATGCTTTCCAGCTCGCAGTGGTGGATTGCGCCCGCCTCGAGGGTGTGCCCCCGGCCGACAAGGATGAGGCGCGACGGAAGGCCGAGGCCGCGGGCGTGGAAGGATGGCTCCTCACGCTGGACTACCCATCGTTGGAGCCGATCCTCAAGTACGCGACGGACCGGTCGTTACGCGAGGAGCTGTACCTGGCGTTCGTCACGCGATGCCGGGACGGCGAGTTCGGGAACGTCACCACGATTCATCGGCTTCTCGAGTTGCGCCGGGAGGTGGCAGCGTTGTTGGGGTATGAGCACTTTCCCGATTACAGGCTCGAAGAGGCCATGGCCAAGACGGGCGCTGCGGCGATCGAGTTCACCGAGCAACTCACCGAACGAACTCAACCCTATTGGAAGAGGGATGTCCGGGCGCTCGAGGCCCACGCGGCCACGCTCGAGATCGACCGCTTCGAGCCGTGGGACGTGGCGTTTGTGAGCGAGCACCTTCGGCGTGTGCGATATGACATCGACGATGAGGTGATCCGCCCCTACTTCCCCCTGGACAGGGTCCTCACCGGTCTCTTCGAGATCGTACGGCGCGTGTTCGGCCTAGAGGTGCGGGCGCGCGAGGTGCCTGAGGTCTGGCACGAGGACGTACTTTACTGCGATCTGTTGGACCAGGACGGAACGCATCTGGGGTCGTTCTACGCCGACTGGCATCCCAGACCGGAAAAGCGGCAAGGCGCTTGGATGAGCGACATGATCACGGGTCGCGCTACGGCGGACGGGTCGATGTCACCCCATCTGGGCGTCATCGCCGGCAACCTCACTCCGGCCAAGGGTGATATCCCTCCCCTGCTCACCCACCGCGAGGTCCAGACGATCTTCCACGAGTTCGGCCACCTGCTCCACCACCTCACGACCACGGTCATCGTGGCGCCACGCGCCGGAATCAATGTGGCGTGGGACTTTGTGGAGCTTCCCTCCCAGCTCATGGAGAACTGGACCTGGGAACGAGAAGCTCTGGCCCTGATCTCGGGGCATTACAAGACGGGAGAACCGCTGCCCGACGCCCTATATGAGAGAATCCTCGAGGCGCGAAGATTCATGGGTGGCTGGGCGCAGATGCGGCAGCTCTCGTTCGGGTACTCCGACCTGAAGCTCCATCTGGAGTACTCGCGTGAGAAGGATGGTGACGTACTCCCCTACGTAGAAAGATTGCTGGGCCGGTACTCGGTGGGTCCGGGCTTTTCGCACTACCACAACACCGCGTCGTTCACGCATCTCTTCGCCGGGGGATATGCGGCCGCGTACTACTCCTACCTCTGGTCGGAGGTGTTGGAGGCGGACGCCTTTTCACGTTTCAAGGATGAGGGGATCTTCAGCAAGGTCGTAGGTCGGGAATACGTCGACAAGATTCTCAGCCGCGGAGACTCCGCCGAGCCGGAAGACCTGTTTCGCGACTTCTTGGGCCGGGATCCGGACCCTCAGGCTTTGCTCGACCGCAACCTGGGGACTCTCGCCGAAGAGGTGGGGGTCTAGCCCGGTCCGAGACGCGGGGGAAACCGTCTTTGGTAGGGGTTGAAACACTTTTCCTTACTCGTTAGCTTATCAAGCTTACCCGGAACTGGCCGCCTCGTATAGGCGGCTTGCTCAGTTTGGACGGGTGAGTGGGGGCGGTTCGAGCGACCTGAGGAGTACCTTGGGTGGGGTACCGAAGCGGTCAAACGGGGCAGACTGTAAATCTGCTGGCTTAGCCTTCGTAGGTTCGAATCCTACCCCCACCATTGGAACCCTGACGCTGACTGATCAGCGCTCGGGTCTATTCGTGCGGGAGTAGCTCAGTTGGCTAGAGCATCAGCCTTCCAAGCTGAGGGTCGCGGGTTCGAGTCCCGTCTCCCGCTCTAGATATGGACCTCGCCTTCGGGCGGGGTTTGGAGGCCGGCGCTTGGAGGCGCCTGAGGAGGGCGCTCCGATAGCTCAGGGGTAGAGCGCTTCCTTGGTAAGGAAGAGGTCCCGGGTTCAAATCCCGGTCGGAGCTTCGACGCCCTGGGCGGCGTCGGTACCGAAGTCAACGCCAGTCGACGAGGGCAGGAATGGCCAAGGAGAAGTTCGAGCGGACCAAGCCGCACGTGAACGTGGGAACGATCGGGCACGTGGACCACGGGAAGACGACGCTAACGGCTGCGATCACGTATACGCAGGCGAAGAAGTTCG
>BTRA01000164.1:0-6100 GCA_036986155.1 Gemmatimonadota bacterium | reverse complement strand
GGTGCCGAGGACGATCGAGGGAACCACGGCAAGATCGGTGCCGACGCCTGCTGCGGCGGCGGCCTCGACCACGAGCTCGGGTCCAATGAGATCGACGAGGTAGGCGTATGGAACATTGACCGAGAAGACCGTCGCCTCGCGCAAGGTCAATCCGGGGTAGTAGGCATCCTCGTGGTTGGCGACCTCCCAGACCCCACGAAGTCCATCGACGACCGCGCGGCGCCCTCCCGGCCACATCGACTCGATGTCGACCCCGGCTTCCAGCGCTGCGGCGAGCGCAAATGGTTTGAAGGCCGAACCGGGTTGGCGGGTTCCCTGCGTGGCCAGATTGAACTGGGCGATGGGGTCGGCCCGGTCGTAGAAGTCACGCCCCCCGACCACGGCTATGACCCGTCCGTCGCGTGGATCGATGGCAACGAGGGCTGCTCCCGACCCTTCATCGGGGATGACCGACGCCACTGCGATTTCTGCGGCCACCTGGGTCTTGGGGTCGAGGGTCGTGTAGATCCGGAGGCCTCCACCGTTGAGGGTGGCGGAGCGCTCCTCGAGCGTGTCACCGAGCGCCGGGTTGTCGAGCACGCGTCGCCGCACCTCGTCGGTGAAATAGGGGAAACGCATTTCATCGGCTGCGCCGCGCGGGATGAGCGTGAGGGGTTCGAGGGAGGCTGCATCCGCGGCAGACCGCTCGACCCAGTCGAGCGCCACCATCTCTTCGAGGACGGCGTCGCGTCGAGCCAGGGCGGCCGTGGGATAGTCATACGGGTTGAGCGAAGAAGGCGAGTTGATCAGACCGGCGAGGAGCGCCGACTCCGAGAGGGTCAGGTCGGATACGTCCTTCCCGTAGAAGCGGCGGGCGGCGGCCCCGACGCCGTAGGCAGATTCGCCAAAGAAGATCGTGTTGAGGTACCGCTCCAGGATCTCCTGCTTGGTCAGTGTCCCCTCGACCCGCAGGGCGAGGCCTATTTCGGACGCCTTCCGTTGGAAGGTGAGGTCGCCACCCACGATGACGTTCTTGACGTATTGCTGAGTGATCGTCGAACCGCCCTGGACAATCTCGCCTGCGTCGAGATTGGCATTGGCGGCGCGGGCGACCGCCCGGACGTCCAATCCATTGTGTATCCAGAAACGGCGGTCTTCGATGGCGACGACTGCATTGATGAGGTGCACCGGCAGCTCGTCGTAGTCGATGAGGGATCGGTCTTCTCCCGCGTGCCACTCGGCAAGCACCGAGCCGTCGGCCGCGTAGACCGTCGTAGTGAGGCTGCCCGCTCCAATCCCCGGATCCTCTATGGGCTCAACGGTGCAGGCGGTGGCTACCAGCGCGATAACCAGGACGCCCGCCCTCAGGCGAGGCATGGGTTCTATCTGTCTCCTCCTGCGGGAGAGTAGTTAGGTGCGCGCGAAGAGTGGTGGCAATCCGCTTCCTCCATATGGGTCAACGAATGCTCGGCGGAAGTGGTTGTGGATAAGTCGGATGTGTTGAGGGCGGATGCCTGGCAGCCGGAGCCCCAGCCACGCCGGTGACGTTCGACTCCTCCCCACCGAGGATGGTCCTTGCGGCGGCTACTCGAACCGAGCCAGGTGGTAGCGCTTCTTGCCGACACGGATGACGAGCATCGTCTCGGAGGCGAGGTCATCGGACCCGATCCGGCGTGTGGCGTCGTCGATCTTGGCGTTGTTGAGGCTGACGCCGCCCTGGGAGACGAGGCGTCGGGCTTCGCCGTTGGAGGCGGCTGCTCCGACGGCCACCATCAGGTCGAGGAGTCCGACACCTGCATCGAGTTCGGCGGCACCGAGCGTTACCGCAGGGGCACCGGCAAAGGCGTCGGCGAGCGTGCGATCGTCGAGTTCGGCAAACGGTTCGGCGCCGAAGAGCACTCTCGTGGCACGCTCGGCGGCCTCGAGGCCCTCGTCGCCGTGCATGATCCGCGTAGCTTCGCGGGCGAGCGTTCGATGGGCGGCGCGCCCCGCCGGGTCCTCGGTGGTGGCCAGCTCCAGGGCGGCGATCTCGTCGAGATCAACGAAAGTGTATATCCGCAGGAACCGGCCGACATCGTCATCGGGCACGTTGAAGAACCACTGGTAATACGCATATGGACTGGTTTCGTCGGCCGCGAGCCACACCGCCCCGCCGGTCGACTTCGAGAACTTCTTGCCATCCGAGCGTTCGATGAGTGGCCACACGAAGCCGAACACTTCTACGCCGTGCAGACGGCGGGTGAGGTCGACGCCGGCGGTGACGTTGCCCCACTGATCGGACCCACCGCCTTGGAGTCGACAACCGTAGGCGGTGTACAGGTAGGCAAAGTCGTAGGCCTGGAGTACCTGGTATGAGAACTCGGTAAACGAGATGCCTTGTTCACGTTCCTCGAGGCGTCTGCGGACGGCCTCGCGGCTGATCATCTGATTGACCGAGAAGTGCTTGCCCACATCGCGTAGCACCTCGATGAACCCCATCTCGGCCAGCCAATCGTGGTTGTCGACCACGAGTCCGGCCTCGGGGCCGGAAACGTCGATGACGCGACCCAGTTGCTCCTTGATACGCTCGAGATTGGCGTCGAAAGAGCGGTCGTCGAGGAGTTGGCGTTCGTCATCGCGGCCGGACGGATCGCCGATGCGGCCGGTCCCCCCACCGGCGACGGCGATTGGGCGGTGTCCGGCCCGTTGCAGCCAAGCCATGGCCATCAGGCCGACGAGGTTTCCGATGTGAAGCGATGACGCGGTGGGGTAGAAACCGACATAGAAGGTCACGCGCTCGGCGTCGAGAAGGTCACGCAGCGCCGGCTCATCGGTGATCTGCTGGATGAGGCCACGGTCACGCAGGAGGTCGATCACATGTGTCACTGCGCGCAGCGTAGCGAGGGGCCAGGCGGCGGGCGCGGTCGGGCTCGGGCTCGGTCTCAGATGGGGTGCCTCGGTCGTAGCGGAGGCAATTGCCGTACGATTTGATCTGCCGCTATCTGGTCAGGCGGTATTGGTTGCCGTAGCCGTAGATCGTGAGGGATTCGGTCTTGAGGCTGACGAGATCAACGAGGTCGAAGCGCCCCATAGCGGACGCAGTGCCGGCACCTCGGCCTGTGACGTGGCGCCGCAGCGGGCGCCGGATGGCGCAACTTGGCGAGCCGAGGAGGTCGATGTGCGGTATCAGCTGCGCGAACTACGAGATCACATCGGGAGCCATGACCGAGTTCGTCTCCGAGTGGAGAACTCAGGTGGTTCCCCTACGGATTCAGGCCGGTTTTGACATCGTCGGTGCCTGGTCGAACGCCGCGACGAACCGTTTCGTGTGGATTGTGGTGCACGAGGGAGACTTCGAGGAGGCGGACGAGGCCTATTACGCGTCACCCGACAGGCGTGGACTGTCACCCGATCCGGCGCGGTTCATCGAGGAGGCTCGGTCTGAGTTCGTATCGCCGGCAATGTGAGCCGGGGGACGGACACCGGTGTGGCCGTCTTGACGGGGTGATGGCCGTTCGTTACAGTTGCGACTCGCCTTCCCGAGCGGGCGCGCTTGCGCGCGCCGGGCTGGCGCGGGTTGGTCTCGGCTCCTTGACAACTGAACAGTGTGCCACAAAACAAGTCAGTTTTTGCCACCAGGGCATGACGGGTTCTTACCGCCGCGTCCTGGCTGGCCTGTACTCGAGAGATATCAGAGACAATGCAACTGATGTCAGAACGCAGGTGCGCGGTTTGGCCAACCACCTGCACACCAAACTCGAAACCTATTGAGGATTTGGGCCTTAGGGTCTAGATCTTACGTTGGAGAGTTTGATCCTGGCTCAGGACGAACGCTGGCGGCGTGCTTAATGCATGCAAGTCGAACGAAGAACCCACTATGGGTAACCACTGTGGAATTCTTAGTGGCGAACGGGTGAGTAACACGTGAGAAACCTGCCCCGGAGACCGGGATAGCCCAGGGAAACCTGGATTAATACCGGATACCCTCTTACGACCGCATGGTTGTTTGAGGAAATGGTCCGCCGCTCCGGGATGGTCTCGCGACCTATCAGCTAGTTGGTGAGGTAACGGCTCACCAAGGCTTCGACGGGTAGCTGGTCTGAGAGGACGATCAGCCACACTGGGACTGAGACACGGCCCAGACTCCTACGGGAGGCAGCAGCAGGGAATTTTGCACAATGGGCGCAAGCCTGATGCAGCGACGCCGCGTGGGGGATGAATGCCTTCGGGTTGTAAACCCCTTTCAGGAGGGACGAAGCGAAAGTGACGGTACCTCCAGAAGAAGCCCCGGCCAACTACGTGCCAGCAGCCGCGGTAATACGTAGGGGGCGAGCGTTGTCCGGATTTATTGGGCGTAAAGAGCTCGTAGGCGGCTCAACAAGTCGGCCGTGAAAGCCTGAGGCTCAACCTCAGGATGCCGGTCGAAACTGTTGTGGCTAGGGTTCGGTAGAGGAGAGTGGAATTCCCGGTGTAGCGGTGAAATGCGCAGATATCGGGAGGAACACCAGTAGCGAAGGCGGCTCTCTGGGCCGATACCGACGCTGAGGAGCGAAAGCTAGGGGAGCGAACAGGATTAGATACCCTGGTAGTCCTAGCTGTAAACGTTGGGCACTAGGTGTGGCGGACTCATTGACGTCTGCCGTGCCGAAGCTAACGCATTAAGTGCCCCGCCTGGGGAGTACGGTCGCAAGGCTAAAACTCAAAGGAATTGACGGGAGCCCGCACAAGCGGCGGAGCATGCGGCTTAATTCGATGGTACCCGAAGAACCTTACCTGGACTTGACATAATGGGAAAAACCCTAGAGATAGGGTGTGCGTAAGCGTCCATTACAGGTGGTGCATGGCTGTCGTCAGCTCGTGTCGTGAGATGTTGGGTTAAGTCCCGCAACGAGCGCAACCCCTATCCTATGTTGCCAGCGGATAATGCCGGGGACTCATGGGAGACTGCCGGGGACAACTCGGAGGAAGGCGGGGACGACGTCAAGTCATCATGCCCCTTATGTCCAGGGCTGCACGCATGCTACAATGGCAGGTACAACGGGCAGCGATCCCGCGAGGGTGAGCGAATCCTAAAAGCCTGTCTCAGTTCGGATCGGAGTCTGCAACTCGACTCCGTGAAGTCGGAGTCGCTAGTAATCGCGAATCAGCAATGTCGCGGTGAATACGTTCTCGGGCTTTGTACACACCGCCCGTCACATCACGAAAGTTGGCAACACCCGAAGTCAGTGGCCCAACCGCAAGGAGGGAGCTGCCGAAGGTGGGGTCAGCGATTGGGATGAAGTCGTAACAAGGTAGCCGTACGGGAACGTGCGGCTGGATCACCTCCTTTCTAAGGAGTTCACACGAGGCCCGCTCCTGAGCAGCGGATCCTTTCGGGGATTCGTTTCCCATGAGCACAGCGTCTCGAACTTCTAGTCAATGAGCTGACTTGGGTGCTGGATTTCCGTGGCCCCTGGTTCGCCAGGGATTCGAGGAGGGCCGGCACCTGGCACGCTGTTCAGTTTTGAGGGAGTCGGGGCTTTCGAGCTCCGGCCACTCAGGCACCTTGAGAACTGCATAGCGAGCACAAGCGTCTTGGATTCATATGATTCAAGCTACAAAGGGTCTTTGGTGAATGCCTTGGCGTTGGGAGCCGATGAAGGACGTAGCAGGCTGCGATAAGCCCCGGGAAGCCGTCAAGCAGGCGTTGATCCGGGGATGTCCGAATGGGGAAACCCGGCTGGGGTAATGCCCAGTCACACTGGTCTGAACACATAGGGCCAGGCGAGGCAACCGGGGGAATTGAAACATCTCAGTACCCCGAGGAGAGGAAAGCAACAGCGACTCCCTGAGTAGCGGCGAGCGAAACGGGAAGAGCCCAAACCAGTGCGGTGTGATAGGTCGACGCCGTTGCCGTGCTGGGGTTGTGGGACCCACCTGATGGTCCGTCGAGGCCGTCGAGGAGTTACAAACTCAGGTGTTAGCCGAACATGCCTGGAAAGGCAGGCCGTAGGAGGTAACAGCCCTGTAGGCGAAAGCACACTGAGCTCCTGGTGGAGTTCCCAAGTAGCACGGGGCCCGTGAAATCCCGTGTGAATCTGCGAGGACCACCTCGTAAGGCTAAGTACTACCCAGCGACCGATAGTGAACTAGTACCGTGAGG
>BTRA01000163.1:0-6227 GCA_036986155.1 Gemmatimonadota bacterium | reverse complement strand
CACCCCGGCCGGATGAAACCCCCCGATCAATCAGGTACGCTGCGGGTCGTCCATGCCACCGCCGGATCCAAAGGCGCCCCTTCCAGCCTCAGCTTGAGATCGTTGCAGTGGGAATGGGGCAGGTGTCCATCGTGCTGGAGTCGGCCGACGACGATCCCAGGAGACACACCAACGCTCGCTGCAAAGTCCTCGATCGCCGCCTGTGAGTGAGTCGCCCATGCGGCAATCTCCACGAATCGGTCGGGTTTGCTTCGAACGCCGCCGACTTCCGGAATGCTACCGCGTGCCGCTCGTAAACCGCGTCCCACTGCTCGGGTGACGCGACCCCGAAGAACTCGAGGAGCGCGTGGGCTCGGTCGGGAACACTGCGGGCGTCCTCGAGCCAGCCTCTCCGTACCATCTCACGAAACGGGAACCGTTTCACCCATTCCTTCACGAGTCCCATCGCTCGCGCGGGCAGTCGCCCGTTCAGGAGGCTGAGGTCTTCAAGCGGCCCCATGTGACCACCCAGCCACTACACCCCACCCGATCCCTCCGATGCGCCACCAAGCCGCTCCAGCACAAACACGCCGAAGTCTCGCGCATCCATATCGAGCTGAGCCTTTTTCAAGCTGTCGAAGTAGCCGCCCCGGTCTCCCTCATGAATCGTGAGCCACGGCCACCCGTTGGCGAGCAGAATCGCGTTCATGAGGAAGCGCCCCACGCGCCCGTTTCCATCCGGGAACGGGTGGATGCTGACGAGCATGAGGTGGCCCAGGATCGCTTCGACGATGGGCTCGTCGAGGTCGGCCAGTCGCTCCACCATGAGGTTCATCATGTCCCCCACGCGCTCGGCGGCCGGCGGCACGTACCGGGAGTCCCTGATGAACACCGGCTCGGCGCGCCATCCGCGGAGCAGTTCGGGATCCACGATGCCCGCCTCGACAGAGGGACTGAAGAGATCCACGTACAGGTCCAGGACCATTGTGGTGGTGGGTACCAGACGGGCGCCCTCCCGTTCGATCCGCTCCAGCAGGTTGTCGAAGGCCAGGGAATATCCCAGAACCGCCATTCGATCACGAACCTCGGCTTCCGACATGGCGCCTTCCGGGGTTCCTCCGAGAAGCACGCTCACGTCCTCATAGCGAATTCGGTATCCCTCGATGGAGGTCGAGTGATAGACGTCGTGGGTCTTCGCCTCCTTCGCCTGAAGTATTAGATCCGGCAGAGACGTTGTCGGCCGAGCGAGTGGTTGATGCCTTGCAGCCTCGGCGATCTGCTCGCGAAACGTGTCGATCTGGAGGTTCAGCCGGTCGAGCCAGGGGCGTCGGGTCGTCGGCGTGGCTCGGGCCAGCGGTGGCACGATCAGCTCAGTGCCGACACCGGTCTGGCCCCGGCCGATGCGCACGTCCTGATTCGTCCGGACGACATCGGCGAGGGCCTCGGCCAGCCGCTCATTCCCGATGTCCTCGGCCAGGTGAGCGATGCGCCGATAGACTACCGGGCGCGGATTCTCGCGGTACGCGGCCTCGATCGATGCCCGTGACAACACCAGAGACCTGAGCCACACGCTGATCGTATCGAGGTTGTCACGCACGAACCGCAGCTCCAAGCCACCCAGGATCCGCGCCGACTCGTCCACCGATACGGTGGCGTCACCCACCGGCAGGGTACGAATCGACGACTCAGCCACGGCACCCGCCGTGACCACGACGGTGAGATCTCCGCCGAGGGCGACCTCGAAGTTGCTGGCATTGCGTCCGTTGCGAATCCGTAGAACCCGCGGCGGCGTCTCGTCGCCAACCAACACACGGACCGCGGAGTCTCGCTCGACCACAGCAGGCGCATAGCGGGTAAGGAGCGCCCCGACGATGGGCCAGTACAACCGGCGAAGCACCTCATCTCTGCTGTCCGAGGGGCGTTTGATCACGACGATCTCTCCCCGAAGCCTGATCAACGCCCCGCTTCGCTCGAGCTCTCGTAGGATCCGCTTTTCCGGAAGATCCGCTTTGGTGAGCACCGGAGGCCGATCTGTCGCGGCCACCTTCGCCAACCATTCCCGTGCGCTCATGCTCATCGGCTCACTCCGCCCGCATATGAAATCCCTAGGGGTGTGCATATAATACCCCTAGACGGATGCATATGAAAGTCCTACGCGCGGGTGGTGGGCTCCCTACCCCGCGACGGCCTGTCTTTCCCATCGCCGAGGATGATGCCGGAGAGACGGAGCCGCTGGTTACGGATCAACGTTGACCTCGCGGACTTCGGCCAGCTTCAGACAGGCGCTCCTCAGACTCCCTTCCCTTCAGGATCAGGCCCACGAGGCGTTTGCTCGATTTCAGGCCGACCCCCAACATTCTGTCCTTCAGCCACCTTGTGCCATCTTTCCGCACATGAACACTGAACACCCGGCAACCCGCCCATCATGAAAATCCTCATGACCCTCATCTTCTATCCCAGGGGCGGGAGCGCGCAGGTGGCCCGCTATCTGTCGCGGGCCCTGATCGAGCTGGGCCACGACGTGCATCTGATCACCGGCACGCTGCGCGACGGCGACCCGCAACACGACGCCAACGTGTTTTTCGAGGACATCCCCCTGACCTTGGTCGACTATACCGACGCGTGGCGCGGATTCGAACAGGGCGAAGATGCGCTATCCGACGAGTGGGACATCCCCTTTCACCCGAGCTATGAAGACAAATCCGGCGTACCCGACCGTGTTTTCTACAAGCTCACGGACACCGAGTACGCAGCACAGTTGCGGTGCTGGACCGGAGTGTTCGAGGGCGTTAGGGAGCGCTTCCAGCCCGACCTTCTCCACCTCCACCATCTCACGCACGCGCATGTCGCCGCGGCGCGGATCTTCCCCTCGGTGCCCAAGCTGACGCAGTTGCATGGCACGGAGATCAAGATGCTGGAGCGTCTCGACGAGTTGAGCGGGGAGTCGGGCGGTCCCGGTGAGCTGGACCACCACGTCGGGCGTGGCATGCTCACCGACGCGGTCGACCTGACGGACCACTTCGCCGCCATCAGCCCCGACATTCGTGAGCGGGCGATCGCACGCCTCGGGATCGACGAGAAACACATCGCCACGATCCCGAATGGCGTGGACACGTCTCTGTTCCAGCCGCTGGATTGGTCCACGGACGACAGATGGAGCTTTCTGCGGAAGATCCTGGTAGAGGAGCCGCGGGGCTGGGACGAAAGCGGTGTCCCGGGAAGCGTGCGGTACGAGCAATCCGACATCGAGAGGTTCAAGGACGAATCAGGCGCTTTGAAGCCGCTTCTGATATTCGTGGGGCGCTTTCTCGACTTCAAGCGCGTTCCGTTGTTGCTCAGGGCCGTCTCGCGAGTCAATCAATCGTTCGACAGCGATCATCCCCCGTTCAACCTGCTCGTCTGGGGAGGGATGCCCGGTGAATGGGAAGGCGAACATCCTTGCACGGTCGCCCGCTCCCTCGACCTGCCGAACGTGTTCTTCTGCGGGTGGCTGCCGCACGATGTCCTTTCTCAAGGACTCAACCTCGCCGATGTTCTGGTCGCGCCGTCCTACAACGAGCCGTTTGGCCAGGTATACCTCGAGGCGATGGCGATCGGAGTTCCGGTGGTCGCGACCCGAAGCGGCGGGCCCCTCGATTTCGTGGTCGATGCCGGACCGCGTGCGAACGGCTGGCTCTGCGAAGTCGACGACCTGGAGTCCCTTGCGGCGACACTGCACGAGGCCCTGACGGATGGGACAGAACGAAAACGCCGCGGCGCGAACGCACTGGCGCTCGTCCGTGGCGAGTACGACTGGAAGGAGATCGCCCGTCGGTACGGCGAGATCTACAGGCAGGTGATCGGGTGAACGTGGTGGGGTCAGGTGATTCCCACCCCAACATGGATTCGCCCGCCCACCCGGCTTAGATTGGTGCTTCGATGGCCTTGAGACCCGCTTCCACCGGTTCGAGTCGGTCTTCCGGGCCGACCGACTCGACGTGCAGCAAAGGTTGAAGGCGCTCGAGAACTGACCCGTTCAGCATAGTGCGTTTCCGGTTCCACACCCCAGATCCAACAATGTGGCGGCGCCTTACGCTCAGCCCCCCCTACCCGCTCTTCAACCCAACCCGCTTCGCGAGATCGTCGAACCGAGGGTCGTCCCAGAGCGTGTCGTATGCCGGGTCGACGTGCACGTAGATCAACCCTGCGCTGCGGGCCTCGAAGGCAGTCTCGAGTGCTTTGAACGCCCTGTCCCGGTCGCCCAACGCCCCCCAAGCGGCAGCCATGAACTCCGAGCGGACGTATTCCTCGCCGGCTTCCACGCGATTGAGCAGGTCGCGCGCCTCGTCGGTACGCCCCAGGGCGCCTAACGCACGGGCGATGTAGGCGTTTACCGACACCACGCCGCTCACCTCGTGCGCGCGCTGGAACCGCTCGAGCGCCGCGTCCGGCTGCCCGCGGAGTAGGTGGCACTGGCCGAGTACCTGGTCGGGCCGAAACGACGTAGGATCGAGCTGGCTGGCAAGCGTGCACTGCTCCACGGCCTCGTCGAGGCGACCGTCGAACATGAGGAAGCGTGCGAAGAAATAGCTGAAGACCGGTGACAGTGGGTCGAGCGCGAGCGCGGTCCTCATCTCCTCGATGGCGGCGCCGAGCTGCCCGTTTGGCGGCAAGATGCTGCCGAGTCCCCAGTGGGCGTCGGGGTACTTGGGGTTTGTCGCAACTGCCCGGCGCAGCGCGAGCTCGGCTCGGTCGAAGTCCCACTCGAACCACCCGTGGACCTTGCCGAGGGCGGTATGCGCCTCTGCGAGAGACTCATCCAGGTCGATCGCTTTCTGTGCGGCCTCCTTCGCCTCTGGGTAGGCCTGCTCCGGCGGGACCCAGTCGTCCGCCAACTGCATCCAGGTGTCGGCGATACCGGCGTAGGCACGCCCGTATTTCGGGTCGTGCTCGAGCGCCGTCCGGTACTGCTCCAGGCTCCGCTCGAGATCGTTCTCCTGGAATCGGTTGAAGAAGAACCTGCCCTGTAGATAGTGCGTGTAGGCTTGGACATCCTCGGTCTCGGGCTCGACCAGCGGGGTGTCCTTCGAGCCGACCAACTCGATCTTGAGGGCTTCGACGATCGAGCGCGCGATGTCGTCCTGAAGCCGGAAGATGTCCTCGAGGTCGCCGTCGTACGTCTCGGACCAGAGATGGTAGCCGTCTTCCGCGCTGATGAGCTGGGCGGTCACACGCACCCGCTCGCCGGCCTTGCGCACGCTTCCCTCTACGACGGTATCCACACGGAGGTCCTCGGCGATTTCGAGTACGTCCTTCGCCTCGCCTTTGAACGCGAATGACGATGTGCGGGATGCGACACGCAGCCCGGGCACCTTCGTCAGCGCGTTGAGGATCTCCTCGGTCATGCCGTCTGAGAAGTACTCGTTGTCCGTGTCGTCACTCATGTTGACGAACGGGAGGACGGCGATCGAGCGCGGTGCGTCTGCGTCCGCCTCCCCATCGGCCCGCCCAGCGCGGGCAGGACGGCCGGGCCGAGGCTTGCCTTTTGCGATTGCGGATGGCGTCTCGAACATCCACGCCAGCACGATCGCCACGGGAAAGCCGAGGATCAGCAGCACCACCACCATGGACAGGGCCCAATCGGGGATGCTCAGCGCCGGAAAGACGATGTCGACGACCTGCATGAGGATCCACGCCACGACGAGGTAGAGGAGCCCTCGCCTCGCGACCTTCCGGCGCTTCAGCTCGTCGAGGAGTCTGGCAACCTTCATTGCCTGGTGCTCTCACCTTGAGCGTGGCTTTTGTTCACGTACAACCTTCCTCTAGCATGAGCACCACCCACCGCCTCCTAACCTCACTGCGATCTTCCGTGCCGCTAAGATGGTGATCGCGGGCATAGCGCGCGAGCTGGACGGCCCTCGTGGATCGCGCCCCACCCCCCCCGCCCCCTACCTTCCCCCCAACCCAACCATGGAGATTCGTCGTGCGTACCTGGACCGTCCTACCCGCCTGCACCCTACTAGCCCTGACCATTACCACGGAGGCAACCGCCCAGGCCGCCCAACCCCCCTTCGCCCCTCTGGACGTCTTCCAGGTCGAGTACGCCTCGGACGTCCGGATCGCCCTGGACGGGGAGCACGTGGCGTACGTGCGCAACACGATGAGCATCATGCGGGACCGTCGCGAAGGGCGCGTCTGGATCGTGAGCGCCGACGGGTCCACACACCGCAAGCTGACGAGCGCGGACCGCTCCGAGTCGTCACCTCGGT
>BTRA01000162.1:0-6378 GCA_036986155.1 Gemmatimonadota bacterium | reverse complement strand
CTGGACGTGATGCTGCCCCGAATCGACGGGCTTCAACTCACCTCTCAGATCCGGCGCGAAGGACACTCCACACCGATCCTTCTCCTTACCGCCAAGGACACGCCGGAGGATATCGTTCGGGGACTGGATGCGGGGGCCGACGACTATCTAACCAAGCCGTTCCGGTTCGATGTGCTTTCTGCTCGGCTGCGGGCGTTGACGCGCCGGGGGGGCGCCCGCCGGACGGAAGTGCTCCGCTTCGGGGACATCGAGTTGGATCGACTGGCGCACAAGGCGCGGCGTGCCAAGCGTGACCTGACGTTGACGCCCAGGGAGTTCGGGCTACTCGAATACTTCCTGTTGAACCCGGGCCGGGTGGTTCGCCGGACGGAGCTCCTGGAGAGAGTGTGGGAAATGCTCTTCGATCCTGGCACGAACGTGGTCAACGTCCACGTGGCCAACTTGCGCGCAATGCTGGAACGAGGCGGCGAGCCGCGCGTGATCCAGACAGTGCGGGGCGTCGGCTATGTGCTCCGCGAACCCGACCCGGGCGACGGCCTCTAGTGCGGTCCTTTCGTCTTCGTCTCGCGATCCGGTTCACCGGGTGGTTGGCCATCCTGGTCGTCCTGCTGAGCGGGTCCGCGTACTTCGCATTGCGTTACGTCATCTACGGGCAGATCGACGAGACCCTTCTGCGCCTGGCGGAGATCGAGGACGGGGCCACCTCCGACGCCCCTGACAGCGCAGCGCACTTTCATGACCACATCTACAGTCCGGCACAATCCGACGTCTCGCAGCGGAGCAGTCATTACGCCGAGATCTGGACGTCGGAGGGAGTCGCGATTATCCGCAGCGCTAATCTCGTTGGCGCCGATCTCACCCTGCCCGTCGAGGCCCTGAGGACCGGCGGCGAGGGGAGGGCGGTATGGTTCACGTATGAGGGCGACCTAGGTACGCTACGGAGCCTGGTGTATCCCCTGAGCCACGGCGCGACACGCCGTCCGGGCTGGATCCTCCAGGTCGCTGCCCCGCTCGGCCCGTCGCAAGAGGTCCTGCTCGCGTTTCTCAAGATTCTCGTGCTCGTCGGGGGGCTCGGCGTCATGGGAAGCTTCGCGGGCACATGGTATTTCGCGGGCCAGGCGATGCGCCCGGTGAAGCAGATCGCAGAACAGGCCGGCCGGCTCGAGCCAGGCCGAAGTGCGGGCACCATCACCGTGGAGGGAGCTTCGGCCGAGCACGACCGCTTGGTCGAGGTCCTGAATCGTGCCTTCGACCAAGCGCTGCACGCGGTGCGAATGCAACGTCAGTTCACGGCCGACGCCAGTCACGACATTCGCACCCCGCTGGCGATCATTCAGGGTGACATCGAGGTGGCCCTACGACACGATCGATCGAGGGAGGACTACCAGGAACTCCTCGAGAGCACACTCGAAGAGGCTCGCAGACTGGCCCGGATCACCGATGATCTGATGACGTTGGCACACAGCGACGCGAATGCCCTACCCTTCGAGATCGCCCCGGTGCACATGGACGGCGTCATCGCCGGCCTGCTGGCGCGGTACCGATCACTGGCGGATCGGCGGGGGATCTCCCTGGAATACTCCGGATCCGGTGATACGGCGCTCGAGGGTGACGAGGACTGGTTGCGGCGGGCCATCGGCAACGTGATCGAGAATGCCCTGCGCTATACGCCGGAGGGGGGCAGCGTGCGGGTGCACGCCCGGCGATTGTCGGAAGACGGCGAAGCCTTCGTCCGGGTCGAGGTGGAAGATGACGGTCCCGGGATCGCTCCGGACGATGTACCGAGGCTGTTCGATCGATTCTACCGAACTGATCAGGCGCGGGGGGCCCGGAGAGGCGGAGGAACCGGGCTGGGCCTTCCGATCACGAAGGCGATCATCGAGGGACAAGGCGGGACCGTCGAGATTCAATCGCAGCTGGGCGAGGGCACGCACGTCCTGATGACCCTTCCCGTGATCCCCGTGGTTCGGTTCGAGGGCTACCGTCCGCATTGAGCCCGGCGATCGGCCGAACCGACAGGCCTTGTTCCGGTCCGTCTTGACGGAGCACTCTCTTAAGGACCATCAAACATGTTAAGAAATCTTGAGATATCCTTAAGCCCTTCTAATGGGGCCCGGTGATATATTACCGCTTCTCGGAAGCTCAAGCACAACAGTCTCGTGGTCCATGAGAGAGTCGGAGTCCGATTCGGCTCCTCCTAGTTTGTCATGGAGATTCGGATGATTCGAAAAAAAATCGGCCACAGATCAGAGAGCTCAGCCACCGGCGAAACCGGCCCGGCGATGCCCGAGGTCGGTCACCTCGTGGACTCTTCCGCCGAGGCACCGGCCGACTCGGAGGCAGTGAACCGACGGGACTTCCTGCATGCCGGAGCAGTGGGCGTCGTGGGCGCCATGGTGGCGAAGCGCCCGCCGGCCATTCCCGAAGGTACCGGTGCGACGCTGGTGAGGGATGCCGAGGCCAAGGCGGCCGGAACGAAGGGCGGAGTGAGGGCCTGGCCCGAGCGCCCTGAGGGCTGGTGGAGACGGAGTGACCCGGTCGTCCACCCGGCGAAGGCCCGGCCGAGCGAGTTCCGCGAAGTCGAGATGGACATCCAGATCGTTCGCCACGAGATCGTGCCCGGCTACTCGTTTCATGCACTCGCCTTCAACGGTCAGGTGCCCGGGCCGGAGCTCCGCTTTCACGAGGGTGAGTGGGTCAAGGTGTACTTCACCAACAAGACGGAACTCCTCCATACGATCCACTGGCACGGGGTAGACCTTCAATACGAAAACGACGGGGTCCCCTACGTTACGCAGCACCCCGTGATGCCCGGCGCGACGTTCGAATACACATTCCAGGCGATTCCTGCTGGGACGCGATTCTATCATTGCCATTTCGGAACCCTCCTGCATATGCAGCACGCCATGCACGGTGCGCTCATCATCGAACCCGACAAGGATCCCATTCGGGAGGAGTTCGGCTATACGCGGGACTACACACTGGTGTTGTCATCCTTCGCGACGAACGACGCGAGAGCTGATCTCAACTTCATGCTTGAACGGATGAAGCAGCGGATGTGGCTGATGAAGGAGGGGGCACTCGACGACGAAACGCTCGCCGTGTTCGAGACCAAGGATGCGCTCCTCGCCGCCATCGAGAGGGGCTGGGATCCGCCCTATCTACCGAATCGTAACCAGAAGGGACCCGCCGCCGTACCCGACTACAACTTCTTCGCGATCAACGGCAAGGGCTATCCGGTCACGGATCCCGTCTACATCCGGCGTGGGGAGACGATCCGCATCCGTCTCGTCAACGGCGGAGGTCTGGAACACCACATGCACCTCCACGGCCACCAGTTCTGGAAGGTCGCGGAGGATGGAAACCTCCTGAATTCGCCCACTCTGATGAACACAGTTCAGGTTGGGCCGGGAAAGACTGTCGACATCGTTGTCGAGGGCTACAATCCGGGCTATTGGACCTTCCACGATCATGATACGAGCAGAGTGACAAACAACGGTATGTACCCAGGAGGGATGTTGACCGTACTGGTCTATGAGGAGATGGCGGACTACGACGGATATCACCCCAAAGTGGCAATCGACGAGTGATCTATGACCACGAAGTGTGAAGCGACTCTACCTACGATTCTCCCTTCACCGGGTGCCGCTTGATGAGAAACATTCTTGTTCTGGCGCTGACGGGATTTCTCTTCGTGACCCTCGCCGTCCGGAGCGAAGCCCAGGAGTCCTCTCCGCGGTTCACCATCGGTGGTAGAGGCCTTGCCTCCTTCAATATCAACCGGGCGAGTCTGGATGGCCCTGGGGGAGGCACCGCGACTGATGACGGGGCCGTGAGCGACTTCTCGGACTCTTTCTTGCTCCTTCGCTTGGATCAGCTCCTGTACGAGCGGCACCGCGCCGGGATGGTCATCGGATTCCTTTTCCCCGACGCCGAAACGGATCTGGGTGAGGTATTCTACAATCAGGTGAACGTGTTCTACGATGCGAAGACGTTCGCGGGGACGATGGGCCGGACTCGCCTCAACAACTTCCTCTTCGAGTTTCCGACGCTCCGGGAGGAGGACGTGCTCGACTATGGCTTCGTTCTGAACGCGCTGTCCAATGCGAAGAATTCCGAATTCAGCCGATACGGGAACGTGGTAAAGGCGGAGGCGTTCGCCTTGAACAGCAGGCTGGCGGTTGGCGGACAAGTCGCGAACTGGACGGTCACCGACTCGACCGGGGCTCGGGTCGATGATTTCGAGATCAACGCGTTCTCTGGGCAAGTGACCTACCGTCTTCCCGGCGCCATCCGTTATACGGAGGTCCTTCGACAAGCGGGAGTGGCGGTTCATGCGCAGGACGTCCAGGTGCCGGGCCAGAGGTGGATCTACTCCTTTCTGGCTTCAGGTGCGGTCAATCTCACCCGCCATCCTCTCCGCAATATCGAACTCGCCGGACAGGTAGTGTACAACCGGGGCATCAGCGATGCTGCGAGTGGCACCGAACGGGCCGCCCGGCTTGGTACCCCGATGGGGCGGGCGCGGGCGCGCTCCACTGCGTTCATGGCGTCACTTCGTTTCCTGAGAAGGCCCTACCAGCTCGAGCGACTCCAGGCCTCCGTCACCGGCGGGTACAAGTCGTACGAGGATATCGATGCTTCTCAGTTTGTCTTGGTTCCCAACCTCTTCTTTCGTCTGGGGCAGGGCGTTGACTTGGGCGTCCAGTACCAGTTCGAGACCTTCCGGGGCGAGCTCGCCGCCATCAGGGGACGGAGCAGAGAGCACTCCGTCAAGCTCACCCTGGCTTTCAACTTCCAGGCGCGCTTCAACGACTACTTCGGTGACCGAGATGACATTCTGAATATGGAGCACGGATATGTTCGCTAGGTCGACGGCCCCCGACGGTCGCATCACTTCCGTCCGCACGGCGCGGCAGAGATCAAGGTCGAGGATGAGTGCTGAAACGAAGGTGCTCGGGGCATTGGCGATGTTGCTGCTCCTTCCCCTCCCTGTCGCTGCCCAACAGCGGCCAGTCGACATGCCCGAATTCGCCGGCCCGGTTTCGCCGATGCGTATGATCATGGCTACCGACGACCACAAGGCGTTTCGTCTCATCAGACCGGCCCTGGCGGCCATCCAGATCGGGTTGGCGGAGGCGGGGTACTTCTCGGGTTCGGTAAACGGCTTGATGGGCCCATCCACCCGAGAAGCGATGGCGGCGTTTCAGCGAGCCCAGGGGAGGGCTCCGAGTGGCCTCCCCACTCTGCGGGACGTTCTGAGGCTTGCTGGCGCGGATGAGGCGGCGCTCGAGGAAGCCTTCCAGAGCCGAATCGCTCTGGCCCCCCGGACCGTTGGTGTGATGGAGATGGGGGGGGCCGACGGGATGACCGGACTGTCCGGCATGGAAGAGTCGAACGATATGGAGGGGATGGCCGCGATGGGAGGGATGGCTGGCCACCAGATGGTCGAAGAGGCGCCGACGGAACTTGAAGGGGACGCACAAGCACCGAAGTCGCTGACCCTGATGGTGATGCCGGCCATGAAGATGGACAACCGGCACACGGCCTCGGTCGGGTCGGTGCGGGACGTGCTCGCAGGCCTCCAGTTGCTCCTGGCTGGCCAGGGGCATTTCGACGGTCCGATCGACGGCTTCCCGGAGGGGGACGCGTTCGCCGCGTCGCTCCGGGCATTCCAGGGCCTGCACGGGCTCAGAGAGAGCGGTTCGCTGAATTTCGCCACAGCGCTCGCGCTGTTCGGTCTCGACCACGAGACAATGACCACGAGGTACTCGAGCCGCATTGCCCTCTCCGACAGCCCGGTTGCGAGTCACGCTGAGCTTCTCTTGAAGAGTGCCGATCGGTTTTCCTCAAGCGCTTATTCCCGCCGGAAAGGAAACTCCCGAAGCGATACCCTCCGGATCGAGATCTCGCAGAGCGAGTTCACCTTCGGACCGGACACACTCCGGATCCCGACAGGTCGGCCCGTCACCCTGGTGATCCGGAATGAGGGAGCGATCCCCCACGAGTTCATGGCCGGGCGGGACCCCGGCGACGGACGCTTCAGAGAGGACCTCTTCGAAGGGCTCGACGTGGCTGGCGCGATGCCCAAGATGGGTATGGACATGGGTATGGACATGGACATGGGCGACGACCACCAGGGGGACGATTCTGGAGAGCACGGCGGCGACGATCACGGCACGATGGCCACGGCTCAGGTAGGCGAAACGATGAACCTGTCCTTTACGCTACCGGAGTCGCGTAAGGGAGTGTGGAGCGTCGCGTGCTTCCTCCCCGGACATTTCGAAGCCGGAATGCGTGCCGTACTGATCGTCGACTAGCGAGCCGGAGTGGCTATATGAAGAGAATGAACCAGATTCTGTCACACATCCGACGTGG
>BTRA01000161.1:0-6441 GCA_036986155.1 Gemmatimonadota bacterium | reverse complement strand
CGACAGGCTGTGACGGCGGCCGGAACCGGGTGTATGGCGGCGCTGGAGGCTGAGCGTTGGCTCGCTCACGGCGGCGTGGGCGGTCTCGAGGCCGAGAAGGTCGCGGTCGAGGGCGAGTGATTCTCGGCCGTTACCGGCCCAGCGACCGCCCTCCGTCCACGACGATCATTTGGCCGGTGATGTAGGGTGAAGAAGCCAAGAAAAGCACCGTCCTCACCACGTCTTCCGGCGAACCAGTCGCATGCAAGGCTGTCGCGGCGATCTCCGCGGCCAGTTCCTCTTCGGAGAGAGCCTCAGGGGCGAGCACGAGCCCGGGTACGATAGCGTTCACTCGGACATGAGGTGCTAAGGCCTTGGCTTGGATTCGGGTGAGATGTATCAGGGCCGCCTTGGACACCGAGTGGTGGGCATAGTGCACCCAGGGCTCCAGCCCCATGTGGTCCGCGATGTTCACCACGGCCCCGCACGCTGCGCGCAGAAGGTCCGCGCACTCGCGCACTACGAGATGGGGGCCCTTGAGGTTGACCTCCATCACCCGGTCCCATTCGTCCGAATCGATGTCCAGTAGCGATGTCGCGTGGAAGCTCGAGGCGCTGTTGACGAGCAGCTCGAGCCGATCGCATTGGCTCCGGACCGCCTCGCCGATGCGCGCGACGTCCCCGGGGTCGGACACGTCTCCCTGGACGATGAGTGCCTTGCGCCCCCGGGCCTCGGCCAGCGCGGCCAGTTCCCTGGCGGGATTCTCCGACGAATGGTAGTTCACGACGACGTCGTAGCCCGCATCCACGAGCCCGAGGGTGATGGCCCGTCCAACGCGGACGGCGCCTCCAGTAATGAGGGCGACGGAAGGCATGGGGCGAACCTAAGCAGGTGCCGGAGAGTCGCAAGGGACGGCCACCGGTGATTTACTCAGCGAGCGAGGACGGGGCGAATATGGACGGAATCGCGGGAAAGGCATGCGTGGTGACGGGGAGCACCAAGGGCATCGGACTGTCCGTGGCGACTGCCCTGGCGGAGGCCGGAGCCGACGTCGTGATCAGCTCGCGGTCGGCTGGTGACGTGGAACGCGTGGCTGCCGATCTCGATGCCAAGGGTGCGGGACGCGTTGTTGGCATCGCGTGCGACGTGAGCCGGGTAGAGGACTGTCGGGAGTTGGTGGGTGGTGCGGTCGAAGAGTTGGGGCGGCTGGATGTGCTTGTCAACAATGCCGCGGTAGGGATCTACGCGGCCATCACGGAGCTCACTGTAGAGGACTGGCAGCGGCAGATCGACACGAACCTGGGCGGTGTGTTTTACTGCTCCAAGGCCGCTTTGCCGCACCTGTTGGACAGCGACGACGCTTGGATCGTGAATGTCGGCTCATTGGCCTGCCGAAACCCGTTCGCCGGAGGCACAGGCTACAACGCGAGCAAGTTTGGACTGTTGGGGCTCTCCGAGGCCATGATGCTGGATCTGCGTCACGATGGCATTCGCGTCGCCACAATCATGCCGGGCAGCGTCAACACGGACTTCGGTGGCATCCCAGCATCGCCGGAGTCGGCATGGAAGCTCGCGCCGGAGGACGTGGCTTCGGCGGTTCTCCACCTGCTTGGCTACGGTGGGAATGCGCTGGTGAGCCGGATCGAGATGCGGCCGAGCCGACCCCCCAAGAGGTAGGCGTCTGCGGCCGGGGCCCCGACCCGGCCGCAGTGCCTGGACCGCGGCACTCCGTTTCGTATGTTCCTTCTATGGGGGTCTTCCCGGACCTCCGGTACGGCGAGCGCATTCCATCCCGTGTGAGGCGATTATGTCCAGCGGTTACCGGATCGAGAAGGACTCCCTGGGTGAGGTGAAGGTTCCGGAGAACGCACTCTACGGAGCCCAAACCCAGCGGGCGTTCGAGAACTTCCCCGTCAGTGGCCAACGGTTTGGCCGTCGTTTCATCCAAGCCCTGGGGTTGATCAAGAAGGCCGCCGCCTTGACCAACGCGGAGCTTGGCAAGTTGGACCGAACCGTTGCTGGAGCGATCGCCGAGGCCGCCGAGGAGGTGGCAGTCGGCACGTGGGACGCGGAGTTCGTTCTGGACATCTACCAGACGGGGTCCGGCACGTCGACGAACATGAATGCGAACGAGGTCATTGCTCGGCGGGCCACGCAACTCCTCGGCGCGAAGGCCCAAGCGGTGCATGCCAACGACCAGGTGAACTTCGGGCAATCCTCTAACGATGTGATCCCGACCGCGATTCACGTGGCCGCCAGGCTGGCGATCGCGGAGGAGTTGGTGCCCGCGCTCGAGCACTTCGCCGGAGCCTTGTCCGAGAAGGCCGAGGCCTTTGATCATGTGGTCAAATCGGGCCGCACACATCTCATGGATGCCACACCTGTACGGTTGGGGCAGGAGTTCGGCGGTTACGCCAATCAGGTAATCAAGGGAATCGGTAGAGTCCAACGTGCCTCCGACGAGCTCGCCGAATTGGCGCTCGGAGGCACGGCCACCGGGACGGGTATCAACACCCACCCAGAGTTCGCGAGCCGCACCATCGCTCGCATCTCCGACGAGCTCGGGATTCCGTTCCGGGAAGCCGAGAACCACTTCGAAGCGCAGGCCTCCAAAGATGCCGCAGTGAGCGTGTCGGGAGCGCTGAACGTCGTGGCAACGAGTATGCTGAAAATCGCCGACGACGTTCGCTGGTTGGGAAGCGGCCCTACTTCGGGCATCTCTGAGATCTCGCTTCCCGCTGTACAACCGGGCAGCTCGATCATGCCGGGGAAGGTGAATCCGGTCATGGCCGAGGCGATGATGATGGTGGCGTCCCGCGTGATGGGGAACCACACGACGATCACGATCGCGGGCGGACGCGGCAACTTCGAACTCAACGTCATGATGCCAGTGCTGTCGCACGCGCTTCAGGAGTCCATCACGCTTCTGGCCAACATCGCCAGGGTGTTCACAGACCGGTGTCTCATAGGGATTCAGGTCAACGAGGACCGGGCCAAGGAGCTTCTCGAACTCAACCCCTCCATCGCCACGGCGCTGAACCCGTACATCGGATACGACAAGGCTGCGACGGTTGCAAAGGAGGCCGCCAAAGAAGGCATTTCGGTGCGCGAGGTGGTCGAGCGCCGACAGTTGCTGGACGCGTCGAAGTTGGCCGAAGCTCTGGACGTGCGTGGAATGACGGAGCCCGGCCTCCCCGACTAGAACAGGCTTCCAGGGAAGCCTGGCTCGGGCGGGCCCGAGCGGCCCGGCAACACCGTCACCTTCGCCCGCCGCGCACGAATACCCTTGCCTCGAGGGATGCGGACAAGACTCCGAATCGGGTGCGCCGGGCTATGGCTCCGAGAAGACTCAGGATCCTCCGAGGTTGAGCTGCAGTTCTTCTTTCCGAAGCTGCTTCTCACGCATCGGTATCGGCACGCCTCCGTGGGGGAGGACACGCGTGACCGTTCCCTCCAGATAGAGCGGGTAAGCCCACTTGTCGCCGAAGCGGACCACTTGGATCAGCTCCGGTTTATCCTCCCGCTTGGGCGGTCCCACGGGCTCGGTGATGTCTCTCCAAACCCGATCCACAAGCGTCATGCGCTCGCTGACGGAGTGGGCGTAAATCGCGATCTGAATCTTCCTACGATCGATATCGGTCATGGCGCGGGCCACGCGCCGATGACCAGGAAAGCTGTGCGACAGTAAGAATGCCAGGGCCTCCCTCTCGGGGGCCGGCTCCACCGTCTTGGTGGGTCTTCCAGGTGTCCGCACTCTCCTACGGTCGGTGATGTCCAACCAGCCGTCTGCGTGAATACGAGTTCTCATGTTGGCCTCGGGTCGAAATTCGGAACCTCCGTTAACGTGCACTTGAACAAGACGCGTGCCTTGGCGTTCCAGGAGCGTAGTGGGGGGAGGGTTGGTGGGTCTAAGTCGTTTGGTTACAACTGCTTGATGTGTCAGATGAGGCTTGCCGGTGAGGCATGTGTCTTTCGAAGAGTCGAGTACTTTCTGCCGGTGTGAGAAATAAATGCGCACAGGGGAGTCTTCAGGTTGGAAACAGTCCTTCCGGCTCGATCCATTGGGTAGACAGAGCGAGCGAGAGCCGCCTATATTCGTTTAGGTGTGCTGGAGGGCTCATTTATTGAGCCAACACCCGTGAAGCCGGGACTGACTCTCCGAGTGGACGCCACGCCCAAGGGGAAGGCGGAAGCACGGAGGAAGTTTCCATGAGTGTCCCTGGGCTTCAATAAAAACCCTCCGGCATACCATGGAGGCCGATGTCGAAACGATGTCGGCCTCCCGTTTTTTGGACGCATGCGTAGCAGGGTCTCTTCCCGACGCTCCAGCGGGTCTATAGCTTTCCCCCTCGGCGGCTGTCCCGGCCGTGTGCTATCGGATCCCACCGGAGAGACGCATGCCTCGAGTGAAGATCACCAGGCGGGCTCATTTCTGTGCGGCCCACCGCCTCGAAAACCCGGATTGGCCGGAAGAGCGGAACCGAGACGTGTTCGGGCCGTGCGCGAATCCCAATTGGCACGGCCACAATTACGACCTGGACGTGACCGTCGAGTCCGAACTCAACCCCGATACCGGGTTCGTAATGGATTTGGGCGACTTGAGGGACCTGGTGGAGACGCGGGTGGTCCGGGACTTGGACCATAAGAACCTCAATATCGACGTCGAATGGATGCGGGGTGCCATTACGTCCACTGAGAACCTGGTCGTGGGTATATGGCGGCGCCTGGCGACCACCATGCCTGAGGGCGTCACGCTCTCCCGCCTGGTGCTGTGGGAGACGGATCGCAACTTCGTCGAGTACACCGGCGGCTAAGGAGTTCAAACTTGTCGAACACGGGCACCGATCTTTCCGGAGTGGCGTTTCCGGAGCTAGTGGCGGAGATGATTCGGCGGCTGGGGGACGACCCTGAGCGAGACGGTATGCGTGACACGCCAGAGCGCGTCGCGAATAGCATGCGGTTCCTCACACGTGGATTTCGAATGACTGCCGAGGATGCGGTCGGCGGTGCCATTTTCGAGGAGCAGCACCACAACATGGTGCTCGTGAAGGACATCGAGATGTACTCGCTGTGCGAGCACCACCTGCTCCCTTTCTTCGGCAAGGTGCACGTAGCATACATCCCGGACGGCAGGATCATGGGCATCAGCAAAGCCGCCCGCCTGGTCGAGACCTACGCCCGTCGCTTTCAGGTTCAGGAGCGCATGACCGAACAGATCGCCCAGGCGCTTTGGGAGATCATCGAACCCCAGGGCGTCGGTGTGATCGTGGAGGCGTACCACCTGTGCATGATGATGCGTGGGGTGGAAAAACAGAACTCGAAGACGATCACGTCGGCGATGCGGGGTGTATTCCTGGATGACCAGCGCACGCGGGACGAGTTTCTTCGCCTATGCATGGCCACGCACACCCCACTGTCCCCTTGACCCTCCCGGGCGGGGGTACGACCTCCGCGCTCACGGGGCGTTTGGCGTTGGTCACAGGCGCCAGTCGAGGGATCGGGCGCGCTGTCGCACAGGCCCTGGCGCGGGAGGGCTCACACGTCGTTCTCGTGTCTCGGTCGGTAGAACGACTCGAGGAGTTGGCGCTCGAACTCGGCGGCACTGCCTTACCCGTCGACCTGACCGACCGTAGCGCCACCGCCGCAGTGATGACTGGTCTCATCGATCGCCGGGGAGTCCCGGACCTCGTGGTCAACGCCGCCGGAGTGTTCGACATCGCGCCGATCCACGAAACCACCCCCGATCTATTCGACCGCAACGTGGACGTGAACCTTGGTGCCGCGTTTTGGTTGCTCCGGTGTTTGTTGCCCGCGATGCTTCAACGCGGCAGTGGCTTGGTGGTCAACCTCGGCTCGGTGGCGGGACGCGAGGCCTTCCCCGGCAACGCGGCCTATTCGGCCTCCAAGTACGGCTTGAGAGGGCTTCACGAGGTCCTGGTCGAGGAGGTGCGTGGCACGGGGGTGCGCGCTTGCCTCGTCGAGCCATCGGCGACGGACACCCCAATCTGGGACCCCATGGACCCGGACAATGACCCATCGTTGCCGGGGCGCGAAGCGATGCTCACCCCGAACGAAGTAGCCGAGGCGGTCGTATTCGTGTGCACTCGCCCTCAAACCGTCCAGATTCCGCTCCTGCAAATCACCCGCGCCTGAAAGCTCGGGGGCCCTCGGTGCATCTTCTCCTGACGGACCGCCTCGCATGCCCGCGTTGTGGGCCGGAGTTCGGGTTGGTGCTCTTGGCGGATGAGTTGGCTGACCGGCGAGTGTTGAGCGGATCGCTCGGCTGCGCGAACTGCCGTGAACGTTTTCCCATCGAGGATGGGTACTGTGATCTTCGACCTCCGCCCCGTGTGGGCTACGACCTGTGCGGCCTCGTGGAGTCCCCTCTTTGTGACGCGGTTACTCTCGGCGCCCTGATCGGGGTGGCCAAAGGGCCGGGAGAGGTCGCGTTACTGGGTAGGC
>BTRA01000160.1:0-6497 GCA_036986155.1 Gemmatimonadota bacterium | reverse complement strand
GGCGGCCCCAGGAGGCGATGATTCACTTCGACGGGATGCCCGACGACACGCCGATGACGTACGGGATCCTCCGCAACCGCGCCCTGGCTCTGGAGCGGCTCGGGCGTTACGACGAGGCGTTGGCCGCGCTGAACCAGGCCGGACACCTCCATCCCGGCGATCCGGCTCTACAGCTCGCTCAGGGGATCGTGCTCTTCAAGGCGGGAAGCGGGCCCGCAGCGATCAACGCGATGGAGCAGTACCGGGAGAGGCTCGGGTCCGAGACGCCACCACCTATTTATTACGCCTATGCAGTGCTGGCGGCAGGCGCTGCGGGACGGCTCGACAAGGCGGTGGAGGTGGGGCGTGAAGGCTTGAACAACTACCCAGAAGAGGGGGCGATCCTGGTGAACACCGGGGCCGTTTTAGAGCACAAGGGTGAAGACGAGACCGCACAGGCGTACTACGACCGCGCGACCAAGTCCAAAAACCCTCCCCCGCAGGCGTACAAGGCACTAGGGGACCAAGCGTTCCGCAGGGGCGACAGCAAGGGGGCCCGCGCCCATTACGAGCAGGCAGTCAGGGTCGACAGCCGACTCGGCGAGGATGTATACGCCAAACTGGGCGACATCGCCCTCGCGGCCTCTCAGACGGGTGAGGCCAGCACGTTCTGGCGCCGGGCTCTGGAGCTCAACCCCCACAACGACGAGCTCCAGGCGAAGCTCGAGCAGTTGGACGCCCAGGCGGACGGATGACGCTCGCGCTTGTGGCCTCCCTCGTTCTGGGGGCGGCCCAGGGCGCGATTCCTGAAGATCTCGAATTCCAATTCACGCGGCAGGCCGGCGAGCGGGTCACAGTCTGGCATGTGCCGGAAGACTCCGCCAAGGCCTCGAGAGTGCTTGGTGTGATCGAGGGTTTCGCTCCGCTTCCCGGGCTTCCCGCCAGCATCCCGCACGGCGTTTCAGTCTACCTCGCCCCGGACGCTGCGGCCTTCGATAGACTGACGGGTGGAGGGGTACCGGAGTGGGGAGCGGGGGTCGCCCTGCCCTTCGATACGGCCATCGTGATTCCGGCGTACTCGTCCGGCCGAGGCCGAGGCTGGAGCGATCCACGCCTACTCCGCCACGAGTGGGCCCATGTGGGTCTGCACCAGTATCTGGGCGGACTGCGCGTACCCCGATGGTTCGGCGAGGGGTACGCGGAGTGGGCCTCGGGCGGCTGGAACGCCAGCGAAGGTTGGCGTCTCCGAGTGGCCCTGGTTTCTGGATCTCCCGGCCTGGATTCTCTGACGCTCTCCTGGCCACGGAGCCGGACTGGCGCAGAGATTGCATACCTGCTTTCGGCAACCACACTGGAATACTTGGTCGAGTCGAGCGGCGAGCGCGGCTTGGAAGTCTTCCTTGCGCGGTGGAAGGAGACCAAGAGCTTCGAGCGAGCGTTCCGGGCCACGTTCGGCTTTACGACGGGCCAGTTCGAGACCAACTGGCGGCGCCACGTCAAGGACCGCTACGGGTGGCTGTTCGTGCTCTCGCACTCGGCGATCTTCTGGCTGGTGCTCACGCTGATGATGCTTGCGATGGTGAGAATACGCCGTGGCCGCGACCGGGAGGCCTTGGCCCGCCTCAGGGCGACGGAGCTGCCCGAAGATCCCGCGTACTGGATGCCGGAGAATGAAGCGGGACGACCCGAAGACCCAGAAGGCTAGGTCGGGGGTATATCAACTCACCCGCTCTCGGCCGAACGATAGACCCTAGGAAAGGGAGTCAACACGTGGCAGGTGCCCGCATCATGCTCGTGGACGACGATTCGGACACGAGGACGATCTTCAGGGACAAGCTCGAGCATGCAGGCTTCGAGATTGCCGAAGCCGAGAGCGCCGAGGATGCGCTCGGACAGGTGGCGGAGTTCGATCCCGCACTCATCATTTCGGATATCCGGATGGAGGAGATGACGGGCTTGGAACTCCTCGAGCGCGTACGGGCATCCATGCCCTCCGTGGATGTGATCGTCATGACCGCCCACGAGGACATGGAGTCGGCCGTGGCTGCCATGAAGGCCGGCGCGTTCGACTATCTCGTGAAGCCGGTGGGCCTGAGCACGCTCCAGTCGGTCGTGGAGCGATGTCTGGGAGATCGGGCCCTCGACGAGGAAGAGGGAGAGGCCGCGGACGTCGTCGATTTGCACGCCGGCTCAGTGGTCGGGCGCGACCCCCGGATGATCGAGATCTATAAGACTATCGGGGCTCTGTCCCGCAACCGCACCACGGTGCTCATCCGGGGCGAGACCGGAACGGGGAAGGAGATGATTGCGCGGGCGATCCACCAGCACTCCGAGTACTCCGCCGAGCCCTTCATTGCGGTAAACTGTACCGCGCTCACCGACTCGCTCCTCGAGTCCGAGCTGTTCGGGCACGTGAAGGGCGCGTTCACCGGGGCTGTGGGAGCGCGCAAGGGATACTTCGAACTGGCGGGTAGCGGCACGATCTTCTTGGACGAGATCGGCGACACGGAGGCGGGCTTCCAGACAAAGCTTCTACGCGTGCTCCAGGAGCGCCAGTTCTATCCGGTCGGGGGTGAAGAGCACCTCCGGACCGAGGCCCGTGTGGTGGCGGCGACCCACCAGCCGATGGAGGAGTTGGTGGGGGAGGGGGGGTTCCGAGAGGACCTTTATTTCCGTCTGAAGGTCGTCGAGATCCACGTGCCGGCACTCCGCGAGCGCCCCACCGATATTCCGCTGTTGTGTGAGCACCTGATGGCCAAGATCCGCCGTGAGATGGGGCAAGGACCGACGCGGATCTCGGCGTCCGCCATGGAGCAGTTGAAGACGTACGATTGGCCGGGAAACGTGCGTGAGTTGGAGAATGCGCTGACTCGGGCGGCTATTGTGGCGCGGGGATCGGTGATCGGTCCCGACCACCTCGCCCTCGGAACATCGTCTAAGGGCCTGGCTAGGGAGACGGGGGTGGACGGTGCGATGGACGACACCTTGGATGAGGTGGTTCGTGCGCACGTGGCCGGCGTGCTGCAGGCAACGGGGGGGAACAAGAGCGAGGCAGCCGGAGTCCTAGGGATTTCCAGATCGAGGCTTGCGGGGTACGTGAAGAAGTTCGATTTGTAGCCCCGGGTTGACCCATCGAGGGGTCCTCACTAGGATGGCCGCCCATGACGAAGAACAGAAAGAACGGCAAACAGAAGGACGCCGCGCTTCAGTTTTCCAGGGTAAACCTGATCCTGGCCGCCGCAGCGCTTGCGACCATCTCGCTGGGCTATTTCCTTCTTGCGAACGGCTCCATCAGCGCCGCCCCCCTACTGTTGGTCTTGGGATACGTGGTTCTGGTTCCCCTGGCCATCATTCTCTGAGCGGAATCTACGCTCGCGACCTGGTGACCACGCGGGTTTGGGTGAACTGGCGGTGCCCGTCCCGGGACTTGTGGAAGCCATACCCGCTCTGACGTGCGCCCACCCAAGGCGTTCCCTCTGCGCCCGCGGCGGCGCGGTTGATCCCGATCATTCCGGCTGTCAGCCGGCGCGCCACCTGGGCCGTCTTCTCGATATCGCCGCCGAAAACCACAGCACCAAGTCCGAAATGGGTGTCGTTGGCCCGGTCGATCGCCTCTTCCTCCGAGGCCACGGGCGTGATGCAGGCCACGGGCCCAAAGGTCTCCTCTCGGGCGATGGACATCTCCTCGGTGACTCCGCGCAGCACGGTGGGCATGATGAAGTTGTCGTGATGCCCCTCGCCGCCGGCGAGCACTTCGGCGCCCTGCGCGACCGCTTCTTCGACCTGGGCCAGCACGTGGTCACGTTGCGTGGCGTTCACCATGGGCCCCACCTGAGCGCCGTCCTCGAGGCCATTGGCCACTGTGGTAGCGTTGGTCATCTCCACCAGCAGTTCGGCAAAGCGCTCGGCAACACCTTCGAGCACGAAGATGCGCTCGGTGCTCACGCACACTTGGCCGGCGTTCCGGTAGCTGTTCCACGCAGCGAACTTGGCCGCCTTCTCGAGGTCGGCGTCCTCCAGGACGATCATCGGGTCCTTTCCGCCCAGCTCGAGGATCACCCGCTTGAGCCCTCCGCTCGCGGAGCGGAGGATGTGTCGCCCCGTTTCGCGTGAGCCCGTGAAGGCGATCATGTCCACATCGGATTCGACCAACGTCTTGCCCTGATCGTCCGCCCCGTGAACCACTTGGACCACGTTCCTGGGGAGCAGGTCGATGAGGCCGTCTGCGTAGGCCTGCCCGCAGAGCGGGGTCTCCTCCGATGGCTTGAGGATCACCGTGTTGCCAGCCGCCAGAGCGGGGAGGACCATCCACTGCGGCATCGCCATCGGAAAGTTCCACGGGGTGATCGCCGCGCAAACACCAAGCGGGTCGTGGTAGATCACCGAGTGGAGCCGCCCGTCCTCGATGACCTCGGGAGCGAGCGCGTCCGCGATTTCGTTCAGGTGCTCGCGGACGCCGGCTCCCAGTGACGTGGCCTCGCCGATGCCATCACCGAGCGGCTTGCCCATCTCTTCGGTGATCAGGCGGCCCAATTCGGCTGCACGGTCGCTCAGTTCCTCGTGGGCCTGGATCAGCAGCTTGGCACGCCCGTCGTGCCCCAGGGCCTGCCAGGTGGGCTGGGCGGCACGAGCGAGCGCCACAATGCCGGGGATCTCGCCCGGCGGCGTGATCTCGACTTCCCCGACGGCGTCACCTGTGGCCGGGTTGTAGGATACCAAGAACGTCATGGACGGGAAGATGGGCGGTGTCTCGCACGACGGGCAAGGTGAAGTCGCGATTTCGCCGTTCTTGAGTTGGGCGAGAGGCCGTGCCATGTTGCGACCCCGCCATGACCCCACCACAAGGAGGCATCATGAGGAAATCGGCCATTTGCACCGTTCTGGCTGCCGGTATCCTGATCGGGTCGCCACTGTCGGCCCAGGAATCCGTGTCGGTATTCGCGACGTACTACCGGTGCGATACGGCCCGTGAGGGCGATCTCGACCCCGTCATCGTCGGGGCGTTCGCGCGGGTGTTGGATCCGCTCGTCGAGGCCGGCCGCATCACGAGTTGGGGCTGGCGCCCCCACGTTGTCGGAACCGCGTGGCGCCGCCTCGCCACGTTCACGGCGCCCGACCGCACCGCGCTCCTCGAAGTGCGGGCGGACATCATCGCGCAGGTCCAGGACGAGCAGGGCGCGTTTGCAATGCTCTCCGACATCTGCGGCAGCCACGATGATTACATCTGGAGTCGTGTGGCTTCCTCGGAGACTCCCGCGGGTGGGTCGCCCGATCCCGGTGGTCCCGGACTCTCCACCTACTACACCTGCAACCAGGCCCGGGAGGCCAGGGCGGACGAGATCTACGCCGAGCTCATCGGCCCGGCGATCGACGCGCACGTGAGCATGGGACACCTCTCCGGATGGGGATGGTGGGCCCACGATGTCGGAGGAGAGTTCAGGCGCATAGGGACTATCGCGGGCGCCGACCATGCCACGATCCTGAGCATGCGTGAGCAGGTGGTCGCGGCACTGGCCGAAGAACACCCGGACGAAATGGAGGAGTTCCTGACCATCTGTCCGAGCCACGAGGATTACCTGTGGGGGCCGAGCATGACGGGCTAGCGTGCACGAGCGGCCGGGAACGGCCGACCGGCCCGGAAAAGGGGGCGCCTTGGGGCGCCCCCTTCGTGGTTTGGGGGGGCACCTTCCAGCGGAATGATGGCGTCGGTATCTTGAAGGCCCGATGTGATTGGGGCGCTTAGCTCAGTTGGTTTAGAGCGCCTGCCTTACAAGCAGGAGGTCACTGGTTCGAATCCAGTAGCGCCCATTGGGGAAACACTAGGCCCCGTAAGGGTTTGCGGCCCTACGGGGGGAATGCAGTAGAGAGACCAGGTATTCCGCGCTGGGATCCACGATGTGAATCCCTGTCCCTGGGCTTCACGCGTAGCCCACCTTCCGCCTCTTCCATGACACGCTCGTCTTCGGCAACGCGCTTCGGGCCTACGCTGGGATATCCGGGCAGTCCGCCAGGCGAGTGAAATCCCCCGGTGTCGGGGGCTGCTGACAGGCCATCGCGGTCATATCACCCGATGAAGAAGTGCGGCAGAACCCGTGTGAGCCTATCTAACTCGTTGCTCTTATAGCATTTACAGGTTTTTGGCCGCCCCGGCATGCGAGTTGCAAGGGACCGCTTCGAGACTCATACCTCGCGGAGGCTCTACGCGGTGGGCGCAACCAGGTGGTCGTACCGAGGTAGGACCGGGGCTGGGAGGACCGGAATCGTCCTGTTCCTCGCAGCGGCGTTTGTGACCGCTCCAGCCTTGCTGCTGCTGGCTCGACGACCTCCACCGGTACCACAGCCCATCGCGTTCAACCACCAGAAGCACACCGAGGACCCACAACGAGGGCGTGACTTCTGCCACGAGTACTTCAATACCCGCGCCTCTTCGGGACTACCCGACGCACAAACCTACGTGCATTGCCACCCCGTCCCCCACGCGCAGTCTGCCGAAGCAGCGAACGCCACCCACCCGCCCC
>BTRA01000159.1:0-6502 GCA_036986155.1 Gemmatimonadota bacterium | reverse complement strand
AAGGACGCAGGCTTCGAGGTGGCCAAGATCTCACGCAGCTTCGAATCCGAATTCCCGGACTACGAGCCGGGGAATGGCGACACTCGCGAGCGCATGAGCGGGGGCGCGCTCCCCGCCGGGACCTGAGCTACGAAGAGGGAAATACCGAAGCAAGAAACCCGTACCCATGGATCGCAGATCCGCACACTAGGAGGAAAGATGAGGACTCTCGCCATGGCGCTGGCACTGACCGGCGCTCTCACGCTTTCGGCGACCGGGGCCACGGCCCAGGAGCCCACCAGCGTAAATGACGGCCCCCGCATCATCGAGGTGACCATCTTGGGCATGGCCTGCCCGTTTTGCTCGTACGGCGTGCAGAAGAAGATGAAGAACCTGGACGGCCTGGACGACATTGAGATCGACCTCAACGAAGGGCTTGCCACGCTGCGCCTAGAAGAAGACGCGGACATCTCGAACGAGCTGCTCCAAAAAGCGGTGAAAGACGCCGGCTTCGAGGTGGCCAAGATCTCACGCAGCTTCGAATCCGACTTCCCGGATTACGAGCAAGAGAAGAGCGGTTGATCTCGAGACGGCGGGCGGGGCTGTCACTCCCCGGCCGAAACGCTAGCTAAGAGGAGGAAGAGACGATGAAGAAGATGATCGCAGGGCTTGGGCTTGCGCTCGTCCTCATGGCCCTGGACGGAGGTGAGGTTGCGGCGCAGGGCTTCTCGATGGGAGCCAACGAAGAGGTCGAGTTAACCGCCACTGTGGTGGACATGTCGTGTAAGATCGTGTTCAACCTCAGTGGCGAGGACCATCGCATGTGCTCGCAGATGTGCGCGGACTTCGGCATTCCGCTGGGCCTGCTGACGGACGATGGCGAGTTCCTCCTGCCCGTGAGTTCCACCATGCCAGGCAAGGGCAGCAACGAGCTGCTGAAGCCGCACGCCGAGCACCGCGTACGCATCAAGGGCCGTGTCTTCGAACGGGCGGGCAGCAGGGCCATCATCATCGATGACCTGCAGATGGAGGGCTCGTAGTGCCTCACCGGCTGCTACGTTCGTTCACCTCCGCCCGGGCCGTGTTTTCACTGATGCTAATGCTCGGTGTCGGGGTGGTTGGGTTGAGCGCCCAATGGCCAGCTGTGGGCGCGACGGCCCTTCCCGGCTCGGCCGGAGGGCAGCTCAGGCATGAGCCCATCTTCGGTGTGGGCCCGCATACTACTTGGCGCGGAGGGTGGGGAGTAGAGATCGAGGCCAGGCGTCAGGGCAGCGAGACCGTGTTGCCTGTCGAGGTCATGTATGGAGTCACCGAGAAGTTGACCGTTACTGCGACTCTTCCCTGGGAAGCGTCATCCCCGAACAGTGGACTCGGAGAGGTTGGATTGCGGGCGAAGTGGCGTTTCGCGACTCGGTTCGCGCCTGGGGTGTCTGACGCAGTGTCACTCGTGGGGGGCATCACGATTCCCCGTAACCGTGCTGGCGGCGCGTTCAAGGGCGGTCCCGGGATCATGGCCGGCCTGGCTGCGGGCCGAGAATCCCGGCGCTGGTACTACTTCGCCGGAGCGCGCGGAACCCTTCGTGTCAGGCGTGAGGGCTATGATCCTGGCAACCGGCTCGCACTCAATCTCGCATGGGGCATCCGGCCGAGGCTCACGGCATTCGACGTGCCTGACCTGGTGATCATCGTGGAGGGCAACTACAGGGCGGTGGGCCGATCGACCCTCGCGGGCGAGGTGGAACGGGCGACTGGCTCACGCATCCTATCGTTCGGACCGGGCGTCCTCTACTCCATCAGAAACATCATGTTCAAGGTTGGGTTGGACATCCCAGCCTGGGACCGTTTCAACCAGGCGGGGAAGAACGCGAGCACCATCGTGGTCGGGGCGCTCGAATTCCACTGGTAGCGAGGGCGGTTAACACTCGGGCCGCACTGCGGATACCATTCTTGCGCCTCGGCTCGAACCTGCGGTTCGACTCCGGGCGGCGAGGACTTGTTTGGTCTTCGACTTTCTTTAGAGGCGCCGCCCGGATGGACCTCCGGTCGCCTTCGGCGATCCTCGGTCGTCTCGGCGGTAAACTTCTTGGCCGCACTGCGGATACCATTCTTGCGCCTCGGCTCGAACCTGCGGTTCGACTCCGGGCGGCGAGGACTTGTTTGGTCTTCGACTTTCTTTAGAGGCGCCGCCCGGATTCGAACCGGGGAATAAAGGCTTTGCAGGCCTCTGCCTTACCACTTGGCTACGGCGCCAACAGAAAAAAGGGGCGACTCGCCCCTTTTTTCAAGAGCGGGAAACCGGACTCGAACCGGCGACCCCCACCTTGGCAAGGTGGTGCTCTACCAACTGAGCTATTCCCGCAACAGAAAAGGCGCCTGGGCTACCCGCCAGGGTAGAGTTCGATCGCCCAGACACCCTCGATATGTGTATGAAAGTCTAGGAGCGCCCTACGAGAGTGTCAAGTTCCCACGGACCGCCGCGGCAGTTATGTTCGGGGCCGAATTCAACCGATCCGCGGTTTGTTTTCGACGCGGGATCGGAACCTCGAGACGTAGTCCAGCGACGAGGGAATACTTGGGAGCATTGTACCATAGAGAGTGCAGATCTGCGGCACCGAGCAGGTTTGTGAGTCCTTGGCCCAGACCCACCCGACTGGTCCCCACGGCGGCCGCGTGGGCGCTGCTATCCGTTGCGCTACTCAATGGAGCGGCGTCTCAAGCCCAGGAGGTGAGCGGGCCGATCCTCCCGGGTGGGACACTACGCCTGGATTTACGGCCGGCGTTCACGTTTTGGGATACCCGTTTCGGCGAGCGCACCGAGAATGGCATTCTGATCGAGGAGGAGGAGCCGCTGGGCTTCGACTTCTCCGACGCTGCCGCGGGCACCCGCCTCTTCCCCACGCTTCAGCGCCTCCAGAATGCCCTGGATTCCGCCATCCCCGGTGGCACCTCACCGATCCGCTTCGGCCGCACGGACGTGCTTGTGACGCGGAGTGAGGTCCGGGTTCCAATTCGGCTGGACTTCGGCGTTACGGACTGGCTCAGCGTTGGTGTGATGGTGCCGCTCACCAAGCGCCGGAGTGAGGTTGCGTTCGGCGTAACCGCTGATTCGGCCAACATCGGGCTTTCCCCCATTGGAAGCGCGCCAGCCCAGGTCAACGATTTCCTGAACCGCCTCGGGAATGCCGTGGCCTCACTGACGCAGGTGACCAACGAAATCTGCCAGACGCAGGGCTCCGGCTCCGCCGCTTGCCTGGGCGCACAGACCCTCCTCAACAGCGGATCGCTCTTCCAATCGGCCATCACGGACGCATATGGCGTTCGCAGTGGAGGGTTTCCACTTACGGGGAGTTCGCTCGGAGATGCGCTTCTCCAGCGGGTTGCGGCTCTTGGCCAGGCCTTCACAGACCTGGGCGTAGGCGGTTTTCCGACGGCGGTCCCCCTGTCCACGCTGCCTTTTACGACAGAGACCTTCCTGGAGCTGATCTCCGACGCTCGGTTTGGTGTGGAGGGCGATCCCTTCGGGTTGTTCCAGAGCCCCTGGGAGTTGGGGGACATCGAGGTGTTCGGGCATGCGCGGCTTCTCGAGGGGAGCAGCGCAGCGGGACGTACCAACCCCGCCTCGGGCATTCATTACGAGGTGGGCGCGGGAGCGCTCGTCCGTCTGGGAACGGGCACCCCCGACATGGATCAGAATTTCCTCGATCTCGGCAGCGGAGAAGGCCATACCGATCTCGAGGTTCAAGGGTTCGCCGGCGCTCGATTCGGAACCCGGCTGGGAGCGTGGCTGGATGTGCGTTACGGGATCCAGGGTACCACGGAACTCTTCCGTCGGGCCGAGGCCCCCGACCGCGGATTCGCAGCGCTCACGACCCGCACACCGGTTCGATGGACGCCGGGGAATTACTTCCAAGTGCGCCTGACCCCTCGGTTTCAAATCACTGATGCGGTGTCCCTGGCCCTGGATTTCCGCCATTACTCGAAGGCCCGCGACACTTTCGAACGTCTGGAGGTCGCCGACAGCTTGAACATCCAAGTGGGAGGCGACCCCGCGCTTCTCGAACTCGAGACGGAGCAGTCCGTTCGAGAATTCGGCGTGGGCATTGTGTACTCGACCTTGGCGGCGCGGCGCGCAGGAAAGACCGAAAAAGCGGCAGAATTCAGCCTCTTGTTCCGGGCGGCCCGGTCGGGAAGTGGTGGCCTGACACCGAAAACCTCAATGGTGCAAGTGGGATTTCGGCTGTTCCGGAGTTTCTGGGACTGACCTTGGGGCCACTAATCAGGGAGCGTGTAGGAGCTCGCGAGCATGATCCCGCGAGGTGCTCGACTCGGGATCTCCGCCGAGCATCCTGGCAATCTCCCGAATCCGCCCCTCTCCATCCAATTCGCCCACGCGGGCCGCGACTACACCCTCGCGCTCCAGCTTCTCCACCAAAACGTGATGGCTCGCACGGGAGGCGATCTGCGGCAGATGGGTGATCACGAAGACCTGATGATCGCGGGCGACGTCGCTGAGCTTCTCGCCCACCTTTGTCGCTATCACGCCCCCGATCCCCGCGTCGATCTCGTCGAACACCAGAGTGGGGACTCGGTCGACGCCCGCAAGCACCGCCTTCACGGCCAGCATCACACGCGATAGCTCACCGCCACTCGCTACCCGGGCAAGAGGCTTCGGCTCGAAGCCGGCGTTGAGCGAGACGAGAAACTCCACGGACTCGGCACCGGCGGCGGAGATGTCTTCCAGGGGCGTGACGTCCACTCGAAACTCCGCCTCGGGCATGCCCAAGTCCGGCAGGTTCTTCTGGATGGCATTCTGGAGCTCGGCTGCTGCAGAAGCTCGGGCTTCGGTAAGCATGGTCGCCTGCTTCTTCAAGGCCTCCTCTACCTCGGCGATCCCGGCCCGAATTTCGTCGAGCTCGACTCCGGCGCCATCCAACTGAGCCAGCTCTGCACGAAGACTCTCCCCAGAGCTGATGACGTCTCCGAGCTCCGGTCCGTATTTCCGCATGAGCCTGAATAGCAGGTCCTGGCGAGCACGCAAGGCCTCGAGCCGTCCGGGATCGTGCTCCACCTCACCTGCAAAGTCCCCGAGCCGCTGACCGACCTCGGAGACCGCATGGTAGGCCGACTCCAACTCGCTTGCCGCGCTCTGGAGAACAGGGTCGATCGCGGCCAAGCGCTGCAGGACACCTCCGAGATCGGAAAGCTGATCGGACAGCGCCGACTCCCCGCCGTACAACGCCTGGTGAAGGGCCTCGGCTTCCCTAACCAACTCTTCGGCATGTTCGAGCCGCTGGGCCTCCGTCTTGAGCGCCTCGTCCTCGTCGGGGGCCAGATCGGCTTCTTGAATCTCCCCTAGCTGAAACCTCAGAAAGTCCTCTCGGGCAGCCACCTCCCGGCGCTTCGCCTCACGCAATTCGAGTCCGGCCATCAACTCCTGGTGCTCACCATGGAGGCGCCGGACCTCGCCGGCTACATCCTCGACGCCCGCAAAGGCATCCAGAATACCGCACTGCTCGGCGCGCCTGAGCAGGTTCTGGTGCTCATGCTGTCCGTGAAGGGAAACGAGTCCACGACCCAAATCCCCCACCGCGCGGGCTGTCACGGGTGACCCGTTGATCCAAGCTCGGTTGCGCCCCTCTGCGGCTACCTCTCGACGCAGGATCAGCAGACCGTCCTCCGCTTCGAGGCCCATGGTCTCCAGATGCTGTCGTACGGAGGGCTCGGCCGAGACATCGAAGACCGCCTCCACCGAGGCCTTGGAGGCGCCCGTGCGCACGACCTCGCTCGAGGCACGGCCGCCGAGAAGAAGGGAGAGAGCGCCCACAATGATCGACTTCCCTGCCCCCGTCTCCCCAGACAAGGCGTTGAGCCCGGGCGCCACATCGAGCGAGAGATCGTCGATCACAGCGTAGTCCTGGATGCGCAACTCGATCAGCATCCAGCAATGTACTCCCGGGTGGCGGGCGCATTCAATGGCGACCTGGGATTCGTGATCGTTACGGGCGGCCGGTCAGCCACGGTCTCCCGGACGGGCGGCCCAACTCAGCTTCCGGCGAATAGTGGAGAAGAACGTTTGTCCGGTGAACCGCATGAGCGGAATCCGAATCTGAGAGGAAGTGATCCATACCTCACCGCCCTCCCCTACGGTCCGCTCGATTTGTCCGTCCGCCGTCAGCACCAGACTCCGGCTCTGCTCGAACGACCGAACGGAAACCGAGCGGTCGGCAGGAACCACCAAGGGCCGAATCGCCAGAGTGTGGGGGCACACGGGAGTGACCAGAAAACACTCGACCGACGGCATGACGATGGGCCCGCCAGCCGAAAGCGAGTAGGCCGTTGAACCCGTTGGCGTCGACAGCACGACCCCGTCTCCGCTGAAGCTGCCGATCTCGCTCCAACTCTCCGCATCGCGGATCAAGAGGTCCAGCCTGCTCACCCGACCGACCTGGGGTTCGTGGATCATGAAGTCGTTCCATGCCACGAGTGTCTCGCCTTCGACTCCATCGCTGTCAACCAGGCGCGC
>BTRA01000158.1:0-6583 GCA_036986155.1 Gemmatimonadota bacterium | reverse complement strand
AGTCGACGTCGGTATGTCCCTCGACACTGAGTGTCGGCTTGCCCTCCGGATCCAGCAGTTCGACTCGAAAGCGGTAGCGACCGGCGTCGCTTCGGCCCCACTCCACCGCGAGCACGAGCACCATGTGAGCCTGTAGAGCGGGGAACGCCGGCGCGTACAGCTCGTTGAAAATACCGTGCACGTCGAGCTTGCCATCATCGGTCGTCTGGGCGTGGTCACAGACCAGTGCGAGTTGAAGCTCCATGGTCAGGGTGTATCCCTTCCCCATCCGCCTCCTCCAGGAGACCGCACACTGATCACATCCCCTTTGGCGCTGTCGAGGGTCACCTTTCCGGGAAGCTCCGACTCCCGGCCCTGCCTGATCAGGATATTCCGACCGGGAGCACCGTCTTCTCCGCCTTCTGCTCCCGCGGGTCCGCGAGTCCTCCGCTCGGTGAGCAGTGTCACGGTGCCATCGCTCAAGAGCTCGATGTCACGCCGCAGGCCGTCACCACCACGGTGGGCGCCGGCGCCGCCGCTGCCAAGACGTATCCCATAGTGCGTCACCCGGAACGGGTAAGCGTGCTCGAGCGCTTCGATGGGGGTGTTGAGCGAATTCGACATGTGTGTGTGCACCCCGGACAAGCCGTCGGCGGTGGGGCCCGCCCCCATGCCTCCACCCACCGTCTCGTAGTACGCGAAGGTTGCCCCTGTTCGTGAATCGATACCACCGGCCGTGATGTTGTTCATGGTCCCTTGCGATAGCGCCGGCACCAAGCCCGGCAGGGCCTGGCGAAAAGCGCCCAACAGAACGTCTGTGATCCGTTGGCTCGTCTCCACGTTTCCACCGGCCACGCTCGCCGGTGGGATGGCGTTGACGACCGTGCCCTCCGGAAGGAGGATCTCGACATTCGACATGGAGCCGCCACCTGCCGGAAGCACCTCGTCGAGGAGCGCCTCCACCACGCACCGGACCACATAGCGAGATGCCGACGCCGTGATCGCGGCCACGGCATTCACTCCACCTCGTACCTGCGGGCTCGTACCCGCAAAATCGAGCGAGAGCCGCGAGCCCTCAACCTCGAGCGAAACGTCGATCTCGATGTCGGAAGTGCCGAAGCCGTCATCGTCCAAGGTGTCCTGCGCTTCGTAGCGGCCATCGGGAATCCGCTGGATCCCGGCGGCGAGAAGCCGGTCCGCGTAGGCGATGAGGTCTTCCATCGCCCCCACGACCTCCTCGATACCCCGGCGAGCCACGATCTCCAGCAACCGCGCGCGTCCGGCGTGCAGCGCGGCGAGCTGCGCATCGAGATCTCCCGCTCGCTCAACCGGTGTCCTGACGTTGGCGAGAACGATCCGCCAGAGGTCGTCGCTGCGCTTGCCGGCCGTATACAGACGTACGGGTGGAATGCGCAAACCCTCCTGGTAGATCTCGTTCGCGAGGGGCATCGACCCCGGCGAGGTTCCTCCGACGTCCGAATGATGGGCCCGGGAGGCGACGTAGCCGAGCAGCCGGGACGATGACCCCGCATAGACAGGGCCTACCAGCGTGATGTCCGGGAGGTGGGTTCCGCCTTTGAATGGGTCGTTCAGGCATACGACGTCGCCGTCGCCCAAGGGCCCCAACTCCTCGATGGCCGCCCGTACGCTCATAGGCATGGCGCCCAGGTGCACCGGCATGTGGTCGCCGAGCGCGACTGCCACGGCATTCGCGGTAAACAGGGCGCAGGAATAATCCCGGCGCTCTTTGATGTTCGGGGAGAACGCCGCCCGTCGCAGGGCAGCCCCCATCTCCTCGGTCAGCGCCGCGAAGAGGTGGCGGAACACCTCCAGCGTCACTGCGTCGAGGTGTTCGTGGTTCACTTCGGCGACCTCTGTGACCGGTTGGCCCTTGGCCTTCCTTGCCTTACCTTTCATGGCTGAATGATACATCGGGCGGACCGCGGTCCGTTCCACACGACACCCCAGGGGAGGGACGAGTGCCGAGAGACAAGCTTATTGCACAGGCTCGTGACGAGCTTTTTAGTCATATCAACCGTTGCGGCGTCCTGCAGGCTACGCAGGAGGACCAGTCGCAGTGGATGGACGAGACGATCGAATATATCGGCGAGCGCTATCCCGATCTCGCCGGCGCCGAGCTGCAGGAGCTCCACTCGGTGGGAATGCGTTTCTGCCAGCCAGCGATTTCGCGGGGCGCTCCTTCTGTGGTTCCGACCGAAACATCAAGCGAAGAGCCGGTGGATGTCGAGGCCGACCAGGGTGCTCTGGCGGGCAGCGCTGCCGAGAATACAGCCAGCGGTGACGGCGACGCAAACGCCGCCTGACTTGCTGCTGGCACGATTGTGATCGACCCGGGGCGGGGGACCGAAGGTCCGCCGCTCTCCTTTTTCCACCTCCCCTCCGACTCGCGCGGTCGTCTCCCCATCCCGTTGATCGCCTGCGCCTGACCATTTACGGGTGGCGGGTCCCCGGGACCCGATGTATCTTCCGCGGGCTTTGCTGCGACGTTTTCCGCCGGATTGGCGTTAAGTCCGCTCCACGCAGCGCCTTCGGGTGGTTTGCCGGGGCCTGATCGTGGATCGGACGGTGGGCCGAGGAACGCTGCCGGCAAGGCATACGACTCCCACACATGACTACTGCCGGTCAGAGGATCCGTGGCGAAAAGCGTTGATACACAAGAATCCGGGCGGTTGGGAGGGGGCACTCTTCCCGTAAAGGATGAGGAGACACTCCGCCAGCTCTATTACGCGGGGGCGCAGCTTCCCTCGCCGATGGGGGGCTTTCTCGAAGTGCTGCACGTTCAAGCCGAGGAGGATGGTTCGGGCACGGTGATCTTCGAATGTCTCAGTTCATCGCTGCGCTTCAGGTTGCCCCTGAAGGCGGCCACGCGCACTGAACGCAAGACGGTGCGCGATCGCATTGACGCCGGGATGGAGCCGGAATGTCCCCGGCATGAGGGAGGCCGCCGTCTCCACCGGGTGGGCCGCAACCTCATCTGCCCGGCCTGTGGGGTTCGGTACGCCAAGGCCTGAGGCCTCCTCGGCCGCGGAGACCTCTTCGGGGCGGTAGAGGTGCCCCAAAAGCAGGGTGGTGGGTGGACGACTCGCACGTTACCTTTTCGCAGTCCACCGCGACCATGCTCCAAGGAGCGGCGAATATGCCAGAGCGGTTCCTCAGTTCAGAGGAATACGACGAGCAAGCACATCAGCTTTACAATGACGGTGATTACGATGGGGCCCTCGAGATGCTCAAAGAGGGCCTCTCGCTGTATCCCAACGCTGTGGAGCTGTACGTGGGCATGGGCTACGCCCGCCTGGCTCGCGAGGAGTATGCGTGGGCCCGGCGGGCGTTCGATGGGGCCCTCGTGCTCGATCCTACCCACGAAGACGCCCTCGTAGGGCTGGGCGAGTCCCTGCTCCGGTTCGGCCGTAAGGCAGAGGCGCTGAGCCTGTTCGGCAGGGTTGCGGAGTTGGGGTTCGAGGACGACGTCGAGCTCATGCTGACCATGGGCCGAGCTCTCTACCGTGAGGACCTGTACGCCGAGAGTCGCGACGTATTCGCCAAGGCGGCTGCGGCTCGCCCCGACAGTGCCGATGCGGCGGCTTCGCTGGGCTACTCCCTGCATCGACTCGGAGACGAGGTCGGAGCGGGTCGCCAGATTCGTAGGGCGCTACGCCTCGATCCGGATCTTCATGAGGCTCGGACCTATCTAGGACATCTTCTATACGATCGGGGCGACTGGGAGGGCTCCCTTCGGGAGTTTGAGCGAGTGCCACCGCCGGAACATTGGGACTCGCTGGCCGTGTGGCGCCTGATCGAGCTCAAGCGGGCCCTGTGGCAGATGGAGACGGGCGACGCGAGACTCAATCCGTGGGAAGCACGCCTCACCGAACTCGAGGCCGTAAACGATCCCATCGACAGACTGCTCGCCGAGGTGGAGACGCAGATCAACGGTATCGACGGGCAGGTGCTCTACGATCCCAGCCAGTTGGAGTTGTTCGAGCGAAGTGGTACCGGCGATACGACGACCCACCAACTCCGCATGGCGGACGGGTACCTCTTCAGGGGTACGTGGCATGAGATTCTGCGGCAAATGCGAGACCACGCGGGATTCTCGCACGAGACGCTCGCTCACTACATGCGGCGGCTCGCTGAGCGGTGGCACGAACAGTCGGGGCTCGAGATTCCCTTCCAGGATCCCGAAAGCTTTCTGATCGCGGCCATCAACGCAGGCCTCGTCACCCTCCAAGACGATACGAACTGAGCGATGACGCCGAACACCACCGAGGTGCTCTCCCGTTTCCACCGCGCTCTCGTCCGAGAGATCAGCGAGGTTCGTCCGGATTATCTCGTCGAGCCGTTCACAGTCGCCGAGATCTACCAGAACCTCGTGCCCTACCGCTCTCACCGGGATGTGATTGGTGTGGAGATGAACGGCGATTACGAAGACGCGCTTCTTAGGCTGCTCGCTGGCGAGGGGGAGTACCTCTTCCTCGAGTCGGAGGTGGCACGCCGTGAGATCCGAGAGGAGTTGCAGACCGGCAATCCCAATACCGGTCTCTTCCGGGATTTTGCGGCAGCCGACGTGAGGCTCAATCCGTCGAAGATCGATTTCGAAGGGCCGGTACTCTACGGAGAGTCCGAGGATGACGTTTCGAGTGGGGCCGACCCGGTCTTCGACCCGTCCGGCGTCAGCGACGAGCGCCAGGAGACCGACCTCACGGATGCTGCGGGCTTGGATACACCAGAGGCCGAAGACGATTCTGCCGACGGGGAGGGTGCGGCCGGGCTTGCCGAGGTGGAAGTGGCGGGTTCCACGGCCTCGCCTGGTGCCGTTCCGTCCTCCTGCCCATGGTGCAAAGGGGAGCTTCCGGATAGGGAGGGAATTAAGTTCTGCCCGTTCTGTGGCAGCAACCTCGGCCTCGCGCCCTGCCCTGTTTGCGGTGCGGAGATCGAGACACCGTGGCGATTCTGCGTTGCATGCGGCACGGAGGCACCTTCCTGACCCACCGCGCCAGACGAATCGGCGCGATGCTGGTGCTCGGGCTGGCCGCTTGCTCCCAGACCGAGAGTGGGCCTGAGAGAGCTGGCGTCGACACCACGCTCTTCGATTCCTTGGGTATCGACCTCGGTCGCATGGTCGAGCGCGTCGCGCTGGGCGGAGCGCGTGAGCGTGAGCACGTAGTGCCGCCCACCATCCTCGTCGAGTCCGGCACGGTCGTCGAATTCTACACGGTTGACCGGCGCGTCCACAGCATCACCTTCGTGGCGGACTCGCTCACGCTGCTCGCCCGCAGGTTTCTCGACGGTAAGGGCCAACTCTCGAGCCCGCCCCTGGTAGATCTGGGGAGCCGGTTTGTAGTGGACTTCATGGATGCTCCTCCGGGCCGGTATCCCTACCTCAGCCACGGCAATGGAGAGTCCACTCGGGGCGTGATCGTCGTGGTGGCAGACTAGGCCGGCCACCCACGCAGGCCGTTCTGGCGTGTACCCTCGCGGTATCCTTGTAGCTTTCTCCATGGGCTTCCGACTGCGACGGTGTCGGTAGCGCCTTCCACCCAAGCCCAGAGCAGTGAATGCCGAGTGTAGCAGTCATTCCCGGTGACGGCATCGGGATCGAAGTGTCACGTGAGGCCACTCGGGTGCTCGACAGGGCCATCTCTGTTTTTGGCCTCGACCTCGACTTGGACCAATGGGACCTCGGCGCAGAGCGGTATCTGCGAGACGGTGTCACCATCACAGATGCCGAGTTCCGCACTCTGGCGGAGGATCGTGATGCGATCTTACTGGGGGCGTTGGGTGATCCGCGTGTGAAGGATGAGACCTATGTACGCGATATCCTTTTGGGCCTTCGTTTCAAGTTGGACCTCTACATCAACTACCGGCCGTGCGTCATGCTCGATCCGTCGCTGTGCCCCCTGAAGGATGTGCCGGCCGCCGGGATTCACCTGGACATCTTTCGGGAGAACACCGAGGGACTCTATCTGAACCTGGGCGGCGTGTTCCGCGAGGGGACCGCGGACGAGGTCGCGATCCAGGAGAGCATCAACACACACCGCGGAGTCGAGCGCATCGTCCGGGCCGCCTTCCAGTTCGCCGACGACCGAGGACGTCCGTCGGTCACACTCGTGGACAAAGCGAACGCGATGCCGATCGAAGGTGCGCTATGGCGGCGCGTTTTCGAGGCGGTGGCCGGGGACTATCCGGGAATCGCGCCTAACACTATGTATGTGGACGCGATGGCGATGGACCTGGTCCGCAGGCCCGAGCGGTACTCCGTCCTCGTGACGTCCAACCTCTTCGGCGACATCATCAGTGATCTCGCCGCAGAGTTGACCGGAGGGCTCGGCCTGGCGCCTTCTGCCAACATACATCCGGGACGTCATGCTCTTTTCGAGCCCGTTCATGGCTCGGCCCCGGACATCGCCGGAACGGGCACAGCGAATCCCATCGGAGCGATCCGGTGCGCGGGGTTGCTGCTCGGGCATTTCGGATTCGATGAGGCGGCAGCTGCGGTTGAGGCGGCGGTCGCGCGCTCCATCAGCGAACGTCAGACCACTGGAGATCTGGGTGGTACGCGCTCCACCCGGCAGGTCGGGGAGTG
>BTRA01000157.1:0-6621 GCA_036986155.1 Gemmatimonadota bacterium | reverse complement strand
ACGGAACCCATGGCCGCACCCGCGGTGCCGAACGCCGGAATCGGGCCGAAGCCCCGAATCAGAATGACGTTGAAGATGACGTTGAGGACCGTGAGGATCACGCCCAGGCGTAGCGGGGTGCGGGCGTCGCCCGCCGAGCGTAGCGCTCCACCCAGCATGAAGAACATCAACATGCCGAAGCTGAACACGAACATGATCCGCAGATACGGAAGCGCTTCCGCCTGCACCTCGGGAGCTGCGTTCACCAGATCGAGTAACGATGGGGCAAGCACATACCCGAGCGGGGCGAGAACCCCCACCGAGAGCACACCGGCCGTAAGGAAGGCCTGGTAGACTGTACGGTTCACTTTTTCCGGGTCGCCGGCGCCGGCGAAGCGGGCCACCAGCACGCCCATGCCGGTGAAGAGCGAGCTGATGAAGACCATCACCACCAGGAAGATCTGCCAGGACACGCCGATGGCGGCGTTTCCGGTGAAGCCGACGTAGTGGCCCACCATGGCGTGATCAACGATACCTTGAAGGCCCCCGATGAGGTTCTGGAGCATGGTGGGCCACGCTAGGCGCCAGACCGCACGGCCGATGGGACCCTCCACGAGGGAGCGGTCGAAGGGCCTCCCAGAGCTGGTGTCGTCAGATGCCGGTGGGAGTTCGGTCAGGCTCGTGTCACCATGCCCATTCCGCGGCGGCGACGACGGGGTCGAACTCATCTACAGCAGGTCTGGGGCGGCAACATGGCGCGCAACATGCCGCCCGCCGAGTGGTCATACAAGTGCGGCGCCCGCGGTCGTCGATCTGCTCGCACCGTCCGTCGGCGGTCGGCAGGCTCACTCGCTCCGAAGCACGACAACCGGGTCGACGCGTGCCGCTCTAATGGCCGGGACGAGGACCGCCACCAGGCCCACGGCCAACAGAAAAGTCGCCGCCCCGGCTAGTACCAGCCCATCGGTGCTGCTCACGCCCCATAGCTGCGACTCCAGCACGCGGGCGAGGATCAGCGCACCAACCACGCCGAGCGAAACGCCGGCGAGCGCGAGCGTGGCACCCCGGCCGACGATATACCGGATCAGGATGCGCCGATCGGCTCCGATGGCCATTCGGACGCCCAGTTCCCGCCTGCGACGGGAGACCAACTCCGACATCACTCCATAGATGCCCAGCGCAGCAAGCACGAGAGCCAGCGCGGCGAAGCTCGCCAGGAGGAACCCGGTGAACCGAGGACGCGCCAACGCCGAGGACCCCCGGCTGCCCATCGTGGCAACATCATAGATGGGCAAATCGGGATCGACGCCCCGGATGGCGCTACGAAGCTCCGGAACCAGCGTGCTGAGCGGTAGGTCGGACTTGACCATTACGTAGGTGAAGGACCGGCTGAACTGCCGGTAGGAGGTGTAGATGTCCAGCCCGATCGGCTCCTCGGCCGTGCCGTAACGGACATCCGCAACCATGCCCACTACGATCGCCGTCGAGTCCGGGTTCATGAACTCGCCACTGCCCAGCACGACGCGCTTGCCGATCGGGTCCTCGCCGGGCCAGAGAGTCTCGGCTGCTCGCCGGTTCACGACGGTAACGTTTGGGCTCCCCTGGCGATCACCGCGAGTAATCCAGCGACCTCTCAACAGCGGAATGCCCAGTGTTCGCAAGAAGTCCGGGCCCACGTAGTGTCTTCTGAAGGTCGCCCGGACCGCGCCGCCGGGATCTACCTCCAGCGGCAGCCGGACTTCGCGCCACGCGCAGGTCGTCATGAGAGGAGCGCAGGGACCCACCGACGCCGACGTCACGCCCTGTATTCCACTGACCGCATCGAGCACCCGTTCCAGGAGCGCTGGTCCCTGTTCGCTCGAATACTCCGCAAGCGGAGGCTGGATGCGAAAGGTGACCACGCCCTCGGGGTCGAACCCGGGCGCCCGGGCCCGCAGATTGTCGAGTGTCTCGAGCATGAGAGACGCGCCCACGAGCAGGATCAACGCCAAGGTGAACTCGCTGACGACCAAGACGGCGAACGGGCCGGGCCGCCGGCCCCCCAACATGGCCGGGCCCGCACGGGCGCCGCCCCTCAACGTCATATCCACGTCGGCCCGCGATGCCCGCAGCGCCGGACCGAGCCCGAATACAAGCCCGGTGCCCAAGGACACGATGGCGGTGAACAGGAGCACCGATCCGTCCACCGAAACGGTGGCGAACTGCGAGAGCTGGCGCGTGGCAAGTCGCGCCGACAGGAACGAGGCCCCCCACTGGGTAAGCCAGAGGGTCAGCAGGAGACCGAGGGCCCCGCCCGATAGTCCGAGCAATCCACTCTCGATGAGGGCCTCGCGCACAAGCCGGGCTCGGCTCGAGCCGAGCGCCCTGCGGATGGCCATCTCACGCTGTCGGGCCAGGCCGCGGCTGAGGAGCAGAGCCGCCAGGTTGGCGCTGGCGATCATGAGCACCAGGAACGCCGCTCCGAAAAGAACGAGGCTCGCTCGGCGCACGGCGGGGTCGATCCTCTCGGATCCAAGAGAGCGAAGGGTCGCACCCCACTGGCCTTCGCCCTCGTGCTGCGCTCCGAACTGCTCTGCCAAGGTGGGCTCGAGGGAGTTCAAGGCCGATGCCACCGACTCGACCGTCTGTCCATCCCGCAGCCGGCCCGCAACGTTCAGGAAGTGTTGGTGAGACGTGAAATGGGACGGGTAGTAAACCTCGGGCGCCATGGCGTGTGTTACCCACACGTCGGCCCGCCCCGTGAGCCCCTTGAAGCCGGGCGGCATGACACCGATCACCTCCATCGCCACGCCGTTCACCTTGATCTGTTCCCCTCGGAGGCCGCCGCGGCCGCCGAGGGCGCTGCGCCACAACTCATCGGAGACTACCGCCACCGCGGTCCGGCCTGAAGCTCCATCCTCTCCGGCCAAGAACGTCCGGCCAAGCGCGGTGGGCACTCCCAAGACCGCGAAGTAGCCGGAAGAAACCACCTCGCCCCTGACGTGGTAGGGAACTCCTTCGCCGGTGAGGTTGAACTCGGCGCGAGCGAACGCGGCCAGGCCTTGGAAGCCCAGGTCGCGGTCGCGAAGCACCTGGAATTCGCCGTATGACCACCGTGTGGGGCGAGTTTCCCGACCGGGAGTCCGAGTGGTCAGATAGACCATGTACAGATTGTCCGGCTCGGGGAACGGCAGCGGCCGCAGCAGCGTCGCGTGGATGAGCGTGAACATCGCAGTCGTCGCGCCCATCCCGAGCGCGAGCGTGAGCAGCGCGACGGCCACGAAGCCGGGGCTTCTACGCAGGGACACGGCAGCGCGGCGGAGGTCGGTCCCGACATCTCCGACGAAGTGTCCCCTACGCAGCCTACCAAGCTGCCGCGTCCGGCGAACGGCAACGTGCGCGGCCCAAGCACTGCGGGGCACTTCCAGGTACACGCCGATCGCTCGCTTCGCGGCTGCCATCGAGCCTCGCTCGCGCCGCTCTTCCTCGAGGAGATCCACGAAGAGCCCGAGCATCTCGTGCCCATCCCTAACCCGCATGCCACGCGGGTAGAGGCGTAGCAGAGCCCGATAGATCCTCACCCATACGGTTGTCACGAGACCCTACCGGCCCTCATCCCTCCGACCAACCCTCGACGAGAGCCTGAACCTCGTTCTCCTCCACGAGCATCCGAAGTCGGACCGCTTCCGCCGCGGCAATGCGGCGCCCGAGGGCCGTGATCGCATAGTAGCGCCGTTGCTTGTGCTCGACATCTTCAGCCTGTCGCTCGGCCGTCTCTTCCAGCCAGCCCGCTTCGACGAGTCGGCGGAGCACGGGGTAAAGGTTGCCTGGAACCAACTTGATGGCACCAGCGGTGCGCCTCTCGATCTCCTTCACGACGCCGTAGCCGTGGAGATCGCGACTTAGCAAAGAGAGCAGTACGTGGAAGTCGACCGGCCTCAACGGCGCGTGCACGTTCGAGTCATCTGTTGCTTTGCCCATGTGCTCGTCTCCAGCAAACATACTTGGTTTTAGTATGATGATCTTAAGCATACCCATATCGACGCGCAACGGCCTGGCACCCGACGGAAACCGCCCGAACAGCTTCTACGGGATCACAGCAATCGGGAAGGCCGCGTTCGAGCAGGGGGAGACCGAGTCGGGTGCGGATCAACCCGAGGTCAGCGCGGAATGAGGGAGGCGCGCCCGAGCGTGCGCGGCTCCGGGCTAGATACCACTCCCGATGTAGTTCATCAGCGCCAAGTATAGCAATCCGGCGATCAGAATGATCACAGCCACCTTGAGGAGCTTTCTCAGGATGGCGTAGATACCCACCGCCACGAGGAGCAGAAGTGGCGCCAAGAGGATCGGGTTCGCCATGAGATAGTCGACAACGCCTTCCACGTCACAACCTCCGCAAGAGTAGCCGCCCACGACTCGGACTTCAGGGCCCCGCACAGGCCCTGATAACTCTAACACTCCCTATGCAATCGTCGGCAAGCCGGGTTCGGTACCGCTCGACCCGGAAGCCGCGCCCTCCTTCGATAGGATTCTAAAGGAGGGCGACGACCAGTCCGCTCCTGAGCTTCGGCTCGAACCAGGTGGATTTTGGTGGCATGAGACGATCCTGCATGCAAACCTCGATGAATTGCCCCATGGTCACAGCCGGGAGGGTTACGGCATAACCGTACTCGCCCGAGTCCACTCGATCCTGCAGGTAGCGCGCGTCCCGGTTGCTGCCGACGAACCTCAGGCGCACGTCGCCAGCGTCCGGAATGCCCAGCACCGCGCCGAAAAGGTTTCGCTGCACGATCCCGGCGGCGATGGACTCGGCCGCGTTGGCCGGGTCATAGGTCCCAGGCTTCGGAGTCAACTCGAGCCATCCCCCCGCGCTGTAGAGCCCGATCTTGTCACTATTCTCCGGCTGGTACGCATCCACTCCCCCGACCTCCCGCACGTCGAATGACGTCCGAAGACGCCGGAGAAAACCGTCAGAGCCTTCGGGAGTCACATCGACGAGCCGGTTGTACGGCTTGATCTCCATAGTGTGGGCCGGGAAGAACACGGACAGGAACTCCGCGTAGCCGAGCATTGCAGCGCCGGCGCTCCGGTGGTTTCCGTCGGCGACGTAGGCCCTGGGCTCGGCGGCCAAGAGCGCCCGGAACCCGGAGATCTCCTCACCCTCGGTGACCAACCAGACTCGGTGCCAAGTCGCCCGCTCGTCCTCGACGGCTAAATCACATGGTCGGCTGTCGGCGTATCGCTCCAACGCGTCCCTGAGTACACCCTTCGCGTCGTCCACAGCGTTGTTCACCGTGCCCACGATGGCAGAAGTCCGTTCGATGAGATCGGCCCGCCCGCGCGCCTTCTTCTCGCGCACGCCCTCGTTGCGGATGATCGGGCCCGCAGGTGTGGCCGCTGTGCGGATCTCATCGGTGCGGGCCATGCCGCCAAGTCCGATCTGGCGGACGCCCGGCCTGGAGGGGTCGATCATCTCGACAACCCAGAGGACTTCCTCGACCGTGCGAGTCAAATCGCTGGCCGTCAGAGCCGCCATGTTCGTGGCGGCCCTCGTGAGGGAGGCGTCAGAGCCCTCGGTGAGCAGGTCTGCCGGGGCCGTCGCGTCGGCGTGCGCCATGGTAACGCGCACGATCGAGTCGGGGTTGGCCTGGATGTAGGCGCGTATCTCGGCGTCGTCCTGGAACTCGTCGTAGTTCGGTCCGCTGACCCGATTGGCGGCGGCAGAACTCACGGGCACCAAGGCTCGATGCACGGGGCTCAGGGTGATCAATCCGAGATCTCCGTCAATAGACCACCAGATCCCTCGCAGAGACCACTCGGCCAGCATAGCCGGCGGCTCTCACCAGACGCTCCAGATCTTCGTCGGAGTCTTCCCAGAAGAGCTGGTGGTACATGACGAGAAGCTTGGGACGGGCCGCCGTGGCGATCTCTGCCAACTCGTCGGTGGAGGTGTGGAAGGACGAATGGTAGGTCTGCCACTCGGGCGGCCGGCTGGGGAAGCGGGCCGAGGAGTAGACCTCGTGCACCAAGATGTCGCACCCGTCGCACGCCTCGATCAATGCCCGGCTCGGACGGGTGTCGCCCGAGATGACGATCGTCCGGTCGGCGGTCTGGAATCGGTAACCGAACGAGTACGGCCAGGATCCATGCGCGACAGGGATAGCCTCGACCCGCACGTATTCGTCCTCGTAGATGAGCCCACCCCTGCTCTCGTGCGTGATTGCGCGGTAACCATCCACGTACGGCTGGGGCTCGAGGCCGAAGAGCCGCATGTCGATGTCTTCACGCCAGGCTTCGAGAAGATGGCGCGTCATACGCTCGAGCCCCGGGGGTCCATACACCTCCAGAGGATCTGGCCGCCCCAACACCCACGGCGAGAAAACCAGGTCCGGGAGCCCGAGCGTGTGGTCCGAATGCAGGTGGGTGATGAAAACGCGCTTGAGGTCCATCCCCATGAGCGGCAAGTCGTGGATCCGTGCGGCGGCGGCGGCCCGCCGTACCACACCCGGGCCGGCATCCACGAGGTAGGCCTGTCCCCCCACAACGACCGCGACCGCGGGACCCCACCGATCCGGGTCCGAGTTCGGGTTGCCCGTGCCGAGAATGACCAGGCGGGTGCCACCCTCTCTTGCCTGAGCGACGGTCGTCGTGGGCAACCCTCCC
>BTRA01000156.1:0-6633 GCA_036986155.1 Gemmatimonadota bacterium | reverse complement strand
CCGACGTGCTCCGGCCCGGAGGGCTCTTGTTGCTAACGGTGCCCGCACACCCTTGGCTCTGGTCCGATCACGACGAGATCCACCATCACTTCCGCCGCTATCGGCCTGGAGAGGTCGAAGACCTGGCTCGGGCGAGCGGACTCGAAGTGCGGTTCTCCTCTCCTTTTCAGACGCTTCTCTTTCCGCTGTTCCTAGCCGAGCGCCTGGTGCGGCGTTTGCGCCCGTCGGAGGCCCACACCGAAGTGCCGCCGCGGCCCGTGAACTGGATCGCCCGCCTCGTGTTCTCCTTCGAGCGCCACTGGATCGCGCGACGTATGCCCGCGCCTATTGGATCTTCTCACATGGTGCTGGCCACCAAACCCGACAAACCGAGCCGAGAAGGAGAACGATGATCAGCCGCGTTTGGCATGGATGGACCACACCGGAGAACGCTCGAGACAGAGATCGAGTTGATCACCGTCATGTGGCTCGACTCGCTCGACAGCGTGCGCGCGTTCATGGGAGAGGAGTACGAAACCGCCTACGTTCCGCCCGCCGCGCGCGAGGTGCTGGCCCGCTTCGACTCGCAGTCACAGCATTACGATGTGCTGTTGGAACCGGAGGGTCCGTAACCAGGGGCACTGGACGCTCCGGGCGCCATCACCGGCGAAGGCGCACGACAGCATGGCCGTCGGCGCCGAAAGCGTGCCTCGCGACTCGATCCTGCCTTGCACATTCGAGACGCCCATAGGATGTTGACGACGATGGGTGTCCCTAATGAGGAGTCACGGCCATGAAACGGCACATTGCAGCGACGCTCGGTCTCGCGATGATCGCTGCTGCTTGCGCGGGGCCGCAGGAAGCGACGGTTGATCTCCAAGCGGAGGCCACCGCGCTTCAGGCCGCCGCCCAAGCCTACGACGACGCTATCGCGTCCGGAGATGCAGCCGCGGTTGCGGCTTTTTACATGGAAGACGCGGTAGCGTACCCACCCAACGAGCCCACAGTTGAAGGACGAGCGGGCTTTGAGGAGTATGCGGCAAGCTTTCTCGGCGGTTCAGGCATTCAGATGGACTTCGGTCAGGCCCAGGTCGTGGTCGCTGCGAGCGGGGACCTCGGCTACACTTACGCCGAAATAGCCGTCACGCTCGACGGTCCCCATGGAGAGACGATGACCGAGGCCTTCCGCGATTTCCATGTGTGGGCCAAGGATGCCGACGGTGCGTGGCGGGTAGCGGTGGACATCTGGAATTCGCCGGACCCGCTCCCAGGAATGGGCAACTGATTCGATCCTGAAATCGTCGCGGCTTTCGCTTGGGCGTGCGCGCGCTGAAGAGAGGGTTTGCGTCCGTGCCCTCGATCGTCAATAGCGAAACCGAGATCTCCGCCAAGCGATCGACGAGGTTTCCGTCGCCGTCGTGAGAAAAGTGCTGCCCTGCGCCTGTGCGTGTTTGCCGGATCGGATCGTCCGCGAGCCCCCACCGCTACGTGTTCCTGCGCTTCGAGTGCGCGTCCATCATCGCGCTACTCATCTCGCCGCACAGCTTGCTCACTCGCGCGGCCCGCAGATTTCCGATCAGAACGGGGACCTCCGAGTCGAACATCTCCATGCCCATCTGACACAGCCACACGAGCTGGTCGTCGCGCCGAAACTCGATGTTCCTGCCAGCCAGTGACAGGTGGCCCGCCTGCAGGGCCCGATAGATGGTCGGGTGTGGACTCACTGCCCAATAGCTCGCCATTCGCTTGATCACACCCGACTGCTCAAGCCAGTCGATCTGCTGTGCGAAGGCGATATCGTCGGCCGAGAACGTTTGGCCGCGCAGTACGTCGAAGCGGATGTCCTGCTCGAGCTCGTCGAGGCGGCCCAGACGCTCGTACTTGGCCTTCGCGACCGGATCGGTCATCATCCACACGTTGTCGAACGCGTACTTCCCGGTGGCGGCACTTTGCGGGCCGAGCTGCAGATCGTCGGTGACATTGGGGGACACGAGCTCCTGGACGATCAACAGCCACGCCACGAGCACTTCGTTGAACAGAGCGCGCCCCGTCCACTGCTCGCCGCTTTCCGCTGATGCGCGCAGCCCCCGGCTCAGCAGTGCGCTGGCCATATTCGCGCGCGAGCGAAGCAGCCCCACGAGTTCGTTGAGACGCTGCTGTTCCAAACCGCGCAGGCGTGCCTGTGCAAAGGCGATCTCCGCGGCATACTCCTCCTCGAGTTGCTGGTTGAGGTCGATCAGGTCCGCGATCTCGGCCTCCGCCGGCATCCCGAAGTTCGCCAAGACGCGCAATGCCCTGACCGGCTGGATATCGCCCGGTGGCCTGACGACCGCAGCCCGACTCCGGTCCATGAGATCGATCACCGCGCGATAGAGGACGATCGCACGATCGGAACGCCAGCGCTCCACCCTCTCCGACCCCTCCGAGACCTCGGCGATCAGCGAGTCGGCGCAGCGCTTGAGCAACCTGGCGCTCGCGGTGAAGAGGCGGGCCTGGGTAAAGTCCTCGTCGGGACGGGCCTCGTGTGCCTCCTCGATCTCGAGTTCGACTGTGACCAGATCGTATGCCGCATCGCGCATCCCCAGGACGAGTGCGACCGAGGCGGTCTCCAGACCCTCGCCGCGATCCTCCTCGCCGAACCAGTCGAGCACGGTTTGCCACAAGCTCACAGGTCGGACCCCTACTTCGCGCCGCGCATCGGCCGCATGGCCATACCGCCGCCCATGGGCATTCCGACCATGAGCTGTTCGCGGATCTCCCCGAACTTGGCGACGATGTCGGCCGGAGACGTCACTTCCACGCGGAAGTCCTTCCCACCGATCTGCTCCAGCCCTCGCACCGCGTCCCGACCCCCGTAAGCGATCGGGAGGTACTCGATCACTCCCGCGTCGCGGTTGTCCTTCATGCGCGTGAAAAGCGCCCTCGCGCCAGCGTACCTCTTATACCGGTATCCGGGGAGCCCCTCGTTGTCGGCGCCGTCGCTGAGCACGATCAGGTGGGTCTTGGGAACGGTCATCTGCCCTGGGTTGGCAAGCCGGAGCACGTCGTCGAGTGCGAGATTGACGCTCTTGAACAACGCCGTTGTCCCGCCCGTCTGCATAGCGCTCAACCGACCCATCATCGCCAAGCGGGTTTGGGGGGTGAATGGGACACCGACGGGGAGGAGGCTCCGAGACGGCTTGGAGTCGAATGGTCGCACGACCACCCGGACCCCGGCCCCGGCCGGGATCCGCTGCAGAAACGACAGGACCGCCTGCTTCGCCATTCGCAAACGCTCGCCCGCCATCGACCCGGAACAATCGAGGAGAATGTAAGCGATGCGATCGTCATCGACGACCGTGAGATCCTCGACGTCGAGGCGCGGCGGCTCCGCGCTGTCACCCTCCATGCCCTCCATGCTATCGATGCCGCTCATGCCCATCATCGGATCGCCCATGTCCATCATCGCGTTGCTCATGTCCCCGCACAGCATCGCGTCGCTTTGCGCCGAGAACTCTCCGGCGAGAAACGGCCCGTCGAGGCCCATCATCTCGCGGTCCATCTGACACATGAAGACGAGCTGTTCGTCGTTCCTTATTCGATACGTCCTCCGGTCGATCTTGAACTTCAGATTCGCGAGCGCTCGATAAACTGTCGCGTGCGGGCTGCTGTTCCAGAACACCCCGGCGTCCTCAATCAGGTTACGCTCGAGCCAGTGGTCGAGAAGCCAGCGAAACTGAAGGTCGTCACGTCCCCACGGGGCGGTTCGCATCACCTCCGTCTTCAGGTCGTGGACAAGATCTTCTCGCATGAGTGGCTTACCATCCGAACCCTTGAAACTGCCCGCGTCGTAGAGCTCGACCGCTTCGGGGGACACGAATAGGAGCGGATCGGCTGCGTCGATGCCCACTGTGTCGGTCGGCTCGGAGAACTCGACCCAATCGGTGATCTTCCAGTCGTCGCGCAGCCCTTCGAGCGTGCGCTTCCACGCGTCGTCGTAGGTCACGCCGAGCAAGGTGCGGATCTCTGCGAGCGCCGCCTTCTCTGCCGAGCTGAGGCGGAAGAACGATCCGAACACTCCGCCGGTCGCTTTGCCGATCGCCTCGGCCAACTCCTGCACCCCACTCACGCTGACTGGGAGTTCGTCGCCCACCGAAGCGAACAGCAGCGAGAGTAGGTCGAGGTTCGCCTCCATAACGAGGGGCTCGGGACGCTCGCTCAGCCAACCTTGAAGTAGATCGGCGCAGGCCTGCGTGGGTAATAGCCCGGATCGCCTGCCGAGCTCGGCGATCGCCGAGGCCTCCTCGGGGTCGACCGTGCCATCCGACCACGCCACATGGACCATCGGAAGCAGCAGCAACGCCGGAACGGTCTCTCGGGTGAAGCCTCGCCGCGCGAGCACGTCGGCCAAGTCGGGGTTGTCGGGGAAATCGGTCTTCTCGAACGGGCTCATCATCAGCCTCCTGATCGACGCCGCCGGCGGCCCGCCACCTGCCTGCCCGACGAACCGCTCCGACGCGGTAAGCACAGACGTCATCAGAGGGTAGCTTCTGAGCCGCGTGAGCGACAGTTGTGGCGACGGCCATGGCGAAAACCGACTCCAAAACAACGCCCGAGGGCAACGTTGTGGCGTAGAAGTCGGACTCGCTCTTTGGCATGATCCGGCCAATCGAAGTCTCTCGCAATTCCACACGAGCACGTTGGGCTCCGTCCGGCCCGCCCTTGCCCAGGACGGGGAGTTCACTATTTTTAGTTGCGCCTAATTTGCTACCTCAAAGCGCGACAAACGCCCGATACGCGAGGCGCCGGCCCGGATCCGGCCGACTCGCCCTTATTCGACAGCTCGGAGGATTCGTGCCCGACGACAGCCGAAGGAGGCCGCTCGACGGCCTTCATGGCTCCGTCTCCGTCAAGAAGCGAGGCTGGTTCAGACGCCTCTTCGCCTTCACCGGCCCAGCCTACCTCGTCAGTGTCGGTTACATGGATCCGGGGAACTGGGCGACCGACATCGAGGGCGGGGCCCGATTCGGCTACACGCTGATCTGGGTCCTCCTGATGTCCAACATCATGGCGATTCTCCTTCAAACGCTGTCCGCCAGGTTGGGCATCGTCACCGGCTACGACCTCGCTCAGGGATGCCGCAGAGAATATCCCCGCCCCCTGAGCTTCGCCCTGTGGATCATGGCGGAGATCGCCATTGCGGCCACCGACCTCGCCGAGGCGCTGGGCACCATCATCGGCCTCAACCTTCTCTTCGGTCTACCGTTGCTGTGGGGAACCGTGGTCACTGTGTTCGACACGTTCCTGCTGCTCGCCATTCAGCGGCTCGGCGTCCGCAAGATGGAAGCCTTCATCATCATGCTGGTGGCCACGATCGGCGCGGCCTTTCTCATCGAGGTGCTCCTGGCCGAGCCTGACTGGGGCGGGATCGCCTCCGGCTTCATTCCTCGCCTGGGGCCCGGTGCTCTCTTCATCGCGATCGGCATGATCGGCGCCACGGTGATGCCGCACAATCTCTATCTGCACTCCTCGCTCGTTCAGTCACGGGCCATCTCGCCCACCCACACGGGCAAGAAGGAAGCCTGTAAGTTCAATCTCATCGACTCGGCGATCGCGTTGAACGCGGCCTTCCTCGTGAACGCGGCGATCCTCGTGATGGCGGCGGCGAACTTCAACAGTCGCGGCATCGTGGTCACGGAGATCCAGCAGGCCCATGAGCTGCTTCAGCCTCTTCTGGGAACCGCGATCGCGCCGATCGCCTTCGCGCTTGCGCTGCTGGCCGCCGGACAGAGTTCTACCCTTACCGGTACGCTCTCCGGTCAGATCGTCATGGAGGGCTTTCTCAACATCCGCATGCGTCCCTGGCTGCGAAGGCTGGCGACCCGCAGTGTAGCTCTGGTCCCGGCGGTTATCGTGATCGCGATAGCCGGGAATGAGGGTACGTACAAGCTGCTCATCCTTTCCCAGGTCGTGCTCGGTCTCCAGCTTCCCTTCGCGACGATCCCGCTGATTCACTTCACCTCCGATCGCAGGAAGATGGGCAAGTTCGCCAATCCCGCATGGGTAAAGGTGGCCGCGTGGATCGTCGCGGCGATCATCGTCACGCTGAATCTGGCCCTGGTTATCGGCGTGCTGAGCAACTGGCTCGACGGCGGAGCGGCCTGGCTCTGGATGATCGTCATCGTTCTAGCAACCCTTCTGGTGGGGATTCTCGGGTACGTGGCGCTGGCGCCCCTGTTCGGGCGTGGCCGCTTCTGGGAAAGCGGCGTGGTCACGACCGGCCAAGCGGTGGCCTCGCGCATCCGGCCCGTCAGGTACCGGCACATCGGTGTGGCCGTTGAGAACAGGGAGGGGGATGCTGACGTGATCTCCGCCGCGTTGGCACTGGTGGCCTCCCCCAAGGCACTCATGACCCTGCTCCACGTCACGGAGACGCCGGGCACGATGGTGTATGGCGAAGAGGAGGCGAGCCTACACGGTCGAGAGGACCAAGCCTACTTGGAGGAGCTGGCCCGGGAGGTGGAAGAGCGGGACGTATCCGTTGAAACGTCCCAGCGTTACGGAAACCCCGTCGAGGAGATCGTCAAGGCCGTCGATGAGGACGGCTACGACCTGCTGATCCTCGGGTCGCACGGGCATCACGGCCTGGGCGACATCGTCTTCGGCCAGACCGTG
>BTRA01000155.1:0-6696 GCA_036986155.1 Gemmatimonadota bacterium | reverse complement strand
TCACCGGTGAGCTTCGTGATGGGTCTACCCTCTGCGGCCTGGAGGCTGCTCGACCGTCTGGCGCGGGTCACCATCCCCCTGTCGACTCCCTCGCTGCGCATCGCGGCAGTCTTCGTTCTGGTGCCGGCGTTGATATTCGGGCTCTATCGATTGGCACTCCGGTCACGGTCCACGGCCTTTTCGGTGGTGCTGTTTCTCGGCGTTCTCTGGGTGTGGCCTTATCAAGATCGGCGGCTCGTGACACCGCTGATTCCGTTCCTCGGGCTGGTGGGGGCGTTGGGCGTGGCGCCGGGGTTGGCCGCGCTGCGCGGACTCGTCGCGCGCGGATCGGAGGTCGTCGAGCGGCGGGGAGGCGCCCGGCGGTTGCTACCCGTCGCGGGGGCTCTGGGGGTCGTCTGGGCCGCATGGTTCGCGGTGGGGTCCGTGATGGAGCTGAGTCGAGGGATGCACGTCCAGCCTTACAGAACCCGGGCGGCGATGCTTGCTCGTTCCGTCGAGGCTCTCCGAGGGATCGCTCCGGACGGCCGTGTCGTCGGCGCCCCTGAACTCTGGCCGGGGATCTACCTGCACACCGGGTTGACCGTGGCGCCCAGCGCTCTATTCAAGCCGATCTCCGCGGAGGGGCCATCCTGGGGGGATCCGGGTGAGCAATTCCTCCTGTGGCAGGCGGCGGAGATCGATTACCTCATTCTCGAACAGGGTGGGGTGGTGCACGGCGAGGCGCTCGACGAGTTGACCCGGCTGTGCCCCGACGGCGCCGTACAGTATTTGGCCGTCTGGAGAGGCGGCTTACTCGCTCGCTTGACTTGGGATGAGGAATGCAAGCGGAGGGCGGCGGCCTGGGAGGCTGCGGGTTCCTAGGTCACCACTCGATGGTGCCCTGCTTGCTCGTATCGACTTGTTCCGCATCGCCGCTTCCCAGCAGCACGTTCTCGATTTGCTCGTAGAGGAAGGCCTTCGCCTTGGCGTCCCTGGGGTCGAGGCCGAAGTGGTTGATCAGCAATGTTTGGTGCTGGAGCCAGTCGGCCCAGCAGTCAGGGCAGATCTCCGCAACGATGCGTTCCCCGAGCGGGTTTCTGAACGGCGCCCGAGCCAGGGGAGCCTTCGCCTCCTTGCACCGCCTGCATTCCATCGTCGCCACGGTGGCCTCACTCCCCTATTGTCTCACATTCGGGTTGCTTCGAATGGAGCAGGACTACCCGTAGGACCGCATGGGGGTCCCGGCCTTCTGGAAGGGATGACGCGTGCCCCGCACAGCGATTGTTGGAACCGGCTTCTACGTACCCGACCGGGTCGTAAGAAACGAAGAGTTCACTCAGTGGATGGACACGTCCGCCGAGTGGATCGAGGAGCGCTCCGGAATCGAGGAGCGGAGGTGGATAGGGAAGGGACAGACGGGCGCCGAGATGGCCAAGGATGCGAGCCTGGCGGCCCTCGCCGATGCCGGGATCGAGGCAGGTGACGTCGATGCCATCGTGCTCGCGACGCTCAGTCCCGACCATTTCTTCCCGGGCACCGGTGTCTTTCTTCAGCGCGACCTGGGTATCCCCGGTGTCCCGGCGCTCGACATTCGAGCTCAGTGCAGCGGTTTCCTATATGGCCTCTCGGTCGCGAACGCTTGGATCCGCTCCGGCCAGTACGGGACCATCTTGCTGGTGGGGGTGGAGATCCACTCCACGGGGCTGGACGTAAGCACCCGCGGGCGAGACCTGGCAGTTCTCTTCGGGGACGGCGCGGGGGCGGTGGTTCTCGCCGCCACCGAAGAGGATCGCGGCGTGCTGTCCACGCACATCCACGCCGACGGCCGACACGCCGCGATGCTGTGGTGTGACGGGGCGTCCAGCATCCGCCATCCCCGGATCACGGCCGAGGACGTCGAGGCGGGTCGGCATTTTCCTCTGATGAACGGCCGTGAGGTGTTCAAGCACGCGGTGGCCCGCATGCCCGAGGTCGTGATGGAGGCCCTGGATGCGAATGGGCTCGGCGTAGACGACATCGATCTGTTGATTCCACATCAGGCTAACCTGCGCATTTCGGAGATGGTCAGGCGGCGGCTCGAGCTGCCCGAAGACCGGGTCTACAACAACATCCAGCGGTACGGAAACACCACCGCGGCGTCCATTCCGATCGCGCTCGCGGAGGCGGTGCGAGAGGGGTTGCTCGAGCCCGGCGCATTACTTTGTCTGACGACCTTCGGCTCCGGGTTGACATGGGGCAGCGCCCTCATCCGCTGGTAGAGCATGTCGCGGCGTGCGGAGTGGGCTTCCGTGGACGGGATTCCGAGATTCGGTTATTTTAGCTTTCTGGCAGAATCACCTGGGCCTGATAGGGCCGCATACCCGCTCAAGAATGCCTGGACCGATGCTCAACAAGAAGCAGCTCAAACACATCGAGAAGCGTTTGATGGACGAGCGCACCAAGGCTCTCAGGGCCCTGGGTCTGTTCGACGAAATGGCCAAGAAAGGCCGTGAATCGAGCGACTCGGACCTAGCGACCTATACGGACCACATGGCTGACCAGGGCACCGAGGCGATGGAGCGCGAGAAGGCCGCTCTTTTCGCCACCAAGGAAGGCCGGTACCTCTACCGGATCGAGGAAGCGTTGAGGCGGCTCTACAACGCTCCGAAGACCTTCGGATCGTGCCATACCTGTGGCTCCGAGGTCGGATTCGAGCGGCTCGACGCCCTTCCCCATGCGCGTTACTGCATCGACTGCAAACGCAAAGAAGAGGAAGAGGCGGCCTAGCGCATAGGCTTCTAGCAGTTCATCACGGCGAGTACGGCGTCGCCGACCGCCTCGATCTGCCAATTACGTAATCCTTCGGTAACGTTCAGGCCGGCTGCATCCACCGGCGCTCTTCGGGCAAGGTCGTAGATCACTGCGTTCGGGAGGAGCAATCCCCGATCGATCCCGAGTTCTTCGGCCCGGGTTACCCTCACTTTCTTGATCTTGCTGGCCCACTGCTCTTCCTCGGGCGTGGGGCGACTGGGTCCGCGTTCCTTGGGCCTGGGATAGGGCGGGATCTGGTCTTCGGGTAGGCCTCTGACGGTGCGCAACCGGGCGAGCAACCTCCCGCCTTGTTGCTCGACGAGCCTCGGGTTGAGGCCCTTCACGTTCCCGAGTTCCGCCACCGAGGAGGGGTCCTCGGCTACGATGGTCATGAGCGCCGGGTCGCCCACTACCCTGAACGGAGCCCGGTCTCGCCGCTGCGCGATCTCATCGCGCCACGCCAACGCCTCCCGTAGGGCTTGGAGCTTCCGTGGCGGCAAGCTCCGGGCTCCCTTGACCTTGGCGACCGGGTCGGTCTCCGGATCATCGCTCCAGCGCACGGTCTCCAGCGCAGCGAACTCCTCCTCGGCCCAACTCGTTCTCCCCATCTCCTCCAGATTGGCCTCGAGCACGTCGGCGAGCGCATGCAGATACCGCGTGTCGGCGGCGGCATACTCGATGAGCTCATCGGGTAGGGGTCGTTTCGCCCAATCCGCTCGCTGGTGCTTCTTGGAGAGGGACACCGAACAGTATTTCTCCAGCAGCGCTGCCAGGCCGACCGAGGGCTCACCGGTCAGAGAAGCGGCGACTTGCGTGTCGAAGAGATTCGTCGGGTGGATATCGAGGTCCCGATCGAGAAGCCGCACGTCATAATCACCGCCGTGGATGAGCACCTGGACTTCTGGATTCTCCAGAGCCGGACGGAGCACTCCGGATAGGTCGAACGCCATGGGATCGATGACATACGTGCGATCGGGGGAGGAGAGTTGTACCAGCCGGACCTCGTCCGAATAGCGGTGAAACCCCGCCGCCTCCAGGTCGATGGCGATCCGCAGTTCCGCGCGCAACTCTTCGGCCAGCGCGAGTCCCGCTTCGTCGTCCGCGACGAGGCGCACCTTGAGATGCTCGATGGATCCCTCCGGGCTCCTGGTAGGTTCGGTGCCGAGCCTTGTTCGGCCACCGGCCAACATGGGCTCCCGCCGGCCGATGGACAAATCCGTTGTGAGATCGTGGTGAGCCTTGCTCGCCGGGCCATGCCCGGTAGCTTCCAAGTGGCGTTGGGGACGTCCGTCCATGGGACCCCGTGCGTTACTCGATCCGGAGCTTCGATGCCCAGAACCAAGATGGTCTGTACGCTCGGGCCAGCCACGGCGGCGGCCGAGACCATCGAGGCGCTCGTGCAGGGCGGCCTGAGCGTTGCGCGAATCAACATGTCGCACGGGACTCACGAAGAGCACCGAGAGCGTATCGACCATGTGCGTAGGGCCGCCCAACGCGCCGACCGACCCGTCGCGATCCTAGCGGACCTGGCCGGCCCCAAGATTCGGGTCGGTGATCTCGAGGCTCCACTCGACCTCGCGGTGGACGATACCGTCCTCATGGCGGCCGAAGGGGCCGATCAGCCGGGTGATATCCCGACCACGTATGTGCACCTCGGCGAAGACCTGAAGCCAGGCGACCGGGTGTTGCTCGATGATGGCCTGCTGGAGTTCGAGTGCCAGGAAGTCATCGACGGACGGGTGAGGTTCAGGGTCCTCAGGGGGGGGGTCCTCGAGAGCCGAAAGGGCATCAACATGCCCGGGTCGGCCCTGCAAGCGCCGTCACTGACGGAAAAGGACCTCGCCGACCTGGACTTCGCCCTCGGCGCCGGCGTGGAGTACGTGGGGCTTTCGTTCGTACGCCGGCCCGAAGACGTCCGGGCGCTCAAGGAGCGAATACAAGGGCGGGCGCTCGTGGTGGCGAAGATCGAGATGGCATGCGCGGTAGAGGCGCTGGAGGAGATCGTCGAAGAGGCCGACTCGGTCATGGTGGCGCGTGGGGACCTCGGCGTGGAATTGCCCTTCGAGCAGGTTCCTTTGGTGCAGAAGAGGATCATCCGGCTCGCCAACTTCTACAGTCGACCCGTGATCACGGCGACGCAGATGCTGGACTCCATGATCACCAATCCGAGACCGACTCGCGCCGAAGCCTCCGACGTGGCCAACGCCATTCTGGACGGCACGGACGCCGTCATGCTCTCGGGGGAGACCGCGGTGGGCGATTACCCGCTTCTCGCGCTCCAGGCCATGGTGAGCATCGCCACCGAGATCGAAGAGAGCGGCGTCATGGAACATGGGCCGCTGTACGATACGATGGCGGTTCAGGGAAAGCGGAGCGGAGCGTCGGTGAGAGAACACGCAGTCGCCTCGGCGACCGTGGAGTCCGCACGGCAACTGAGCGCGGCGGCGATCATCGTCATCACGCGCAGCGGCGGGTCGGCCAGATTGGTATCCAGCTACCGGCCTCCGGTGCCCATCGTTGCGGTATGCACAGACGCCTTTCGCTACAATCAGCTCAACGCCGTGTGGGGTGTGCGCGCCGCGCTGGCCGGCGACGAGGAGGTAAGCTACGAGTCGCTGACCAACTTCGGCAGGAAAGCCGTGCTCGAGGCGGGCCTCGGTAAGCCGGGGGATTCGGTCGTCGTCACGGCTGGGTTTCCGTTCCACACTTCGGGCTCGACCAATACCATGCGAGTGGAGATGCTTTGAGGCTCACGTTCCTCGGTACGGGCACATCGTTCGGGGTGCCGGTGGTCGGCTGCGACTGCGAGACGTGCACGTCGGACGACCCTCGCGACCGGCGTACACGTCACGGGGCGCTGGTGAACCTGGGCGACACGAACGTGCTCGTGGACACACCACCCGAGTTGCGCCTCCAGCTCCTGGACGCCGGCATCGACAGGGTGGACGCCGTCTGGTATACGCACGATCACGGCGACCACGTCCACGGGATCGACGACCTCAGGGCGTTCACGGTAAGAGCCGGTGCGGACCTTCCCGCCTACGTCCCGGAGGAATTCGCGACAGTATTCAGGGAGCGTTTCAGATACGTTTTCGACCATGACATCCAGCCGCCGCGTGGTAGCTCCAAGCCGGAAGTCGAGATGCGGGTGTTCGGACCGGATCAACCGGTAGACCTATTCGGGCACTCGTTCACGCCGCTCGTCGTTCCGCACGGATACATCAACGCGTATGGCTTTCGCGTGGGCGACCTCGGGTACGTCACCGACGGCAAGCTGCTTCCGCCCGAGACCATGGCCGCGCTCGACGGCGTGAAGGTGCTCGTGCTGAATGCGCTCTGGTTCGGGAAGCCCCACCCGACGCACTTCAACGTGGAGGAGGCCGTCGAGGCGGCACAGGTCGTCGGGGCCGGGCGAACCTACCTCACGCACCTGACCCATCGGGTTCGCCACCAGGACCTGCTCGACCGGCTTCCCGATGGGATCGAGCCGGCGTACGACGGTCTGACGGTAGAGATCACATGACTACCGCGCTGACGTTGGATTACACCAACATGCTGGCGCCCAGTGTCGGCGGCGGGGGGTTGGACCCCGACCGGCTGCCTGCCGATCTCGCGGAGCGGTTCGCGGGGGCCCACGCCAGCGTGGAGGGTGACCGCGCGTCGGGGCGTATGGGCTTCTTCGAGTTGCCGTACGACGAGGCCGCGTTGAGCAAGACGCGCGAAGTGGCAGACGAGGCCAGGGACCGCTTCGACAACCTCGTTGTACTCGGGATCGGCGGGTCGGCGCTCGGCGCGGCCACGATCCGCGACGCCCTGCTCGGCCCGTCCTGGAACGAGCGGAGCGAGATCGACCGGGGCGGCTTCCCTCGGTTGTACATCATGGACAACGCCGATGCGGCCACCCTTGGAGAGTTGCTCTCCCACCTC
>BTRA01000154.1:0-6735 GCA_036986155.1 Gemmatimonadota bacterium | reverse complement strand
CCGCGCCCCGTTGCGCCGGCCGCTCCGACCTCGTTGTCCACGTAGAGGCCCGCACCGATCACCGGAGAGTCTCCGATGCGGCCGCTGATCTTCCAGCTGAGTCCGCTGGTGGTGGTGACGCCCGCCACATCACCCTTCTCGTCGACGGCCAGCACATTGGTGGTGCCGTAGTGGAACTCGTCAGGACCGTCGAGGAAGCCGGTCTGGGTCCCGCCCCGGTCACGAAGATGATCAGGCGGCCCCCAGTCATCGGACTCGCCGCGGCGCTCACGCCAACGTAGCCAGGCCTTACGCGCCTTCGGAGTGAGCAGGTCCTCCTCCTCGAACCCGAACGAACGCGCGAAGTCGAGCGCGCCCTTCCCCACCAACATCACGTGATCAGTGCGCTCCATTACGAGACGGGCCACTGACGCCGGAGTCTTGATGTTCTCCAGCGATGCCACCGACCCTGCATTGTACGTGCGGCCGTCCATGATAGACGCGTCCAGCTGCACCACGCCGTCCTCGTTCGGAAGGCCGCCATAGCCCACGCTGGTGTCTTCGGGATCGACCTCGATCACGTTGGCTCCCTTTTCGACCGCATCTAACGAGGATCCGCCGGAGTCGAGGATCCGCCACGCCTCACGCATGGCGTTCTTCCCGGTCTCATTCGTATGGCTAGTGATGATCAGCGGCACGGCACGCCCGACGCGCACTCGCCCTCCGTGATCCACCGGCAGCCGTCCGAGAGCCAGGGCTCCGGCGCCCATGCCGACACTGTGCCGGAAGAACCCTCGTCGATCGAGTCCAGGTCGTTTGCTACTCATCATGCGTCCCCTCGTGGTGGCTTCCATAGTGCGCCGACGTCCGGCGCCGTACCCACTCACATGTATGGAAGGGGAGCCGCTCCCCGCAACCGCTACATCGCCTTGTAAAAACGCTCGTGGACGATCTGGCCGTCCCGCCACCGCTGCACGGCGACCTGATCGTACTTCATGTCGCCCCACTCTTCGTGCGTGTAGTCGAAGTGCCACTCCACCATGGTCACCCCGTCCCCCACCGCCACAGCCTTGACTTCAGCTCCACGGAACTCGGTCACGGCATTGAAGAATTCCTCCTCCCGGGCACGGTTCTCCGCCTTGCCGTGCACGGGGTCCATGGAGCCCTCCTGCATCACGCAATCATCGGCGTAGTACTTGTCGAACGCCTCGAACGCCTCGCCGGCGAGAACGAGACTGTTCAGGTCTTCAATGGCTGCTCCGAGGTCGCTCATCTGCGACTCCTTCCTGTGTGGGATGAAGGTTACGATCCGCTCATGCCGCTTCGAATGCCCGCCAGAGCCTCGAGCAACCCGGCGACTTCGGGGTCGGTAACCCCCGCCATGGCCATGAGGCCTGATCTCCTCGCGACCGGGTCGAGTGTCATGAGGAGCTCGAGACCGGTGTCCGTGATCTCACAATAGACTCGCCGACGATCCTCATCACAGCGGCGACGGCGAGCCCAGCCCTTCCCTTCGAGTCGATCGAGTAGCCGGGTGACACCGGGAGAGCGTTCGACCATGCGATCGGCGATGGTCAGCGTCGGAACGCCATTCTCCCCGGCCCCCCTCAGGATACGCAAGACGTTGTACTGCTGCGGGGTGATTCCGTGGAGCGAGAGTCCATCGGCAATGCACCGCCGCACCATGTCCGCGGTCCGCAGCAACGCGATCAATGCCTCGTGCCGGCTGGACTCGAACGGCTGGTTCTGCCCGATTTCTTCCTGTATCGGGCGTCGAGTGTTCGTAGTCATCGAATAAACCTTATTAGTCATTATTTGATATGTCAACTATCTCGCATTAGAAAAACGCCTAGCCTCGAATCTTGTGAGGGTGGGGCAGCACTCAGTGGAGCGTCCAACCCTTACTGCAGCCCAACTTCCGATGCTGTCCTGAAGCCTACCCGCACGCAAGCGAGAGCGGGAGAAGCCTCCTTCGGCTTTTCGTCAGTCTCTCCACGAATCGTCGTGTGTAGGCGCGAAGCCGGGTGCCGCCGTTGTACAACTCGATGAGGTGGAATACACCGGGTGGATACGCCGCCAACTGCGCGATCCCGCCCAACGCCGGGACCTCGTCGAGACACACCCTGACCCGCACCGTGCTCCCCCTGAAACGGCCGCAATACGCCAACGGATCATTGGGGCAGGGCCGGAGGAATGGAATCTGCGCTCGTAGCACGGTGAGCATGTCCCTTCCACCCCACCTACGGAGCAATTCCGAGTCGATGGTGCGCACGCTGTACGGGCTCGAGTGCCGCCGGCTCCGGAAACGATCCACGACAATCGTCAACCCCTCCAGCATGACCGGGTCCGGAGCCACCAGAATCAGCACGGGACGGTCGAAGTCCGAGGCAAATACCACGACTCCGGTGGACGCATAGCCGAGCTGCTTCACGGACAGATGGTATCCCGAACCCCAGGGAAGGTCGAGGAGGAAGTTGCCGAGGCTGTCCGTCGTGGCCACGGCCTCTACTCCAGGCACCTCCACCAACACCCCAGGAACCGGAACGAAGGTATTCTGATCGAACACCCCGCCCCGGAGCTGGATCCGCTCGGGATGCTCCTGGGCATGCACCCCGGTCGTCGCAAACAGGAGCACCGCGACCGAGAGTCCGGCGGATGCGAGATTCCGACTCGCTGGGACTATCATTAAGCCCTCCCATACCCCTAAGGCCTGCGATTCGTCTGGTACTCCACAATCTGTGGCGTATAACCTGCGGAGTCAACCGGAATCTGGTCGGCAAGCTAGCGGCTCGGCTCCCGTGAGGAGGGCGTCACCGGCCATCCAACCGGACCACGCGCCTAGCCGTCCCTGCCTTCTCTGACCAGATCGTGATCTCGGCGCTCGCCGGACGCCGAGCGTCGAACACACGTACCGACCACTCCAGCGATCGCTCGACGACCGGACCGCCGTGCGTGCCGGGGAGCGCACCCAACGACCGCACGGCCTCGCCCTCGACCAGTTCGGCATTGGTGAGCGTGAGGTTCACTCGCACCGGCTTCGCAATCTCGAGCACTTCGATCGCCTGGACCGTGGCGGTGGCCAGCCAGCCGGTGTTGCCCACCTTAGCGGTCACCCGGAACCGTCCATTGGGCTCGACTCGCTCCGCCATGGCTTCCAGTACGGCGACCTGGGGTGTCTTGTCGGCGAATGTCAGTACCCAGCGCACGTTGCGGTCGAGCTCGCCGGCAATCAAAGCGTCGGGAGGACTCGACGTGGACCACCGATCCCACCCACCCATTTCGATACGTCCCAACTGCGGGTGATCGAATGGTTTCCAGTCGATGAATCCCGTTCCGCCCAACACCTCATCGTTCCAGCGAAAGAGCGCCTCCTGCCCCTCCCCGAACGCGTGGCCCCACATCTCGGTGGTCATGGTCAGAACGCCGAAAACCTTGCTACCCCAATCGTTGAAGACGCCGTGCCCGGGGCTCATGAGGTCGACGATGGCCTTCTTCCTGTACGCGAAGTTCGTGTACCCGGTGATCGGCACGCCGTCCTCGGCGATCAGCCGGTAGTCTTCCTGGTCCTGTTCCGGGAACTCCCAATCCTGGTCGGCCAGCGTCGGAAACCGGAGCAGCAGGCCCCCGCTCGTGTGGAACGTGTGGATCGCCGCGATGTTGGGGCGGGCGGTGATGTAGGTCACCAGCGCGTACGTCTCCGGCTCGGAGAGCGGAAAGGGACCGGACGCAAGCTGCGATGGGCTCCAGTTGGCCGGGAAGTTACGGTTGAGGTCGACGCCTCCCACGCGGTCTTCGTTGAATCTGCCGTCCCCGTCGTTATCCGTGCCTTCGGAGTAGACGCTGTAGCGCGGCCCCACCTCCGCATCCTGCCGGGCTCGCACCATCCGCCGAGGGTCATCCGGATGAATGACCCACCCGCCGTCCGGATCGAGTACGCGCATCCGTAGTAGGCGGCCGTCCCCATCGAGATCCTCGGGAGGGTCCTCGTCGACCAGACCGTCGCCGTCTTCGTCCACGGGCCGGATGTTCCAGCGATGGTTTTCCGGCGTATCCACCGATATCGCCCGGCCGTCCGGGTTCACGATGGGAACCACGTAGAATGCGCGCGTGTCGACCAGCTCAGTGATTCTGGGGTCGCTTCCGTAGGCTCCCAGGAGCCGGTCGATGAAGGCCAGCGCTCCTTCCCCACCCAGCACCTCACCTCCGTGGATGTTGCCGTCCACGTAGAACGCGGGCTTCTCCTCGGCGAGGCCGGTTTCTGGGTTGTTGATGTCCACCGCCCATATGGGGCGGCCGGAACGGCTGGCCCCTATCTCGAGCAGAGTCACCAGATCCGAGTGACGAGCCGTCACGGCCTCCAGGTAGTCCTGGATCTCGGTTAGAGTGTGGTAGTGGTCGAACGTGATGAGGCCGGTGCCTTGCGCGGCCGTACGCAGGGGCGAGAACACCCCCAGCACGGCCGCGACGTACACTATCTTCTTCATCGAACGCGTGATCCCCATGAGGCCCTCACCTCGTCGGGTGGTTCATCCATACTGCCGTCTCCGATCTATCACCAGCCCACGAGGGGGCGCAATCCACAGAGCTCGCGATGGTACATTGATCAATCGCGTCGTGTTGGGCTCGCTGTAGGTGCGGAGGCGAGTCGGCCAGCGCATGATGTGGTAGATGCACTGTAATCCGGGAGCGAGCCATGTCCATTACCGTCGATAGTCTCGCGCGGCGGGCGGCTAACGCCCGCCGAGAGACCCGACTGAGGGATGCGCATCGAGACGTGACGGAAGCGGTCGAGGTTGGCCGCCGCTCGGGAGACCCGAGGGCGTTGGTACGGGCACTGAAAGGACTCGGTCAGGTCGAGCGGGGCCTTGGGCGACATGCCGCGGCGCGACCGTTGTACGAGGAGGCGGTGGATCTATGCCGCCAGGGAGGTGATCCGCTCGTCCTGGCCCATACGGTGCGACATCTGGGCGATCTCTATCGGGAAACCGGGCAGCTGGAGATGGCAGAGCCGTGCTACGTCGAAGCGCTCGCCCTCTATCGCAGCCGGGAGGGCACGAAGACGCTTGATCTCGCGAACGCCATTCGGCCCGTGGCGATACTCAGAGAAGACATGGGTCAAGCGGAAGAAGCGAGACGGCTTTGGGGCGAGGCCAGGGACCTCTACGTATCGCTCGATGTGCGCGATGGCGTCGAGGAGTACGCGGCCCAGCTCGATCGACTCGGCTAGCCTTGGGCGACGACGGCACCCAGGGTCACCCTGGAGCCGAACTCGCCTACTCCCTTCCTACTGCTGCGTCCCCGGGAAGGGGTCTCTGAATACCTGAGTGCGGATACGCCAGTTGCGGCCGTGACCCACGAAGCTGGCAACGTAGACGCTCTCCACCCGCTCGCCTAGTCGCCCGTCTCTCCTCACTTGGTAGGAATAGGTGCCCATAAGGAAGGCCAATCGATCGCTCACGTAGAAGTCCGTGAGCGAGACCGACATCCCGGTCACCGAGCTACCGATCTCCTCGAAGTACTGCCGGATCCCCTCTTTGCCGATCACGAGCTCACGGCCGAAAAACAGTCGGGCGTCCTCGTCATAGAGGTCCGCGAGTTCATCGAGCTCACCCGTGTTCCAGGCCGCCTGCCATCGCTTCAGCCTGGGCTGAATCTCCTGAAGAACGTCGTTCCGGTATCGCGCCGCAGCGCGGTCCCAAGTCGTGAGGAGCCCTTGGCCGGGAATTCGTTGACCATGAGCGGAGACCGGACCGAGCAGCACAGCGAGCGCCACAAAGGCCACGACGAAGATTCTGAGCGCGGTATTAGTCATCAATGCTTTCCGAGTGTTCGACCAGCTGACGAGTCCACGAGGACCTTGGCGAACGCCCGCCTATGCGGGCGCACCGGGACCAAGATACAAGATTACGGGGTCAACGCGGTTTTCTTACCGACCGCTTACCGAGTCCAGGTACGAGAAAGCCGAGCTTTGGAGCCACTCACCCCCGCAGCCGCCTCATGCGCTCGCGGATCTGTTCAACCCGCCTGAGCGCGTCCGCTACAGCGGCGTCCACCTCTGCGGACGCCGGAGTCACCGTTTCGCCGATCTCGATGAATGCATTGAAATCTTGGATCGCCTGGCCACCCGTGCGCACGATCTGAATGGTACTCTCGGCCCGTGAGAACTCGTGCTGGCTGCACATCGCCCGTTGGTACTCCGTGAGAGCAGCCACCGATGCGCGCTCGCCGGACGGGACTCGGCGCCGGCTCAGTTGGCTCAGGGTCCTTCGGCCCGCGTCGGTACGCCCAACCACACACTGGGCCTGCGCGAGGCGGAGGAAGGCCGACGGGCCGGCCGACTCGAACCCAATAGCCTCTTCCAACGCATCGAGCGCACCTCCCCATTCTCCAAGGTTGATATGGCTGATGCCTCGGTTCACCAGCGCCCGCGCGTACTCACCGGCGTAGGTGCCCACAGCGCGCAGCGGCACCTCCATACGGGCGTAGGCCGATGCTGCCGCTACCCAGTCGTCGGTCCGGAATGCACGGTCGCCTGCGCGCAGGGCGCTCCTGTCGATCCCCGCGTCCGGATCAACGGGTGCGGCGGGGCGGGGCGGGAGCCTGGGGGCCTGTTTCGCAACGCGTTCGAGTCGCCGCGCCATACGGATCGTGAACGGCCCTGCCGACGAGCCACGCGCAACCGAAAGCACGGTGTCTAGACGGTAATAGGACGGCGCCTCGAGCCGCAGCTCGACGACCATGCGGTTCTCCGCCACC
>BTRA01000153.1:0-6739 GCA_036986155.1 Gemmatimonadota bacterium | reverse complement strand
GGTGCCCTCTTCCAACGTGACCACCTTGTCGTGCTGCGCCACAATCGCCTCGAGGGCCTCACGGTCGTACGGCTTGAGGAAGCGACAATTCACGACCGTCGCCTCGATCCCACGCGCCGAAAGAGTCTGTGCCGCCTCTACGGCAGGTAGTACCATGGTCCCGGTGGCGAGAAGCGCGATGTCCCCTCCCTTTCTCAGGGTCTCCCACGTGCCGTACTCCATGGCCGGAATCGCCGAAAGGGCCGGCACCTCGGCCGGAACGGCGTCTCGCGGCCAGCGTATCGCAAACGGCCCGTCATGCGAGACACCAAGCCGCAACAACGCCAGCATCTCGCTACCGTCCTTGGGCGCCGTCACGGTCATTCCCGGAACCAGCAACATGTAGGCGATATCGGAGATACCGTGGTGTGTCGGCCCGTCCGGTCCTGCGATTCCCGCCCGGTCCATGCAGAAGACCACGGGTAGGTGCTGGAGCCCAACGTCGTGCACGATCGAATCGAAGCCGCGTTGGAGGAAGGTCGAGTAGATACAGACCACGGGGCGCACGTTGGGTTGGGTCGCCATACCGGCAGCCGACGTGACCCCGTGCGCTTCGGCGATTCCGACGTCGAAGAAACGCTCGGGGAACGCCTCTCCGAAGATGTCCGTGCTCGTCCCATCCGGCATGCCGGCGATGATCACGACCACGCGATCGTCCTGCTCACCAAGCTCTTTCAGGCCCCGCCCGAACACCTTTTGGTAGCGCGGCAACCCGCCGCCACTCTTCTTGCTGTTCTCGCCCGTGATCTTGTCGAAGGGGGAAGCTGCATGCCACTTGTAGGCGTTCTCCTCCGCCGGGGTGAAACCCTTCCCCTTCTGGGTCAGAACGTGTACCAGGATGGGACCACCGAGCTTCTTCACATTGGCGAGTGTGTCCACCAGGTCGTCGATATTGTGCCCGTCCACCGGGCCGATGTACCTGAACCCCAACTCCTCGAAAATCATGCCGGGGACGAACAGGTTCTTCACACTTTCCTCGGCGCGCCCGGCGATGGTCTCCATGACGTGGCCCATACTCCCTGGCGCCCGGCTCAGAAGCTCCTTCACCTCGTCACGGATACGATTGTAAACGGGATGGGTCATCATACCGGTGAGGTATTTGTTCATCGCGCCGACGTTTGGCGCGATGGACATGTCGTTGTCGTTCAAGACGACGATCAGGTCCCGCTCGGTGTGCCCGGCGTTGTTGAGAGCCTCATAGGCGAGCCCACAACCCATGGCGCCGTCGCCGATGATCGCGATGACCTTGAAGTCCTCGTCGTTGAGATCCCGTCCGATCGCGGTACCGAGTGCGGCGGAGATCGACGTCGCCGCATGGCCGGCGCCGAAGTGGTCGTACTCCGACTCCGAGCGCATGAGGAAAGGAGCGAGGCCGTCTTTCTGTCGGATTGTCGAGAGGCGGTCGTTCCTCCCGGTCAGGATCTTGTGGATGTAGGCTTGGTGGCCGGTGTCCCACACGAGCTTGTCACGTGGGGTGTCGAAGACGTAGTGCAGCGCCACCGTGAGCTCTGCAACGCCCAGACTGGCCCCGAAGTGGCCGCCGACCTTGGACACTACATCGATATGGCGATCTCGAACCTCGTCCACGAGCCGCGCGAGCTCCGATCTTGGAAGCTTGCGAACGTCCTCGGGTAGGTTGATGCCCTTCAACAGCGACACGTGTGATACTCCTTGCTTTGATCCCCGCCGGTCAAGGCTTAAAGATAGCCCTACGGGTCAACCCGGCACCACGGTTCAAGCGCTCTCGCCGGTTAGCGCTTCCGGCTCACGACGTAGCTCGCCAAAGCCCGGAGGGCCGGGGCGTGCACCTCCGCCTCGACCAAGGCCTGGCGCGCCTCGGCGACGAACTCACCGGCGCGGCGGCCTGCCTCCTCGAGACCATAGAGCGAGACGTAGGTACTCTTCCCCAAAGCTGCGTCACTCGGGTGCTTGCCCAGGTCTCCAGCGGACGCGGTGGCGTCCAATAGATCGTCCGTAACCTGGAAAGCCAGGCCGATGGCGTGCGCATATCGCTCGAGCGCCCCCAGCGTATGCTCCTCCGCTCCAGCGGCTAGAGCCCCCACCACGAGCGAACACGTCAGCAGAGCTCCCGTCTTGCGGCGGTGCAGTCCGTCTAACTCCTCGGCGGTGAGAGCTTGGTCTTCGCCGAACAAGTCGAGGACCTGGCCACCCACCATTCCGCCGGATCCCACCGCCCGATTCAACTCCAGTACGATCCGCCTGGCCACGGTCTCGTCACAGCCCAGGCACATGCATGCCTCCCAAGCCTGGCTGGAGGCGGCAGGGATCAAGGCGAACGCGACCCTCGCCGTCTCAGCCTCACCGAAGAGAGTGTGGGGTGTCGGTGTCCCTCGTCGTAATCCTGCGTCGTCCATACAGGGTAAATCGTCATGCATCAACGAGTAACAATGAATTAGTTCAAGTGATACTGCAAGGTCGTATACGCCCTCCGACGCCTCCCCGCCACAGGCTTCGTGTGCGGCCACGCAGAGGATCGGACGCAGCCTTTTTCCCCCGCTCATCACACCATGGCGCAGCGGTTCTCTCAAGCCCGCAGGAAGCTCCGGGAGCAGCCCTACCAAGGCCCTCTCCAGTGCCCTCTCCACCGCAAGACCCTGTTCGGCCAGGAAGGCTTCGAGATCGAAATCCCGTACCACCCCGTTCACTCGTCCCTCTCTTCGAACGGGCGGAGCTCCTTCTCGTTCAGAAGCTCCTCCACCCTCAACTCAGCCTTCGCCAAGAGTTGCTCTGCGTGCCGCACGTGGCCCACACCCTCCTCGAAAAGGGCCAACGCCCGTTCCAGATCCGGCTCATCGATCTCCAGCGTACGCACGATCTCCTCCAGCCGGCCAAGTCTGCCCTCTAGAGTAGCATCCTCTTGAGAAACGGCATCCGTCCTGTCGGGCGTGTCAGTCATGCTCTGGCCTCGTCGCTCGGTGCCGCACCAGATGTCCGGCAGTCCACGTGTCCATCCACGACGCGGAGCGAGAACTCGAGGCCCTCGGGAAAATCGCCCGTGCGCCGTAGCACTCGCCCACTCGGCGCCAGCGGCACTGCGTATCCGCGGTGGAGCGTGGCCAAAGGCGACAGTGCGGTCATCGTGCCCGCAGCTACCTGCAGGCGCGAGCGCAGGGCGTCGAGCGTCCGCTGTACCGCACGGAGCTTCCGCTCCGAAAGCCCTCGCAGCGCGTCACGCCGGGGAGTAATCAAGGAGGGGAGCGCGCGCGCGAGCCGTCCGCGTTGACCCTCCAAGGAGGCCCGGCGACGTCGGACGGATCCACGCAGTCCGCGAGCAAGCCGAGCGGCGGCACCGTCCAGCACGGCGGTGATCGCCTCGCGGTCGGGCACAGCCGCCTCCGCCCCTACGGAAGGAGTGGGCGCCCTCAAATCGGCGACGAGATCCGCGATCGTCACATCGACCTCGTGCCCCACCGCCGAGATGACCGGAACCGGGCATTCCACTATCGCGCGCGCTACGGGCTCTTCGTTGAAGGCCCACAGGTCCTCGATGGATCCACCTCCACGCGCCGCGATCACGACGTCCACCAGCCCAGAAGCACCAAGCGACCGAATCGCCTCCGCCACCTCGAGAGAAGCGCCCTCACCCTGGACTCGGGTGGCACTCACGATGACACGGACCCAGGGGGCGCGTCTAGCGATAACGCTCAGGATGTCCCGAATCGCTGCGCCGGTCGGCGAGGTGACGACGCCGACGCAGGCGGGAAAGTCGGGAATGGCCCTCTTTCGCTCAAGGGCGAGGAGACCTTCGCCCTGAAGCCGGGCTCGCAGCTTCTCGAACGCGAGCCGCCAGAGTCCCTCGGCGCCCTCGCCCTCCAGCGCCCGTACCACCAACTGGCAATCACCCCGCGCCTCGTAGAGGGTGACGGCCCCCAGCGCTCGCACCGTCATGCCCTCGTCGGGATCTGTGGGTAAGGTCGCCGCATCGGTGCGGAACATGACACAGCGCACCTGCGCTTCGTCGTCTCGCAGCGTGAAATAGCAGTGGCCCGACCGCGCCCGCTTGAAGTTGGTCACCTCACCGGTGACCCAGATCGAGCCGAAGGAACTCTCCAACAGAAGCCGAACGGCTCGATTCAATTGAGAGGGGGTCCATGCCTCAGGTACGGTGCCCTCACCCCTCTCGATCACACCATCGGGGGGGAAAAGGTCGAAGTTTCTCGTCTCGCTCACGCCCGCCTGTCCGCTATCCGTCAATCCCGGCCAGCGCTACGGCCGCGTCGACCGTGTTGGAGAGGAGCATGGTGATGGTCATTGGGCCCACACCGCCAGGCACTGGGGTGATGGCCGATGCGACCGCCGCCGCCTCCTCGTAAACGACATCGCCCACGTAACGGTATCCTTTTTCGGTCTCGGGGTCGTCCACCCGGTTGGAGCCGACGTCGATGACCACGGCCCCCGGCTTGATCATGTCTCCCGTGATGGTTTCAGGGCGCCCAATCGCCACGATCAGAATGTCCGCAAGCCTAGTGATGGCGGCGAGGTCGGGCGTCCTGGAATGGGCCACCGTCACGGTTGCGTTTCCTCCCGGTCCCTTCTGGACCAACAGCGACGCCATCGGACGGCCCACGATATTGGAGCGGCCAACGACGACAGCGTGTTTCCCGGCCGGGTCGTTCCCTGATCGCATCAGGAGCTCGATAATGCCGGCTGGTGTGCACGGAACCAGCACGTCGTCGCTGCCCGTCGCCAGTCTCCCGACGTTGAACGGATGGAAGCCATCGATGTCCTTTCCCGGATCAATCGCGAGCAAGATCTTCGACTCGTCAATCCCGGCGGGAACGGGCGATTGGACAAGGATGCCATGGATGTCGGGATCCCCGTTGAGACCTGCCACCACGCCGAGCAGTTCATCCTCGGACGTATCTCCCGGTAAGGTGATCTGCTGGGAGTGCAGGCCGAGCTGGCCGGCGGCCTTGTTTTTCATGCGCACGTACATGTGGCTGGCCTGGTCCTCGCCGACCAGAACCGTCGCCAGCCCTGGCACCAATCCGTGGGCTTCCTTCAGACCGGCTACACGCTCGGCGATCTCCGCTCGAATCTCGTCCCCGATCTCCTTGCCGGAAATGATCTTTGCTGTCATGGCCTCCGTACGCTCACGCCATCGGTACTTGGGATTCCCAGAAGCGGTGAACGTAACACATTCTGGGCCCCGAGACCGTCTCCGGCGTACTAGCGGGCGAAGTCCACCGATCTGGTCTCTCGCACGACAACGACCTTGATCTGTCCGGGGTATTGCAGCTCGCCCTCTATGCGACGCGCAACCGCCTCGGAGATTCGCGCCATCTCCACGTCGCTGACCCTTTGCGGCTCGACCATCACCCGTAGTTCGCGGCCGGCCTGAATCGCGAAGCACCGCTCTACACCAGGATGCTCCATAGCGATTTCCTCGAGTTTCTCCAGGCGCTTCACGTATCCCTCGAACATCTCACGTCGAGCGCCCGGGCGTGACCCGGAGATCGCGTCCGCAGCGCTTACCAGGAAGGTCTCGGGGAAAAAATGCGGCTCCTCGTCGTGATGTGCCTTGATCGAGTTGAGCACGACCTTCGACTCATCATGTTTCTTGCACAGGCGGTACCCTAGCTCGACATGTGTGCCCTCGTGTTCATGGGTGAGTCCCTTACCCACGTCGTGGAGCACCCCTGCCCGCTTGGATTCCTGCACATCCAGACCCATCTCGGCCGCCATGCTGCCCGCGAGGATCGCGACTTCCTTGGAGTGCTGGAGCTGATTCTGACCATACGAGGTCCGAAACCTGAGACGTCCGAGCACACCGACAATCTCAGAGTGTACGTCATGGAGACCGAGTTCGTAGAGCACCTCCTCAGCGGCCTCCCTCATGGCCACCTCGACCTCTTGGGTGCTCTTCTCCACGACCTCTTCGATGCGGCCCGGGTGGATACGGCCATCTTCGATCAGCCGCTCGAGTGCGATGCGTGCCACCTCCCTGCGCACAGGATCGAACCCGGAGAGCACGACCGCTTCGGGTGTGTCATCGATGATTACGTCGATGCCGGTAGCCTGCTCGAACGATCGAATGTTTCGGCCCTCTCGGCCGATGATCCGTCCCTTCATCTCATCCGATGGAAGCTGCACGACGGAGACGGTCGCTTCAGCGGTTTGATCCGCCGCCATACGTTGGATGGCCTGCGTGATGATCTTCTTGGCTTCGCGATCGGCCGACCTCTGCGCCTCCTCTTTGATCTCACGCAGCGTGTTGGCAGCCTCGGCCCTGGCCTCGCTCTCGAGATTCTCGATCAGAAGCTGCTTGGCATCTTGAGCGGAGAGGCCCGCCAACTCCTCGAGCCGCTCTCGGGCGACCCGGGTCTGATCAGCGACCTCTTCGAGTTTTTGCTCGAACTCGGCCTTCTGAGCATCCACCTCACGAGAACGGGTATCTTGCTCGGCCGCTCGTGCGTCGAGCTGGCCCGACTTCAGCTCCAGGGATTGGAGGTGCTCAGCGAGACTGCGCTCGAGCGTCTCTGCGTCGTCTCGCCGACGCGACTCCTCCTTCTCCCAGGCCTCTCTGAGCCTGAACGCCTCTTCCTTCCCCTCCAGCACCTGGCCCTTCTTGAGGCTTGCCGCCTCGTCCTCCGCCCGGGCCAGAATGCGGGACGCTTCATCCTGCGCAGATGTTCGACCTCTCGCACGGCGAGAGTTCTCGATCATGGACCGAGCCAGG
>BTRA01000152.1:0-6809 GCA_036986155.1 Gemmatimonadota bacterium | reverse complement strand
CCGGCTCGTGAAAAAGTCCTGAATCCCCAATGAGGATGGTTTCATGAAGATCACCCCCAGCCGTATCACCCTGATCGCTTCCTTCACCTTCCTACTCGGCGTCGGGGGCGGCTACGTCCTCGGGAGTGGCGGGCAGGAGCCGACCGCCACTGCTGGTGACCAGGGTTTATTCGGTCCTTTTGCCCTACCTGTGACGTACGGCGACCTCGGACCTCGGCTCCTGGCCGTCGGGGCCATCAGCTACGAGCGCTTGGCCGGAGCGTTGAGCCGGTCCTCGACGCCCCTCACTTACGCCCAGACGAAAGTGCTGCGCGAGGCTAGCTCCGAGCCCATCGTGATCGGCCGCGCCAACGGCCGGTTCCTCCTGGACTTCTTCTGGGCCCTGGGCCTCGCGAACCGCAATGCGATTCTGACCGAGGGCCCGATGGTGCGGCGCTCCGGAGGGCAGATCGAGCGGTTCGCGTCAACGGGAGGTTGGCGACTGGGAGCCAAGCCCGTCACGGAGCTGTACGCCGCGACGCCACTCGTGACGCTCACGCCCGGCCAGCAGGCGCGGCTCGAGCGTGTGGCCTCGGGTGTGTATCGTCCGTGTTGCGACAACCCCGCGCTCTTCCCCGACTGTAATCACGGGATGGCGATGTTGGGCATGCTGACGCTGTTGGCGTCCCAGGATGCCGGGGAGGACGAGATGTTCGCCGCGGCCAAGTACGCCAACACGGTATGGTTCCCGGAGGAATACCAGAATCTGGCGGTATTCCTCTCCTCCACGGAGGGCGTGGAGTTCCGCGACGTGGACGCTGAGACGCTGGTGGGCGCGAAGACCTCCTCCCGGGCGGCCTACGAGCCCGTGCGTGCCTATCTCGCCGCCCAAGGGCCCCTGGATTTGCCGCCCGACGGCGGCGTCAGCGCCTGCTGACTCGGCGGAGCCGGTGGGCGGCTTGAAGCCCCAATGCTCCGCCGGACCGAAGGCCCCCCTCGCTCAATGACCACCGTGCACCCTACCTTGCGATGCCTCGACGGGCAGCGTGGCCAACAACCAGGGAATCACGGAGGATGTCATGTCGGAAACACCGGACGCACGAACTCACTCCACTCCCCGCCACCTCTGGGTGGTAGGCGTGATCGCACTCCTGTGGGACTTGTTTGGTGCGATGGACTACGTCATGACGCAGACCAAAAGCGAGGCGTACATGAGCAGCTTCACACCGGAGCAGCTAGAGTTCTTCTACGGGTTTCCGGCCTGGGTGGTCGGGGCATGGGCCGTAGCGGTTTGGGGCGGTGTGGTCGGGTCGGTCCTGTTGCTCATGAGAAACCGTTTCGCAGTTCAAGTATTCCTGGTGTCCCTCATCGCGATGGTGCTCACCACATTCCATAATTTCATCTTGGCCGACGGACTCGCCGTCATGGGGGACCCCTTCACCCTCGTCTTCACCGCGGTAATCTTCCTGGCCGCGGTGGCCCTGTGGCTCTACGCACGCACCATGCAACGCGGTGGCGTGCTCGCGTAGGAGACTCCGGGGATGCACGAACACGAATCTCAGGTGAGCCGACACTCAAGTCGCTCTGCCTTGAAGCCGGCCGTGGCGGTAGGAGCGGAGGAGGGAGACGGAGCGCTTGTACTATCCGTCGTCGTTCTCCGGGATCTTGATCCCAACGCCTCCCTGGATCCTTACCAGCGTCGGTAGGATCGTCCGGATGCTGTGTGACCGGTAGGCCTCGATCGCCTCGGAGGGATGGCGAAACGCCGACAGGTCTTCGAGCGTCTTGATGGTAGGGAAGATCATGGGGAATGATCCGTCGCTGTTCCCGTCGAGCGCAGCTTGAGGCGTGATCCAAACGCTGTCGGAGATCTCCGCGGCGTGGAGTTCGGGTTGTGTATCGGGGGGGACAGCCGCCAGGAAGAAGCGAGTGTCGTAGCGGCGCGGTTCGACCTTGGGCGTGATCCAGTGGGCGATGTATTCCACGGCCTCACCGTTCAGCCGGCACCCGAGCCGATCGAGCACCTCGGGGAAGATGGAGCCGTCCGCCAGGAGGTCGTCCCGGCACTGGAGTACCTTCGCATCGTCGGCCGCGTTGGGTGCGGGGCTGCCATCGGCCCGGTGGGCGACGAGAATGCCGGTTTCTTCGAACGCCTCCCGAATCGCTGCCAGGTAGTAGGCCACGGCCGGCGGCTCCGCCCCCGGGTCCAACGCCAGTCGGGCTGAGGCGTCCGCCGCCGACACCCCGTCCATTCGGGTCAAGAGTCCGTCGGATGCGTCCTCTCGGTCGACGCGCCCGCCGGGAAAGACGTATGCCCCCGGCACGAATCCCGCGCTGCGCGAACGCTTGAGCAGCAGGACCTCCAGGGCTCCAGGGCCGGGACGCGTCAAGACAATGGTCGCGGCCGGACGCGGTACGGCGGGCACCTCGGGTAGTTGCTCGATGCGCTCGGCGAACCCTGGGGGTAGCCGGTCGCTGGGGATGATGAAATCGGGATCGCTCATCTGGAGACCTCTAGTGGCCCACCGCCATTCCGTCCTTACGGGGATCCGATCCCGCTGCCCAACCCCGCTCCAGCTTGATTACGCCCTGTGCGCCGCCGAATGCGACATCGTTCTCATCGATCAGCTCATGGCCCATGGCTTCGAGTGCCGCTCTCACCTCCGGCCCGATCGGGCTCTCGAACGCAACGCGCGTTCCGTTCATGTGACGGAAGCGGGCAGCGTCGACGGATTGCTGGAGGTCCATGCCGAAGACCATGAGGTTGATCAACATCTGGACATGTCCCTGGGGCTGCATCGCGCCGCCCATGAGGCCGAACGCCATCCACGGTGCGCCGTCCTTCGTTACGAACCCTGGGATGATCGTGTGGAACGGGCGCTTGCGCGCTGCGACCTGATTGGCGTGGCCGTCGTCGAGGGTGAAGCCCGCGCCGCGGTTCTGAAGCACCAGTCCAGTGCCGGCCACGACTACGCCGGAGCCGAAGTGGCCGAAGATGCTATTAATCAGCGAGACCATGTTGCCGTCCTTGTCCGCCACGGACAGGTAGATCGTCTCGCTCTCGGTGGCGGCCCTCCCCGGGTCCGCGCGCTGCGTCGCGCGCTCGGGGTCGATAAGCGCTCGCCTCGTATCCATGTATCCGGCGTCCAATAGCGCCTCGGCCGAGACCTCCATGGAGTCCGGGTCGGCCACGTACCTCCCGAGGTCGGCGAAGGCCAGCTTCTTGGTCTCGATCAGGTGATGCAGATAGGCAGCCGAGTTGTGCCCCATGCCCTCCAGGTCGAGCGGTTCGAGCAGCTTGAGCATCTGGAGCGCGGCGACGCCCTGTCCTGCCGGCGGAAGCTCCCAGACAGTGTATCCACGAAAGTCCGCGGAGATCGGGTCGACCCAGCGCGCTTCGTGGTGCTTCAGATCCTCGAGGGTCAGGAACCCACCGAGCTCGTGCAGTCCGTCCACCACGCGGCGCCCCAAGTCGCCACCGTAGAAAGCTCCGGGGCCCTCGCGGGCAATCGTGCGCAACGTTGTGGCGAGGTCTCGATTTGTGCGCCACTCACCGGCTTCGGGCCCCTCGCCGTCGATCAAGTAGGTCGCCGAGGCCCCGGGGTCCCGGCTGAGCTTGTCCCGTTGGGCTCTCCATTGGCGCGCGATGATAGGTGTGACCGGAAAGCCCTCTTCGGCGATGCGGATCGCCGGCGCGAGAGCCTCTGCCGTCGACAGCGTGCCATACCGCTTCAGGAGTGCCATCCAGCCCGACAGCGCGCCCGGCACCGTGATCGCCTCGGGGCCGGTGTCCGGCATGCATTCGAAACCGCGCTCACGCAACACCCGAGGGCTGATCAAAGATCCGGCTCGGCCGGAGGCATCCAGCCCCGTCAGGCGCTGCTCGTCGGCCGACCACAGGATCGCGAACATGTCGCCGCCCATGCCGGTCATGTGAGGCTCGACCACGTTGAGGACGACGGCCGCGGCCACGGCGGCGTCGATCGCGTTTCCGCCTCGTTGCAGCATCTCGAGCGCCGTGGTGCTGGCCAGCGGCTGGCTGGTGGCCGCGGCCCCCTGCGGGGCGAAGACGGTCGAACGTCCTGCCATGGATGGCGCGATCTGGGCTGTCACGCTCGCCGACGCCGGAGCGAAGAGGCCCGACAAGATCGCGAGGCCGGCGGGAGCGGCGAAGCGGCGCCTGCGGATCTCACCGATCTCAAGGTCAGCTCGGCATACCAGGGTCGAGCACCTCGACTCGTCCGGGGAATAAGCTCTTTACCTTCTCGGCGTCTTCTCGGGACCCTACCGGACCGCCCCAATGCACAGGAATCACCAGCCGTGCTTCGCATGCTTGGGCTGCCTGGGCTGCGTCTTCCGGTCCCATTGTGTAGTGCCCGCCACACGGCAAAAACGCCACGTCGCAGCGAATCTGACTCATGGACTCCAACAGATCGGTATCGCCAGCGTGGTAGTAGGTGAGGCCCCCGAGCGTAAATACGTATCCGAGCCACGCGTTCTCCAGCGGGTGAAATCTCTTCGAGGTGTTGTATGCCGGAACGGCGAGGATATCCACGCCGGCCAACTGAATCATGTCCCCGGGCCGCATGAGGTGGTCTATTTGCTCGAGCTGCTTTCTCATCGAGGCGGGAGCCACTACGACGGTGCTCGGACCGCGCGCGCGGGCAATGTCGTCCTCCGAGAAATTATCGTAGTGTGGGTGTGTGATTAGGATGTAGTCCGACTGGCTCGCTTCTGTGACGCCCCACGGGTCCACGTGCAACTCGATGCCCTCACGCTTGATGCGCACGGACGACTGCCGGAACCAGGTGATGCCGTCGAGCATGTCCAAAAAAGGGGCCTCCAAGAGAGGGAGTGCGGGCAAGAGCAAGCTACATGGTGCAGAGTGGCGGTAAAAGGCCGACAATATGACAGGGCCTCTGCGAACAAGGCAGGATTTTGACTCGTTTGCACTGGCAAGGATCATGCAAGGGGTTACATCTTCATCGAATGAACACTAATCCATCGGTTCCCGGGCTCGACGAGTCTGGGGAGGATAGCGAGCGAGACATCATGGGCGAGCGTTACACGCTTCCAGTGCTTCCCCTTCGAGATACAGTGGTATACCCAGGCGTGGCGGTGCCCATCTCGGCGGGCCGGCCCGGAACGGTCGAGGCGGTACAGGAGGCACTCGAGGGAGACCGGCGCCTCTTCGCCGTTGCGCAGCGCGAAAACGTCGATGACGCGAGTCCGGAGGTCCTCTACAATGTGGGCACCGTAGTTAGGATCATCCAGACCCATCGGGTTCGAGGTGGAGTGCAGCTGCTCGTACAGGGCGAGGGACGGGCCCAAGCGCTCTCGTATGAACCCGAAGGTGAGTCGATGCTGCGTGCCGTCTTGCTCGAGATGGTGCGGCAGGAGGCCACCGACCCGGAGGACGCCGCGTTTCTGGCGTTGGATCAAGAGTTGCGTGATAGGGCCGCGGAGTTGGGCACGCGACGCGGCGTGCCGGCCGAGGCGCTCAATCAACTTATACAGGGCGTGGACGAACCCGGGGCGTTCGCCGACCTCGTTGCCTTCTATCTCGAGCTCCCCACCGAGGACAAGCAACAGCTGCTCGAGACGCTCGACGACGAGGAGCGCATGCGCTGGGCATTGGTCGCGGTGGAGCGCGAGTTGGCGCGGCTGGATGCCCAAGAAGAGATCCAGGCACGGGTGCAGGAGGAGTTGGGCGAACGCCAGCGTGAGATGCTGCTGCGGGAGCAGCTCAAGCAGATCCAGAAAGAACTCGGCGACGAGGATGAGCGTGACGATGTCGAGGAGTTGCGCCAGCGCGTCGAGGGGTTGGATCTCGACGAAACGCAGCGGTCCGAGGTGGAGCGGGAGCTGAAGCGGCTCGAGCGCACCAGTCCCCAGTCGGCAGAATACCAGGTGATCCGCACCTTCTTGGAATGGGTGACGGAGCTCCCGTGGAACGCCAGGTCCGAAGACGAGATCGATCTCGCGCGTGCAGAGGAGATACTGGACGAGGACCACTACGGCCTCGAGCGAGTCAAGGACCGGATCCTGGAATTCCTGGCGGTACGGAAGCTCCAGTTGGATCGGGCTGCTGGCGGAGACGCTGAAGAGGACGAGGTCGAAATCGAGGTAGAGGCAGTCGATGATGGCGATGGGCCGGACGACGTGGCGGCTGGGGACAGCGAGTCCGAGGACGCTCAGCCGGTCGAAGGCGACGAGCCCGCGGGAGGGCGCGGGCCGATTCTGCTTTTCGTGGGTCCGCCCGGGGTCGGAAAGACGAGTATCGCAAAGTCTATTGCGCGTTCGCTGGGACGAAACTACGTCCGGATCTCGCTGGGCGGTGCGCGCGACGAAGCCGACATCCGTGGGCACCGGCGTACCTATGTGGGCGCCATGCCCGGACGGATCATCCAGGGTATGCGCCAAGCTAAGAGCAAGAACCCGGTGTTCCTGTTGGATGAAGTGGACAAGCTGGGCGTCTCGTTCCAGGGCGATCCCAGCGCGGCACTGCTGGAGGTGCTGGATCCGGCGCAGAACAGCACGTTCACCGACCACTATCTCGGGATCACGTTCGATCTCTCGGAAGTGCTCTTCATCGCGACCGCGAATTATTGGGACCACATTCCGGCACCCTTACTCGACCGCATGGAACGCGTGGAGTTCTCCGGTTACACCGAACAAGAGAAGCTGGAGATCGCCAAGCGATACCTGCTACCCCGGCAACACAGGGAGAACGGCCTCGAGGAGGGTGAGTTCAACCTGGACGAGAACGCTCTTCTCTCGGTGATTCAGAAGTACACCCGTGAGGCGGGCGTGCGGCAGCTCGAACGAGC
>BTRA01000151.1:0-6817 GCA_036986155.1 Gemmatimonadota bacterium | reverse complement strand
CGAGCTGGCGCGTTGGAGGCATTGAGCCAGCCCCAGATATGCCGACGCGAGCGCCGAAGGCTCATTGAGACGGAACGCGTACTCCACCATGCGCTTATGGTGATCCCCCTCGTCCGGCTCGCGGTCGATCAGGGTTCTCAGCAGATCGATCGCACCATCGACATCGCCATCCTCGAAGAGCCGTTGGTGCTCGGCCACCGCCGCCTCGGGCTCCTCGTCCACCGCTTCCAGAGCCGCGTCCGCAGCCGCTTCCTCGAACGCCGCCTCGAGGGTCTTCTCCGCTTCCGATGCCTCGTCGACGGCCGCATCGGACACCTCCAGAACTGCGGCCTCTTCCTCGTCGGCGTCCTCGTCGAAGGCGATCGTTGGAAGCGGGGAAAGGTCGTCCTCCAACTCGTCGACGAACTCCATGGTGGGGAGCGGAGTGTCATCGTCCTCGATCTCGTCGTGGTCCGCAGCCGCCTCATCGGCGGACTCGTCGGCGGACTCATCGGAGTCGACCACCGCAAGCTCCACCACCGGCTCCTCCGCCGGCTCCACCGCCGGCTCCACCGCCGACACTTCGTCGATGGTTTCCTCTTCGTCCGGAGCCTGACCGGGAGAGGACTCAGCGAGCCCGACTTCGACCACATCCTCGGGGGCGCTCACGTCCGGTGAGTCGAGGAGGAAATCCTCCGTCGAGGGGCGCGCCGCCTTGGGCACGTCCACGCCGGGAGGAGGAATCTCCGTCCCGGGTGCGAGTTCTTCGATCTTGGTTGCGATCTCTTGCGCTTGGTCGCTCATGCCCCTCCGAGTGAGCACCTGGTGCGCCTGAATAAGCTGCTCGATCGCCTCGGGCACCCGTTCTCGCTGCTCGAACTGTGAACCCAGCGCGATTCGGATCTCATAGTCGTCGGGAGCGAGGTCTGCGAACTCAATGAGGGCGCGTAGCGCCTCGTCGATCTGTCCCTCGCCCTGCATGCGCTCGGCGTACGCCAGGAAGTTGGCGCGGGCGTCGGTCAAGAACCCCTGAGATGCCCGAATCTGCCCCATCTTGAGGTAGGTGGTGTGCCGCGACGGCAGGTTCCGGATGACCTTCTTGCAGACCGCAATGGCATTATTGGGGAGCTCGGCATCGACGTAGAGATCGACGGCCCTTTCGTACTGCTCGACCGCCGCCTGGATATTGCCCACACGCGTGCTGAGGTCGCCGGCCCGGTTGAACAGCCCGATGTCCGGCTGATCGTCCTGGTCTAGACGCGAGATCGCCTGCATGTACAGATCCAGAGCCTTTCGCCACTGCTCTTTCTGCTCAAATCGGCGAGCTTGTTCTTTTAGGGCTTCAACGCTCATCGAAATCCCGGGGGGGCTCCCTCACCAGTTCTTGAGTGTTAATCTCGCGTATCCTCGTATACTCATGCACCCGACGCGAGAGCGCACGGGACGAATCATACTCCAGAATCATCAATCTGTCTCTAGTAGCCTCGTGCACAAGGGGATCGGGCAGCATTCCGATCACTTCGGTGCCGCTGACGGTCCCGCCGAGATCGTGGACTCCCTTTTCCACGGCCATGAAGACATCCATAGGTGATGTTCGATCGAGATCCTCCAAATTCATCGAGATCTGGAGCTTCTGGCGGCTCGGTAGCGCGAGCGCCAGAGCCCTCAGACGGGCAAATCCGCCACCGCTTTCGCGTAGACTGGCAGCCAGCGGCTCGAGGTCCTCGATCTCCACCCCCTCGACATAAACATTCCAGGCGAGCAACACCTTTCGAGCACCCACACAGACGGCCCCCGCCGTCGGGTGGGGTAGCCCCCCTCCGCCCGCCGGCAAGTCCGGCTCCTGGTCCTTGGGGAACCCATGCATCATGGCCTCGAATCCGCCCCGCCGGATCGGAGCCAACGTCCTCCCCGGAGGCTCGGACGCGGCGCCATAGAAATACACCGGTAAACCCAGGTCCGCGATGCGTCTTCCCACGCGCCGCGCGCTCGTCGCGGCATCGGCCAGGGTCAAGCCCCGTAGTGGGACGAGGGGAAGCACATCTATGGCACCTATCCGGGGATGAACCCCCGAGTGACCTCGGAGGTCGATGTTGTCGATTGCGAACCGGGCCGCAGCCACTGCCGCGGCCTCGACACGAGCGGGTTCACCTATGAAGGTGATAACCGAACGGTTGTGATCCGGGTCCGCAGACCAATCGAGTACGTCGGCGCCCTCCCGTGCGATAGCTCCGACCAACTGGCGAATAAGCGCCAGATCGCGGCCCTCGCTGAAGTTCGGCACTGCTTCGAGGACGGGCACCATGCCCCTCATGATAAAGTGGCGCAACGAGATAGACAAGAAGAGCGGCGCCGCGTGGGGACATACTCGAGCGCCTCAGCCGCCCATCTCCCCCACCATGCTCGGATTACCCGCCTGCAGTTGGTACGCCCAGTCGAACACCATGATGGCGGCGCCGGTCTGCTCGAAGCCGAGCAGGGTCACTCGGATCGACCCGTAGTGGACCTGGCCATCGTTGCCGATGACCCGCAGCATGTAGGTGAACTCCTGACTGAGCTCGATGTCGGCCACCTGGTAGCCCGAGGTGGGCGCCTCGGTCCAATCCTCGCACTGGAGGTCGCTGGCCACTCCGCATTTGAGTGCGGTGGTGAAGCGACCCTGAGGGAAGATCCCGGTGCCGGGACCGGGAGCCAGCCACCACCCCCGGGCGTCGATCTGGAGTCGGAAGTGCCGCTCCGCCGACGAGCCCGAAAGCACCGGATCGTCCTGGTCGGACTCCGGAAACCTGAAGCCGGAGCGCAAAGGGTCATCCTCGTTGGCGAATATCAACTCACCCGCGAAGTCGGGCCGAGGCGTGCCTGCCGTGACAGCGCTCTCGTCGCTCTCGTTCCCGAACTCGTCGTTGGACGTCACGAAGTAGGTCGACGTCACACCGTTGACCGCCAGTTGGTCGAGAAAACCCTCGGAGTCGGTTTCGCCGAGCAGGACCGCACCACCTCCGGACTCGATCAGGTAAACCCGGTAGTACGCGAAGTCCTCCGCGGTGCGGGCGTTGTCGGCCCAGCGCACATAGTTGGTGTTGTCGAGCGCGACGACCTCCAGAGCCTCGGGTATCGGAGGCGCCGTGAACGACGGCACCGCAATCTCGAGGGTCTCCTGGGAGTCGGTTTCGAGACCGGTGGAGGCATCGAACGCCGAGACGAAGTACTGATATGTGGTGTTCTCGACGATGTTGGTATCGGTGTAGCCGCACACGTCCATCGCGCAGCTCGTAACCTCGGCGATCAAAAGGAAGCTCGCGTCACCGAGACGGCGTCCGTAGACCCGAAAGCTCTCACCGTTCCAGTCGGGAGACAGTTCCCAATGAAGCTGGACGGCCTGCTGAAAGTAGCTCCCCTCCAACCGAACCGGACCGGCGGGGGGGTCTGAGGCGTCGAGAACGGTCTCGGCGCGCTCGCACCCCGCCAGCGCCGCCGCTACGCCCGCAACCAACCACATTCGCTTGAACATCATTCGGGTCCTCGGTCGAAGTTCGGCCGGGCATCTCCGAGCGCGCCGGCCCGACATCTCATACACCTTCCTATGCACGAGGGATACCAAACGGGAAACCCCCAAGAACAAAGGGCCTTCGAGGTGGCCCCAAAAGGAATTGTCCTCCCGAGAGGACAGTTCAGGGCACGTGCAGACACCGAAAAGGCCTCTAGAACCGGTTGGACCGGTCGGTGTTCCGCTGCAGATAGTCGAACTTGAGGTCCCGGTTGTCCTTGAGGGAGACGGTGAACCGGAACGTCCAATTGCCTGTCGCGGTCTGGAGGAAGTCGAAGTTGGCCTGCCACCGGTGCAACTCCCGCGTGAGCCGGATTACGTGATCGTTGAAACGACTGCTCTCGAGGTCGTAGGAGGTGCGCCAGCTCGCGCTCCAGTTTTCGGTCGGGCGAAACCGCAGCCCGGCGTCCACGAGCTGGTTGGTGGGGCTGGTCTCCGCCCGCCCCCGGCTGAGGGAGTAGGAGACTTGTGCCTGCCATCCCCCGATCGCTCCGGGCCGCCGCCGGCTCTGGTCGGGACGCGCGGGCGCACGCCCCGGCACGATCATCGACTCGTCCGTGACGCCGATGTTGTTCAGGTCCTGGGAGAAGAGGTCCTCCTCGGGCTCCTCCTCAGGCTCGGACCCGACGCCGGGGGGGCCACTGATCCGGAGCAGCCGGCCCAGCGCCTGGACGATCCCGGAGCGGTTGCTCATCGAGAACGCCAGGTTGAGTTGGGAGAGAAGCGGCGAGAAGGTGCGATCACCCTTGTCGTTGGTGTCGAACAGATCGTGCACCATGGAGACCGACAGCCCTCGCAGAAAGTCGGAGCTGATCGAGTTCGTAAGCCGCGTGGTTTGGAAGCCGTCGAGAAAGCGGTTGCCCTCCCTGCCGGCCGCCGTGAAGTCGTAGGTGACCACACTCGTCCGGATAGCCAGCAAATTGACGATGGGCGACTGCTCCCGGCGCCGTGGACCCCCATCGGCCGCCAACGCTGTGCTGTCCGGCTCGGCACCCAAGGAGTCCGCGGCCGCCGTGACAGCATCCCCTGGCTCGGCGCCCACATCCTCGGCGCCCACATCCTCGGCACCCACGGTCCTACCGGGGGCTGGGGCCGTCTCCGTCGAGGGCTTCCGTTTCGCCTCGAAGGTCTGGTTGAGCCCAATGGAGAGCACGTTTCTGGCCTCCACCTCGCCGACCCCGAAAACCCGACGCTGGAGGTCCGTGGGGTCGATCGCCGGAGCGTACGTGTACGTGAAATTGGGGGAGACCTTGTGGCGCACGGCCTCGAACGGTCCGAAGCCACCGAAGAAGCCATAGATATCGGACTTGAGCCGTGCGCCGAACGAGAGGCGTGTCGGGCCCGAAACGAAACTCTGCGCATCGGGGTCGCGGTCGTCGCGCTTCGACTGGCCGGTGATGGACAGAGTCGGCGTCAGCGTGGTGGTACCGATGATCCTCTGCTGGTATCCGACCGACGTGGTCCAGTTCAGGTTGGCCGACGAGATATCGGTCAGCTCCTGGGAATCGGCGGCGAGCGAATCTTCGGGGAACGCCACGCTTTGCGGCACGTTGCGCTGGACCCTTTCGTCCACATTCAGGGTCTGCGACCAAGAAAGCGCGCCCAGGTTGAAGCTGCTGGAAAGGCTCGCCCTTCTCGCCTGCTGGTCGGCCAGGCCCAGGCTGAACACCTGCCCGGGGCTGAGGACCTGATCCTTCCGATCGACGATACTCCGGCTACCGGAGGCCGACCCCGACCAGGTGAGGTTGTTGTAGAACCTGGCCTCGCTCTGCGGAGCCCGGAACAGCGTAATGCTCTTGAGCGACAGGGTAGCCGAAGGAAGCGTCATCTCGACCCGGTCGTCCGACAGGAACTGCCGGCGGTTGGCGCTGAGAGAGAGCGTGCCCCAGTCGAACCGGCGGTTCAGGCCGCCTTCCGAGTTGATCGATCCGGTGATCTCACGTGGATTGAACGAGTTCCGCCGCACGAACTGGGCGGAAGACGTGAAGCGGGCGGACGCCCGAAGCGACATGCGCTCGCTGATCTCCCAGTTGTGCTGGGTGTCGAACGAGAGCTCCCGTCCCCCATCGGCCCTCCAGAACTTCCGGTAACTGGCCGAGCCGTTCAGGAACTGGCGCAGGATGTTGTAGCGCACGTTCCCGGTGAGCGAGACGAAGTTGTCGCTCCACCAGTCGAGCGCGACCGTCGCATCGGAGTAGTCGTTCACCGCCCAGTAGAATCCCACGTTGGAGACCCGGCGCGTCTGGCCTCGCGACGACCGCACGATGTCGTTGACTCCGAAGCGGGGAAAGAGGATACCGCTGGAGCGGTCGGAGTTGACGCTCTGGAAGATGAACGGGAGCCAGAAGACCGGCACGTCGCCGAAGTTCAACGTCACGCTTCGGGCCAGGAGCCACCCTCCGCCCACCACCTTGGTCTCCTTCGCCGCGAAGTGGTAGTGAGGTACGGTCTCCTGACAGGACGTGAACGTCACGTGCTTCCCATACACGAGGTCCGGATAGACACCGGGCAGATCGCCGAACATGATCCACTCGGCTCCTTGGGTGAACCGCGTTTTCGCTCCGATGGCCGAACCTCGCTCCTCATCGAGATCGTAGACGATGTTCTCGCTGCGGACCGGATCCTCACCCGGCCGTTCGGTCACGGTCTCTCCGTTGGTCCACACGAGAGAGCGCGTGTCGTCCATGGTGATCGTGTCCACGGCGGTGATGCGCATGTCCGGCCTGGTGAGGCTGGCCGGGCGCTCAGCGCCGTCGCCCATGAGTTGGAGCTTGGCCGCCGCCACCTCGAAGTGCGCGCTCGTGCCGTCATAGTTGGTGACGGAGTAACCACCCATCTCTATCAGGCGCGCCATGAACGAGTCGGCGGGCTGCGTCTGCGGCCCGGCCCGGCGGGCGCTCACCACCGAGTCCAGCCGGATAAGGGTGGAGTCGACACCGGGGCCACGGCTTAGGCGCTCGAGACGGCTCCTTATCCGAATCTCGGTGGAGTCGACGGGCGGCGCACCTTCTTGGGCGTCCGCTTCGGCGGGTGACAGGGAGACGATGCCGACGCCAGCTACGAGGGCCAACAGCGCCCGGGGGCCTGCGGTCATTCGGCCTCAACCGCTCCTTCTGGAGGACTCGCGTCGAACTCGGCCTCGCGCTGCTCGCGGCGGCGGTAGATCACCGAGGACAGCACGATGCTCACCTCGTAGAGCAGCGCGAGCGGCACCATCATCATGACGGTGATCGTGATGACATCGCCCGGCGAAAGCACGCTGGCCAGAATGGTGATACCGACCAGCGCGTG
>BTRA01000150.1:0-6840 GCA_036986155.1 Gemmatimonadota bacterium | reverse complement strand
GTACGGCCATGAACAGGCTCAGGTCGCCCTTGGCGAATCGCTCCCAGACATTGCAGGCATCGAAGTCTGGTAGAACGTGACAGCTCGCGCCCGCCCAGAGCGCGCAGGAGAGTGCGTTCACGATTCCATGAATATGGTGAAGGGGCAGGACGTGCAGGATGCGGTCTTCTTCCGTCCACTCCCACGCCTCGACGAGAGATCGAACCTGCGCCTCGATATTCGCGTGCGTGGTGACGACTCCCTTGGGCCTCCCGGTCGTTCCGCTCGTGTAGACCATCAGCGCCCGGTCATCCACACCGACGTTCGGATCCCGCCAACTATCGCCGTCGTGAGCCACGAGTTCTTCGCCCCTAAGCATCGGGATGTCGCGGTTCGTCGCGAGCCGCTCGACCGTCTCCTGGAAGCTGGAGTGGGCGATGATTGCCACAGGGTCTGCATCGTCGAGGACGTACGCCAACTCTCTCGCCGGATGAGAGGGGGCCATGGGTACACCCATCCCACCCGCCCGCCAAACGCCCCATTGAACCGCGGCATAGAGGCAGCCCGGGGGCACCAAGTAGGCCACCCTCGCCTGCTCCAAGCGACCGCACTCCGCCGTCAGGGCCGCCGCGACGTTAGCCGAGGCGGTCAGGAGGTCACCGTAGGTGAACCGTGCCTTCGGGTCGACGATGGCCAGCCGCTCGGTGTGGTTGAAAGCGCGGTGGATGATCGACGGCAAAGAGTGGCGTGTCATTGTCCTTGTGCTGGACTCCTATCAGTTCCTAGATTATAGCATCGCTGGCTCGCCCGACCCGTGGTCGCCTTCCCAGGCGTCCGGCGGTTTCGGTGGCTGCGTAGGGAAGAGCCTCTTCCTAGCCGGCGACAAATCGCTGTAGTTCCTGGAAAATATGCCCCGAGACCTTGGCTTGACCACAAGGCCGTGTTGTTACGGCCGTGTGCGGTCAGTAGCGCGCCAAACCGGGGAAATACGGCCTCACTATGAGGCTGACGATGGCATATCGATATCTCGATGGCCAGGGGACCGAGGTCCCAGTGGTGGACCGTCGGGCCCTGGCTCATCGAATCCAGCGCGGAGAGGTTGCGGCATCCACTCTGATGTTGGACGAGGATCGAGCGGAGTGGGTCTGCGCAGCGCGACATCCTGCGTATCTGGAGTTGGTAGAGGGTGCATCGGGGGATGGGATTCGCCCCACGGAAATTGCCGTTGGGGCCCCCTCTACCAATTCCTTCTTTCACGAGCCGCTCGACGCGGAGATGCGTCTCGCCTCCCGCGGCGGAGCGGCTCGATCCGAAGTGGATTCGAGTGCGTCACCGGAGTCGGTTCGGGCCACGTGGACTTCGTCCGCGGATCCGGCTTCGGTGGCCTCTCGATCCACTCCCTGGCGGCCTGACCCTCCCTTCATCCGGCGGGTCGCCCGACGTGGGTGGAGTTGGAGGCGGGCCGCTCGGCGTGTAACCACCTCGGCTGCCGCGTCACTCGCTACGATCCTCATCGTGGTACTCTTCGCCGGCGTCTTGAGTAAGCCAGACCCCATCGATGGGGCCACGGCAAACCTTGGGCCGGGCGACCCACCCTTCGGAGCCCTCGCCGGGTTCACCGCCTCGGGCGAACGGTATCCGTCGCGCATTGCGGAGCTTCGCGGCGAGTTCGGGCTCCCCTCGTCTCCGCCGGCCATTTGGCTGGAGGGTGCCTACCTCGCGTACCCCGACCGTTATCCGGACGTGCTCGAGTATTGGGACGCCTTTGGCGCACTGGTTCAGGCGGTGAAGCGAGAAGACCTGGTGCTCTTCCGCTCGGGACTCGAGGCGTACCTTCGCGGGAGCGACCTTTCCGACCCGGAGCGGGCCAGGGCCTGGCTCTGGGTCGTCCGCGCCTACGTTCTACGGCGCGAGCGGCGAGGGAACGTCTTCGATGACTTCCTGGCGCTCGCCGCCGCGGCCTCGGATCTCCACCTGCTCTTGTTGAGGTATGGCGGACAGATCGAATATGATCCGGTTGGGCGTACCGGAGTGTCGCGTAACCCCGTGCTCGAGGTTGTCACCAACGACGAAGTGGTGGCGGGCGCCTTGGCCGACGGTCTTGATCGGGTGCTCGACTCCCTGGGCGAGCTCCATGGCTTTGAGCCAGTCTCGACGGACAGGCTCACCAGGGAGCTTCTAGATAGGCTCTGGGCTGCGACCGCGACCGCAATTCCCCCGTCAGTGGTCGCGGTCCGATAGTTGGACGTGGTCGTTGGCGTCGCTCTTCAAGAGGCCGGCGCCAACGCCATCACACGCAGCGGACTACCGCTTCCGTCTACGATCTTGAGGGGCGCGGCGATCACGATGGCGCCGGTGGGGGGCAGGAGATCGAGGTTGCAGAGGCTCGCCAGTCCGAGCTTCCCCGCACCGTGCATGATCGTATGATTCGGGAACGGAGGATCGAAGCCTCCAGCCTGGCCGGCGTCCGTCCCGACCGTTTCGACCCCCACCCCCGTCACGTCACGGTCGTGGGCCAGCATCTCTGAGGCGGTCTTGTCGAAACCAGGCGAGTGTGGACCGTCCTCGGCAACATTCAGGAAATCCTCGGCATTCGTGCGCCGGCTCCAACCAGTGTGGAGTAGGACCCAGGCTCCGGGCGGAATGTGTCCGTGCTCGGCCTCCCAGCCCTCGATACGGTCGGGTGTGAGCAAAAAGTCGGGGTCGGCATCTACGTCGGCGGTGACGTCGATGACACACGCCGGCCCTACGAACCGGCCCGGCGGAAGCGTGTTGCAGGAGTTGTTCGGTAGATCCTTCCCCGTGATCCAGTGGACCGGCGCATCGAAGTGGGTACCTGTGTGTTCTCCGAAGCTAAGCGTATTCCAGTACCAGGCGGGTCCGGCGTCGTCGTATCTGGAGATCTGCTCTATGGTTACGCCAGGTGAGGAGGCGAAGATCTCAGGCAGTCCGATTACCGGCGTATCCTGGCCCAGCGGCTGGGTGAGGTCGACCACCGTGACACCGCCGGTGGTGAGTTCTTCGACGAGTTGGTTCAAGACGGAAGACATGATCGCTGATCCGGGTTGCGAGTAAGGCCTCTTCCGAGTGCACGGCTTCTCGCACGTGGTCCGGTGAGTCCAAACGCTGAGAATCCCTCACCGTATGGTACACGTGCCAAATGTCAAGGAACCGGCCAGAAGAATGTGGGGAGAATCCCCACAGGAGAATCGTCCTCCTCCCTACTGTCCCGAGGCGGACGAGGCCACAACTTCAGACTGTCGATAAAGAGCCTGCGTTACTAGTGGGCTCTCGACGGCCGAACACTGAGGGAGCCAGCCTCTTGTTCGTGTCCCCCATGGCCCCTGTCGGACCGACCTGTTCGGATGGTCGCGGAGGAAAACGGGTCGTCAGACCTGCGGAGCGTCGAGTTCCAACCTCCCATGATCGTTGGACCGAGCAATCCTCGAAACTGGTCCGACAGGGGCATCCTTCCCTTCAGGAGGCGGACCTCCGTGTGCCGGTACGGCGCCAGGGCAAATCGTCCGGAGTCGGCGTGCGTTGAACCGGGCGGCTTCCACCTAGACCAGCGGTGCGATTGCCGCGAACGGTCGGCCCCCCTTCCCAGGCTACATCGTCGGCCCTTCAAAATAGGGATTCTCACCGCTCGAATGGTCGGTCACGTCGTGGATCTCGGTGATCTCGGGTACCGCCTGGCGTACCATACGCTCGACCCCCTGCCGAAGCGTCATGCGAGACATCGCACAGCCCTGGCACCCACCGCTCATCTCCAGGTATACCTCGGTGCCGTCCACCTCCACGAGTTCGATGAATCCACCATGGGATGCGATGGCCGGGTTGATCTGTTCGTCGAGAACCTGTTTGATGCGATCGGCCATCGGGCCGGTCGGTGAACCGAGCCGCGGTCTTGCCGTGCTGGTGGCTGCCTGTAGGCGCACCTCGAATCCACTCTCGTTGATGTGCTCCACAAAGTCGATTGTGGCCCCCTCGAGCGTGCTCGTCTGGCCCTCGTCCACCAAGACCATGAGGCCGTCGACCGCTACGCGGCTCTCGTGCTCCGCCGCTTCGGACTCATCCACGAGGGTGAGCGCAAACTCTGGCTTCCCGGGGCTGCCCTCCAGGCTAACCCGCAGGGCAGTAAGGTCGCCGTCACTCGCGTCGATGTACGTCTGTACCATCGCCCGAGCCCTTTCAGTGAACGTCAGCATGACATGTCCCTCACGGTCGTTCTTTGTCTACAGCAGGCCGCCATGGCCCCGACAAGGCGCTGTTACCCTCCACTCGTTCGGTTGCTCCCCCTCCTGACCTCTTCTACCTTCCTGCCTTCCGGCATACGTGTGATCGACACCTGGAATCGAATGGACAAACTCACTTCCCTGGCCAAACGCCGGGGTTTCATCTTTCAGTCCTCTGAGATCTACGGCGGCACCGGGTCCGTGTGGGACTACGGACCCCTTGGAATCGAGCTCAAACGCAACGTCAAGGATCTCTGGTGGAGCACGATGGTCCACCAGAGGGACGATGTCGAGGGTCTCGACGCCGCCATCCTGATGCACCCAAAGGTTTGGGAGGCGTCCGGTCACGTCGAGGGGTTCACCGACCCGTTGGTCGAGTGCAAGAACTGCAATCGACGCTTTCGGGCGGATCTCGCCGTGGTCGAGCGTGGGCAGTGTCCCGTGTGCGGCACGGGGGAGGCGTTTTCCGAGCCGCGCCTCTTCAACCTCATGTTCAAGACGTTCATGGGTCCGGTGGAGGAAGAAGCGTCCGTCGTCTACCTGCGGCCTGAAACGGCGCAAGGGACCTACGTGAACTTTTTGAACGTGCAGACCTCCGCACGCCAGAAGATTCCCTTCGGAATCGCCCAGATCGGTAAGGCGTTCCGCAACGAGATCACGCCCGGAAACTTCATCTTCCGCACCCGTGAATTCGAGCAGATGGAGATGCAGTTCTTCGTCGAGCCCGGAAGCGACGAGGAGTGGTACGAATACTGGAAGGCCGAGCGGCTCGAATGGCACCTCTCGCTTGGGATCGACAAGAACAAGCTCCGGTTCCATGACCACGGGCCCGACGAGCTGGCCCATTACGCCAAGACCGCGGTCGACATCGAATACGAATTCCCGTTCGGCTGGAGGGAGTTCGAGGGAATCCACAACCGCACCGACTTCGACCTGTCCCGTCATCAGGAGTTCTCCGGCAAGCGGCTGGAGTACATCGATCCGGGTGGCGGCAAGCGGTTCATTCCCTACGTGGTCGAGACCGCGGTGGGCGTCGACCGCACGGTGTTGGCAGTGCTGGCGGATGCCTACCACGAAGAGGAGGTCGATGGCGAAGAGCGTGTGGTGCTCCGGCTGAACCCTCGCCTTGCGCCTACCAAGGTTGCCGTCTTCCCCTTGGTCAAGAAGGACGGGCTGCCCGAGCTGGCCACCAATCTACAGAAGGGTCTGCGGGCCGCCGCGATCCCGTCGTTCTATGACGCGGCAGGCTCCATCGGGCGCCGCTACCGGCGGCAAGACGAGGCGGGCACGCCGTGGTGCGTCACTGTGGATGGGCAAACGAACGAGGATGCCACGGTCACTATCCGGGACCGGGACACCCTCGAGCAAGTCCGCGTGGCGCTGGACCAGGTCGAGACATGGGTGCGAGACCGTCTTCGCGGGGGCGCCTGGTAAGGGAAGAGGGAGGGTGGACTCGGTCAGTCGATCGCCTGGCGCCACACCCGTTCGGCCAGATCCGTACTTGCCGCCCCGAAAGCACGCTGGCTCGCTCGCTTCACGGCGCACTGGGAATAACGCATTCTCGCGCCGTTCTCCACCTCGAAGGAACTGCCCGCAATCACGGCTCCATAGACGTTGACGCCCGGGTCTTCCAACTCGAATTCCCCGCCGCTCGGGCCCTTCACTATGACGATTCCGAAAAACTCGAAGTTCACCGCCCCGACGTCCATCGCGTCATCCACGAGCAGGATGCCCTGTCCGAAGCCGTCGCTGCTGAATCCCACTCCGCCCGCGCCCGCGATGTGAATGATCGGGAAATAGTCGAAGCAGGGGCTGTTCGGATCGTAGGGGTCTCCCCAGTTCCGGTAGGCTGAGCCTCCCCAGGTCTTGCACACCCCTCCCGCAACCTGCGGGCCGGGCCCATTCATGACCGTCGGAGCGTTGATCGTGATGTCGGCCATCGCCACCAGGTCGGCGTAGGTCAAGCCCCCGAAGCTGAACAGATTCGTCGCGTCGATGGTCGGATCTTGGAGTAGGCGCGGGGATCCAGCCATCAGCGTGTCCGTAGAGGCGTCGACGTAGGTGGTGTCCCTCCAGATGGCGCCGGGCTTGTCCGCCAGAGGGCCGCATATGCCTTCACTAGCCCAGGCTGCCGGAATCGTGTCGAGACCATTGACCAAGCCTCCCCCGGGGAGTTCCATCTCCAATTCGCTGGTGCCCAGACCACCCTTTACTGCCGCGTCGACGGTGAACGACGAGCCGAACCTGATCTCGCGGAAGATCGTGGTCGAACCGCCAAAGATGCCGGCTCCCTTTCCGACGACTCTGAGGGAGTGGATAGGGGTCCCGGTGTTGCCGCCGTCCACCCGCACCAAGACGGCTCTGTACTTGGCACCGTTTTCCAGAGTCTGCCACCCCAGGTCGGCGCTGTCGCCGGGGGTGATCGCGAGCGTGTCGTAGCTGAGGGAGTCCCACTCCGCCAGCACGGCGTTGATGCCTGCGTCGGCGGCATAGAAGGAGCGAGCAGACTCGCGCATGGCCCGGCCGGCCCTCTGCTGGTCGCCGCTGCTCACGAGGAAGAACACCGAGATGATGCTGAGCACCATCAGCAGCAGGAGAACCGCCGGGAGGGCGAAGCCTCTCCTGT